>JAZNPQ010000056.1:0-4176 GCA_045589735.1 Eubacteriales bacterium | reverse complement strand
GAGGGGTTCGGGGAACCACACAAGTGGGGGGTTCCCCGTCCTAAGCGATGCTTTTCCGCTGTTTTCACCCGCTTTTTTCTTTGTGGCAAAAGGCGCAAAGAAAAAAGCTTGGCAAAAAAGAACACGCCGTGGGGGAGTTTCGCCTCTGCGGAGGCGACCAGCGCACGCGCGCTGGAGCAGCGGTCGCTTTTTGCAAAAAGCGACGCAAAAACCTTCAAACTCTTCGCGCTGTCAGTGCGATAAATCCCAATTTACCTGCTCAAATATCCACAAGAACCGTTTCCGCTTCGGGCTTTGCGACGCAAATACGTACATCGGAAAAGTCCGACAGCTCCTTTTTTGCGGAGCAGAGCGCAAATTCGGGTCGGTTGTTCTCTCGGCTCAGGTGCGCAAGCATAAAGCTTTTTGTTCCGCTTTCGGCAAGCCGCTTTGCAAAGCACGCGCAGTCCTCGTTAGAGAGGTGTCCTCTTCTCGACATTATTCTTCTTTTCAGCTCTGCAGGATAAGGACCCACGCTCAGCAGACCGACGTCGTGATTGCTTTCTATCACTACGGCGTCACAGCCGGTCATTTCGTTTATCATTGTCTCGGTCACGTATCCCGTATCTGTAGCAATGGCAAAAGAATAGCCGTCGTCTGTCGTGATTTTGTATCCGACACACATTCCGCTATCGTGAGAGAGTGGAAACGACGCGACCGTCAGTGTTCCAACTCTTTCGGTAAATATCGGTGGGTGAACGCGGAGCGCTGCTCTGAGCCTTGAGCCCTCGGGCGAATGTACTGACATAGCCGACGGCGCGGTTATATGTACGGGTATCGGATTTTTCTTTAAAAATACCTCAAGCGCGCTTATGTGGTCTGTATGCTCGTGCGTTACGAACACCGCCTTTATGCTTGACGCATCGCTTCCGACCTGCCGTAAAGCACTCGTCAACGAGCGCGCGCTTTTGCCCGCGTCTATCAAAAGAGAGCCGTCCCTCGTCTCTATCAGGGTCGAATTACCGGACGAACCCGAATAAAGCGACACTATTTTTATATGCTCCATATCAGCTCTCTAAAAACTTCACGACTGTCGGAACTACGAAAATATCAATCAGCTCGTAGGCGTATATACCTATAAACGGCACTATCACCGTGAGCATCCATTTTGACTTTTCAATTCTTCTTTTCGCGTCCTCGATAAAATTCGTCTTTTTTTCGGGCGGCCACTCGTCCGGCAGCATATCGAGCGTCACCTTGTTGCGTGAAAATCCTCGGTTATATATAACGTACGTGAACGAAAATCCCGCGAATACCGTGCTGTATACGATAAACGTCACGGTTGCCGACAGCCGTACAAAAAGCAGGTACAGCGCGAACATCACGACGAAATTTACTATTAATATTATTGCGTATTTTGTTTTTTTTGACATCTTTAAATTATTTTTATTGCGCCGTCGCGGCGTACGCGGAGAATATAGCACGAGCCCTCGCCGAACACCGATTCGAGAAGCGTCTTAAAGCCGTCGGTCGCGTCTGCGGGTACGTATGCCTGAACTGTTCCCGCAAATCCGCCGCCGTGAAGTCTGAACGCGCCGCCTATGTCTTTTAGATATCTCTCGCAAAGATTTACGGCAAGCGGTACGCCCTGTCCCTTAACGTCCTTGACGGCGTAGGCATTCTGAAGATAACAGAAGCTCGAACGACCCGACGCTATGACACCCGAGAAGAAGCCGTCAAGGTCTCCGCCGAGCAGCGCCTCGGTCTGTTCTGTTACCCGTTTGTTTTCAGAAAAGAAGTGAAGCGCGCGCAAAACCGCTCTGTCACCGAGCTTTTCACGAAGTACGGGTATTGCAGAAAAAACCTCATTCTCGTCGGTCTCGCGCAGACAGCTCTTGCCAAAATGAGCCGCGACAGCTTTCATTTCGGCAGGTATCGCGGCGTAATCGTCGGTAAGGTCGGCGTGGCTTCCGCCGGTATCGACGATACAAAGTCTGTAGCCTGCACCCGAGAGGTCAAAATCGATTTTTCTTATGACGGGAGCCGACGTATCCGCAAAATCTATGGCAACGATACCGCCTGACGCGCAAGCGACCTGATCCATAAGTCCACACGGCTTACCGAAAAATTCATTCTCGGCGTACTGCGCGAGCTTTGCTATCTCGGTGTTGTCTATTTTTCCGTCGTTGTAAAGATAATTTAGAATATTACCTATCATGACCTCAAACGCCGCGGACGATGAAAGTCCCGAGCCCTTGAGTACGTTCGACGTGGTATATGCGTCAAATCCACCGACACTGTAGCCTTTCTTGCGAAAGCCATCTACCATTCCCGCGATAAGCGACGCCGAGCGTCCGAAAAGAGACGCGTCGGGTGTCGTGTAGGTGTTTATATCGACAACGTCCTCGGGGAAGCCCTCGCTTTTAAGTCGAATAATACCGTCCTCGCGCGGAGTCGCCGCCGCGATTATGTCAAGGTCTATAGACGCGGCTATGACTCTGCCCTTGTTGTGGTCCGTGTGGTTTCCCGAAAGCTCCGAGCGACCGGGAACAGAAAAAAGAGAGACGTCCTCATGACCGTAGGTATCGTAGAACTTTTCGGCAAGTGATATAAGACGCTCGCGACGCTGCGGCATAGCCTCGCCGTAAAGAGCAAGGAGAGTACCGTCAAGAGTTCCGTCGGTAAGCTTTGAAACAACAGTATTTTTGTTCATATGATAAATACCTCGCTAGTAATTCTAACAATCGTAATTATTATAACACTATATTGAGATAATAACAAGTGGTTTTTTTATGATTTGGTGTAAAAAAGATATTTTCGCGCTTTTGTATTAGAGATTTAAACTCTCGCGTTTTTGAGTGAAATATTCGCCTTGCGGCGAATGTGAAATAATTTTCTTGCGAAAATTGTGAAATATCTCACTTCGTTCGATGTGAAATGAAATTTGCCACGTTCGCGTTGGCGAACATTTCACATTTGCGAAGCAACTATTTCACCGCGAAGCGATTTCACTTGCCTGAAGGGCAAATTTCGTTGAAAAAAGCACTTGCTTTCGCAAGTGCTTTTTTCTGGCGGAGAAGGCGGGGATCGAACCCGCGCCCCGGTTGCCCGAGCTAACAGTTTAGCAAACTGCCCCCTTCACCCCTTGGGTACTTCTCCGTTTCGCTCGGCTTTTGCCTCGCGTTTTTATATTATACCTCATTCCTCAACGCTTGTCAAGAGGATTTTTTTATTTTTGAAGATATTTTTGAACAAAATAAAATATTCTTCATTTGTCGGGTCACTTATCCCGACATTTTGCTTTTTGTCGGTGTTTTAACCGCCAATTCGTCAAAAAGTGACAAAATATATCAAGCCGATGTGGGATAAATTCTATGATATGGTTTTATTGCCCAAAAATCTTCTCAAAAATCGTTAAAAATGATGATTTACAAATCTGAAAGTTTATGCTATAATGTTTTTCGCAAGGTAGGGCCATGGGCCAATAGGTCTGTCCTTGTTTACATATCGCACAGTGTATTTTTGTTTGGAGCGGAATATCAAGCTTATGATATCAACACGCCCATACGCCGTTACGCTGTGCTTTTTGTTTTTTTATTTCTTATTTCAAATTTTGATTTATCGGTGTGTTGATACGTGGGCTCTGCCCACACCCGCTTAAGGAACTTTTTGCAAAAAGTTCCTTAAGAATCTTCAAAAAACTTCAAAAATGGGGCTTGTTTTGAGTTTTTGTTTATCTTTCAAAGCTTGACCGTGTCAAGCTTTGAGGTTTTATACGAAACTTTACGCGTCGAGGTCGGAGGTCTTACCGTGAGTGAAATAAGGTTGCGGCGCCTCTGACTATCGGATATGCGCTTCGCGCAAATCCTGTTGAGTTTGCGCAAGGCGCAAACATCTCTCTACCGCAGTCGCGGCTCGTGTGTTACCGTTCGGACACACTCACGACGCGACATAATAGCAATATTATCTGTTCAAAAATTTTAAAATTTATATTATTCTTTCGTGTCGCGCAGTGAGAACGCCGCGTGATGCGAGCGTTTGAGCCCGCGACTGCGTGAGCGACGAGGAGTGCGCGTCGGTTGAAGATGTTGCTTTAAGGTGAATGCGCGCACTACGTGATATGCTCCGTGCTATCCCTCACCGATTGCGCCCGAGCAGTCGGTGAAAGACTCATAAGCACATAGGTTAAACCAATTA
>JAZNPQ010000055.1:0-15224 GCA_045589735.1 Eubacteriales bacterium | reverse complement strand
CATGGCTACGATCCGACTTGTCTTCTTTCTCTGCTATCTCTGCCGCTGCTTTTACAAAATCTTCGTTTACGGGAAGCACTCCGCCCTCACCCTGAACGCATTCCATCATTATAGCGGCAACTTTATTTTCCGCGACCGCTTTTTTTAGTGCGTCTATATCGTTTGCAGGCGCGTGTATAAATCCGTCGGTAAGCGGTGTGAAAAGCTTATGAAAATGCTCCTGACCCGTTGCGGCGAGTGTTGTGAGCGTTCTGCCGTGGAAGCTGTTTTCGAGTGTTATTATCTTATAATATTCCTCGCCTTTTTTCTCTGCGGCATACTTTCTCGCTACCTTTATCGCACATTCGTTCGCTTCCGCTCCGGAATTGCCGAAAAACACCTTGCTCATTCCGCTCTTTTCGCAAAGAAGCTGTGCAAGTCTCGCGCACGGCTCAGTATAGTACAGATTTGACATGTGTTGAAGCTTATTTAGCTGTGCCGTTACCGCCGCAACCCATTCGTCGTCGCAAAGGCCGAACGCCGTAACGCCGATGCCCGAGCCCATATCTATATATTCTTTTCCGTTTTCGTCATAAACTATCGAGCCTTTACCCGAAACTATCTCAACCTGAAATCTTCCATACGTGCCCGCGACGTATTTTGAATCTAATTCTTTTACGTTCATATTAACCTCGTGTAACCATAGTACCAGCACCTTCGTCTGTCAAAAGCTCCATAAGTATGGAGTGCGACACTCTGCCGTCCATTATAATAACGTTCTTTACACCTTTGTTTATAGCCTCAATACAGCACTCTACCTTAGGTATCATTCCACCCGAAATTATTCCCTTTTTATAAAGCTCCTTAGCTTCGCTGACAGTTACCTCGGGAATAAGCGTCGAGGGGTCGTCCTTGTCCTCAAGTATGCCTGCGATATCGGTCATCATTATAAGTCTTTCGGCTTCAAGCGCACCTGCGATATGAGCCGCGGCGGTGTCACCGTTTATATTGTATGCGTTTCCGTCCGAGTCACAGCCGAGAGTCGAAACAACCGGAATATAACCCATATCAAGCAGGTCTGTCACGGGTGAAATATTTATTTTTGTAATCTTTCCAACGTATCCGAGACGCTCGTCCTTGGTTTCAGCCTTGATAAGCTGACCGTCCATACCCGAAATTCCTACAGCCTTTCCGCCCTTCTTTTCGATAAGGTTGACAAGTGTTTTGTTTACCTTACCGGCAAGAACCATCTGAACAATATCGACGGTCTCTTTGTCGGTTACGCGAAGTCCGTCAACAAATTCGGGCTTTTTGCCGAGCTTTGACATCATTTCGTTTATCTCGGGGCCTCCGCCGTGGACAAGCACTACCTTAATACCTATAAGCCACAGAAGAACTATATCCTCCATGACCTGCTGCTTTAGGTCCTCGTTTATCATTGCATTACCGCCGTATTTTACAACGACGGTCTTGCCGGTATAGCGTCTTATATAAGGAAGCGCCTGAGTCAGCACCTCTGCACGTTCTATATTGGTAAATTCGTTATTCATTGTCCGTATTTTCCTTACTTTAATCAAGTGCGGTAATCGCCGTTTATCTTTACGTAATCGTAGGTCAGGTCACAGCCCCAAGCCTCAGCCGAGAAATCGCCGGAATTAAGCTCAACGCATATCTGCACTTCGTTTTCAAGCAGTATCTTCTTGGCTATATCCTCGGAAAAATCAACGCCTGCGCCGTTTTTACATACGTCTATCTTTCCTGCGGCAGATGCAAACGCGACATCTACTTTATTTACATCGACGTTAGCACCGCTGTATCCGATAGCGCAAAGCACACGTCCCCAGTTAGCATCCGAGCCGAACATAGCCGCCTTTACAAGCGACGAGCAAATAACCGATTTTGCAACAGTCTTTGCGGTCTTTTCGTCAGCCGCGCCGTTTAGCTTACATTCAAGAAGCTTTGTAGCACCTTCCCCATCTGCGGCTATCATACGGCATAGCTTACGCGTTACCATATTAAGAGCCTTACAGAACGTCTCAAAGTCTGCGCCTTCCTCTGTTATCTCCTTGTTACCGGCAAGTCCGTTTGCCATAACCGTAACCATATCGTTGGTAGACGTGTCTCCGTCAACGCTTATCATATTAAAGGTGTTCTTTACGTCCTCGGACAGAGCCTTCTGAAGCAATTTACTACTGATAGCGACGTCCGACGTAACGAACACAAGCATTGTCGCCATATTCGGATGTATCATACCCGAGCCCTTGGCAATTCCGCCTATCTTACACTCAACGCCACCGATATTAAAGCTTACCGCGACCTCTTTTGCCTTTGTGTCGGTCGTCATAATAGCCTCAGCCGCTGCTTTTCCGTTATCCGCTGACAACCCGCCGCAAAGCGCGTCTATGCTGTTCTCAAACGGAGTAAGAGTCATAGGCTGTCCTATAACGCCGGTTGACGCAACGATAACATCACTTGCAGAAATCCCCGTAGCCTTTGAAACGAGTGCGCTCATTCCCTCTGCTATCTCGATTCCGTTTGCGTTACAGGTGTTTGCGTTTCCGCTGTTACAAATTACAGCTCTTGCGTAACCGTCCTCAAGGTGTTTTTTTGTAACCGCGAGAGGTGCCCCCTTGACAAGATTCTGCGTATATACCGCCGCCGCGCTCGCTCTTACCTCGCTGACAATAAGCGCTACGTCCTTTTTAGAATGATTTTTTCTTATTCCGCAGTGAAGTCCGTTCGCGATATAACCCTTTGCAGCACAAACGCCGCCTTCTATGTAATTCATTTATTCGTCCTTCTTTCTTAAATCTTTTTATTTGAATTTTTATTAACCGGTATTTTTAAAGGTCAAGTCCAGTCGTTTCGTCAATACCGAATGAAAGATTCATACACTGTATTGCCGCGCCCGATGCACCCTTTCCGAGATTGTCAAAGCGAGACACAAGAAGTATTCGGTCTTTATTTCCGCAGACTGTTATCTGCATTCCGTCCTTGCCCGACATTATGTTTGCCGAAAGCTGTCCGTTCTCGTCCATAGTATCAAAATACTTGACTATCTTTCCGTTGTATTTGCCTCGGTATATGTCGCGTATATCTTCAACCCCGACAGACACCTGCTCGGCAAACAGCGGAACCGTTACTTCCATTCCCGAATAATAATCCGCAACTATCGGGCAGAATATCGGTTCGTTTGCAAGTCCCGATATTTTTTTCATTTCGGGAAGATGCTTATGAGTCTGTGCAAGACCGTACTGACACGGTGCATCAAGACGTTTATTTCGTTCTGTGTTTTCGTAATCTGCAATCATTTTTTTGCCGCCGCCGCTGTATCCCGTGAGAGAAAAACAGCTGAGCAACGCATCCTTTGACAAAACACCCGCCTCTATCAGAGGATAAACAAGCGCGATAAATCCGCTTGCGTGACATCCTGTGACGGCTATACGTTTTGAACTGCATATATTCATTCTGTATTCATCCGAAAGCTCGGGAAAGCCGTATGCCCATCCATCAAGAGTTCTGTGCGCCGTTGACGTATCTATTACAGTTACGTTCGGATTTTCTATCATTGCCACGGCTTCTCGTGCCGCATCGTCAGGCAGGCACAAAAACGCAGCGTCACAGGAATTGAGCGCCTCGCGTCTTGCCTCGGCATTTTTCCTTATTTCATCCGGCAAAACGACAACCTCTATGTCGTTTCTTTCGGAAAGTCTTTCGTTTATTCGAAGTCCGGTCGTTCCGGCGCTTCCGTCAATAAATACTCTTTTCATATTTGCACTAACAGACCGTTCCTTCGGTCATTTATCCTCCGCAAAAAGATTGTATGAATAATTATACATTATTTTTTATAAAAATGCAATAGTTGTATGAAATAAATTTTTATAAATATTTTTCTCGCTTTTGTCACATACTACAAAAATGAAGGGATATTCCCAAAAAATAAGTAGAATCGAGAGGAAAACACAATGACAGAACGATACGGTTCTCCCACAAAAAGACAAATAGCCGAAAGGGTCAAGGCAGAGTCAAAAGCAAGAATAAAAGCCGCAAAAAGCACTATTGACGAAAACAAAAGAAATATCTGTCAATCAAGGTGCGATATAAAGTCGGCAAAAAACTGCATAAAGAGCCAACGTGCGCTCATAAAGGCTGAAAAAGCACTTGTCAAAAACGCAAAGGCTGTCGCACGTGTTGAGCTTGCGTCACACAGAGCCGAAAAAAGCGCCGTGAAGGCTGTCAAAAAAGCTGAAAAAGCTTCAGAAAAGCTTCAAGACTGTCAAAGTTCAGAGAACTGATTGCGAGATCTCCCGAAAAACGCGGGAGATCTTTTCACATATACGCATTATTATATCATAAATATTTGTCTATTTCAATAGAAAAAACAAATATTATATATTATTATATAACCGTATAATAAAAGATTCTCCTATGGCAGATGTTTCCATTCTGCCATAGGAGATAATTCTCACGTATATCAGTCTTTTATTTTTCCTGTAGCCTTTGCCATTACATACGCCGCGTAAGAAGCAAAGCCGTGGTCCTCCGAGCCCTTGTGTATCGGGTACTCCCAAAGTGTTCCGGTCTCCTCTGCCATATATCTGAAATAACCTCTTATGTTATCAATCAGCATATCGTAAAGGCCAAGACGGAGCAGTGTCTCCATTCTTACGTACATACCTATAAACGGCTGAGCCTTTTCGATTTCGGGATACTGATCGTCAGCACGATTCGGTCCAAATACGTTATATATAGCGTTCTTAAGCGTTGCGTACTTAGGATCTTCAAGATCAACGTTACCGAAGCGAAGCGCGTAGTACTGACAGGTCTCGGAAATATCAGCGCAATTTTCAAGCACTTTCGTTTCCTTGTTTCTGATAGCGTGATCAACAAAGAACTCACCGTTAAAGCTAAGCTCTGCAGTTTTTGCGCGAAGCTCGTCTGCTCTTTGCTTATATGCTTCCGCTTCACCAAAGATCCTGCCTGCCGCTTCAAGCGTTTCTGCATAAAGGAAGTTTGTCGGATAGTTCACGTCCTGAACCCAATCGTTACACTTCGACCACTCAACGAAGTTCCAACCCGGGAGCTTTTCAAGCATTCCGTTCTCGTTTTCGTATTTCTTAAGGAAATCAAGAAGTCCGCCAACTATCTTGTGGAACTTCTTGGGGTCAGCTTCCCGATTTCTGATTCTAAGATACTCGTCCACCTCAAGAACGTACCACATTGCCCACTGCGGAATGAACAGCGGATCGCTTGTAGGATAAGTCATAGGAATCATTCCCTTAGGCATAATTCCGCGGGTATAGTCCTCAGGATCATTTGCAGGGTCATCGTCGGGACGAAGCACGAAGTTTTCAACGAAATCATCCTCAACAAGCGTCTTACCGGTAAAGTAGTACTCCGATTTGCCGGTAAAGTAACTGTCACAAAGCCAACCCGCACGCTCACGAGAGGGACAGTCCATATAAATATCGACCGCATTGTGAATAAACGAGCGCTTTGCAGCATTCCATATAAGATCAAGCTCGGGATCGTCAAACTTTTCTTCACGAAGTCCGACGTCGGGATACTCAAACGAAACGAATCCTGCATAATTCAGCTTAATGCTTCCCTTTTTGACCGCAATTATGACATATCTGAAAACGTAGGGCTCGAACGAAAGAAGCTCGTATTCCTTGCCAGCAGGAAGTATATATTCAATTGTATTTAGGCTCGTCTGTCTTTGAGGCACAAAATACTCGGCATCACTGTATTCCGAATGAACAAGGATAACCTCAGAGTCCTCTGTGGCTTCCATAAAATTCTTAAAGAATCCCGCCTGTACCTGTTTATAATCAAGTACAACATATTCTCCGGCAGAAAGCGATGTGGGAAGCTTTGCAGAGTCGCCGCTCATTTTTATTTTACACTTTTGAATATACTGATACGGCAAATATTCCATCTCTTCATAGAGGAATCCGCCGAGAGGTCCGCGAAGGATCTCTTTATCATTATATGGAGATTTCCTTATCTTTGCCTTCTCGTCATATTCATATTTACCGTACGTCGCCGCCTCGTCAAGCTTGAACTCTTCATACAATGGCATCGGAGATCTTCTCGGCAGAAGGGTCGTGGGATAGTTTACCGCTTCAACCTTGCAGGGCATGTCTACCTGAGCGAAATCATATACCTCGCTGAAGTTTCTCTGCCTTGAATAACGCATAACCTTCTGTACGCGTGTGTTTCTGATAAACGCCTTAAATGCGTGCTCACCCGTGGCTACGATAACGTTATCGTTCGAATCACGAAGCTCGGCGCGCAAAAAGGACGGCATTCTTACGAGCGAGAGACAGTTATTGTAGTATCCCGCAACGTGAATGACTATCTCGTTGCCGTTTTCTTTATTGTATTTGCCAAGTTCAAGTACGTCTACTCTTGCATGAGCTTTTGCGGTTCTGGCAGGACCGTAATGCACAAACTTACCGTTTACAAACAGCTGAAAATACGTAGCCGCCGTTATGTAAAGTGATGTTCCTGTCAGATCAGGAACCGTTGTGCGAAAGGTTGCCTGTGAATTCATTTCTTTGCTGTGACCTTCCGGCCAGATCGGCAATGCTTTTTTAAAATACATAGTTTTTACCCCTTTTTGATTTCTTATATATCGCCGATAATTTCAACAAACGGCGAAAATGATACTATATAAATTTTACTATAATTCTAAATATTTGTCAATAAGAATAAATGAAATAATATGCTTTAACAAAAAAAATCCGACAGCCCCTAATTGAGCTGTCGGAAATATTGGTTATTTCTTCAACTTTTCGTAAGATTCGATATAATTTTCAAGTGCGGTTTCAGCTGTACCTAAATGTTTACGCAGATAAGAAGATGCAGATTATGTCTACCATTTCTGCTGATTCCTCGTCGCGAGCATTTTGAATTTTTGTTACTATCTCGTACATTTTTGGAATAACAACGTCTGCCGATGCAGCGCAAAGCGCTTCGATAATATTTCCAGTACGTTCGGGATTCGGGTCGGTTGCAGGAATCGTCACCATTGGAATCGTATATCCGGTATATGAAAAATATTCTCCCTGCTCTTCATTAAACATCGGTTCGGGAACAATTCCGTAATCGTCCTCCATGTTAGAGAAAAACATAGAGATCTTAGAAAGCGTAAGATCACAGAAAAGTCCGCGTCCTTCAGAAAATACTTTGTGAGGCATATGGTGATCTTCAGGCTTTCCTGTGTCTATAAAATATGACTGGTTCTTACTCCAAACCTCAAGAGTCTTATCAATAACATCGTCAAGGAAGTCACGGTCAAAGTCCAAAGTTATAGTTTCTCCGTCATTTTTTCCGTATTTAAATCCGGTACCGTAAAAGATTCCGTACGAGCATTCGGTTCCCCAACCGGAGATGGCGAAACGGTCTACTTCCCAATCGTATCCGTCATAGTCTTGAGCAAAGCCATCCATATACTCGAGAAGCTTATCAATACTCCACTCGTACGTTCTACAAGATCATACGGCTCTTCAAGACCCTGCTCTTTAAACAAGCTTTTATTGAAGCACATAGACTGAGGTGCAAGCTGATCAGTCACGCTTATATCACCTGTAACAGTATAAAGAGAATCTTCTATCATAAGCTCCTCTACGTATCCCTGTTCCCAATAGTCTTTATATAAATTTATCTCATCGTATGATGCAAGGTCTGCCATATAGCCCTTAAGACTGAACGGAAGCGTTCTTCTTCCATATCCGATGACCATATTGTAGTCACCTTCTGTCCATCCGGACGTATGATGTGCTTGAAGCAAAGTTTCATAATCAGGACATCGGAGTATGTTTCAACAAAAATATCTATATTGTAATCGTTCTCAACCATGGTGTTGCGCTGATAGACCTGATCGTTAAGAATATCGCCGTTAGGAGTATCGCAGACGAAATCTTTACTTACGCCTCCTGTATAATCATCCATATAGTATACTTTGAATTGAAATCCGCCCCAATCGTTTTTGGCAATATCCTGATACTCGGTTTTCTTTGAGGTTTCATCATCTGTGCTCACCGATCCTGTTTCCACCGAACCTGTCGTGGTAGAAGCTGTCGATGATTCCGAAGCGGCATCATCCTTCGATTTGTCCTCCGGTTCGTCGGAATCACAAGCAACAAACAGAGGAATACACATAACTATACAGAGTATAAGTGCAATTAATCTTTTCATAGAATCTCTCCTTTCATTAGCACACCGTAATTTTATGTACTTGGATTTATTCTACCACATCCATGTCAATACTTCACAAAAATTTAAATTTTTTGTGAATCTCAAAAGCGACAAAAAAGCAAGCCGCCTAAGATCGTACTATCGGCACTGTCTCAGGCGGTTCGTTTAGAATTGCTTTTTATCTGACTTTTATGCATTTGATGAGACGGGAAGCTCTGATTTTGCTGTGTAGGAGGTTACACCAAGTACAGTCTCTCCGTCTATTTGAAGCGCTCTCGGGCTGTCAAATTCTACTGTTATCTCGTGGCCCTTGAAAACGTCCACAGCCTTCTTATGATTTATATGTTCACCCTTAAATATCTTCGGAAAAATCATAAGAGTTTTCAGCTTACTTGTGTCGTGGAACACCATTACAGAGAGCGCTTTACCTTCGCACTTTCTGTCTTGGTCGGGTGTCGGCATCATTCCGCCGCCATAGTAGCGTCCGTTCATTGTAGGAGCTATCCAGACCTTTTTGTAGCTGTGCGTTTCACCGTCAACCGTTATCTTCGCAGATGTCGGCTTGTATTTGAAAAGAAGTCCCTTAATAGCTATTGAGGTGTAATTTACCGGCTTATCTGAAATTGACTTAAGACGGTCACCCTCCTCACAGCAATATCCGTCTATGCCGTACCCTACTCCGTTTATAAATCTGTATGTCTTATTGTTTATCGTAACCGTAGGAAGATCCTGCATATACTCCTTTATTGAAAAGGGCTCGTCTCCGTATTTTTTACCGAGATCATAAGCAAAATCGTTTCCGCTTCCCGTAGGGTAGTACAGAATATCATTTTTGATATTTATATCCTCCGTAAGATTTATAAAGCGGTTCAGCGTTCCGTCGCCGCCGCAGAGTATCATATAGTCGTCCTCCTTCATGGAAAACAGATGCTCCTCGTATGTATCGGAGCGTGTCATATCGCAAACGACTATTTCGTCTTTAACAAATTCTTTTACCGACTCGACCGCGTCTTTACCCTTGCCGTGTCCTGCCAGGGGATTATAAAAAATATATGCTTTAGACATTTCTCTACCTCAAAAAATCAATCTTTCTTTGCTCTTTTTATGCGTCCGAACATCAGGACAGCATAAAGGATCGCCGACATTATCATAACCGCCACGCACATGATAACAAGTATATACGACAGAGTTACAGGCATTTTCGGCCAAATTATATGGAGACCCATAACTAAGTACAAAAGGACGGTGGTCAGCTTTCCGTGCCATACCGACGACGTGACCTCTCCCGTTTTATTTATTGCGACAAGCACAACGATACCCGCAAACACTTCCTTTACGACAAGGAGAGCCGCCGGTATCAGCATATACCACCCGAATTGTGTTATAAGACAGATAAGCACTGCAAGCTGGGTAAGCTTGTCTGCTATAGGGTCAAGTATTTTTCCGACATCGCTTACAAGATTAAAGTGTCTTGCTATGATACCGTCTATTACGTCAGTTGCCGCCGACAGAATTACAAGCAACGCAGTCAAAATATACATCTGCTCGAAGCAATATACGTATATTATAACAGGTATCAGGCAAAGTCTGACAAGCGTAAGGATGTTTGGTACTGTGAAAAAGCCGATTTTTCGTTTTTCAGGCTTCAGCGCTTCACTCATTTTTGTTATTCCTCCTACTTTTCCTTTTATTGCTGTTATTATAAAGCAAAAAAAGCAACCGAACATCAATTCAACCTCAACAATTGTTGATTTTTGAATTTTTTACAAAAAAGTGCCGCACACCATACTTTTTCCGGCGTGCGGTACTTTTTATTGATTTTTTGAGAAAAGCTTTACCTTTAAGGTTACGGTAAATCTGCAGCCTTTTTCGGTATTTTCAACCGTAACGTCGCCGTTTTCGAGCGCAAGTATCTTTTTTACAAGCGGCAGACCAAGTCCGTTTCCGCTTTGTTTATGTGAATTGTCTGCCTGATAAAATTTATCGAAAATATGATTTTGCGCTTCTTCCGATATTCCCGGGCCCTCGTCCTCAACAGAAAATACTATTTTTCCTATGTGCTTATTTAAACGTATTCTTACAGTACCGCCGTGAGGTCCGAATTTTATTGCGTTTCCGATAAGGTTATCCCATACGTGACGCATAAGTATCTCGTTTCCGTAATACTCCGCCCTCTCCATATCGACGTCGAATTCGATATTTTTAGGTTCCCAAAGAGGCTCAAGCGCAACTATTGATTCCCTTACCTGCTCGTCAAGCGAAAAGCTTGTCTGATTTGTCGGTATCGACTGGTTTTCGAGCTTTGAAAGAAGAAGTATGCTTCCCGTAAGCGAGGAGAGTCTTTTTGTGTTATGTACTATTTTGTCTATATATTCTCTCTGCTCTTCGTCGAGATTTTCGCCGTTTTGAAGCAGCATTGAGTAACCCTCTATCGCGTTTATCGGCGTTTTGAATTCGTGTGAAACGTTTGATACAAAATCGGTCTGAAGTATCTCGGTCGCGTTAAGCTCCTCGACCATTATATTAAAGCCCGAATATATTTCGTTTATTTCTTTCGCCGTCGATTTTGTTTTTACCCGAACCGAAAAATCGCCGTGCGACACCTTTTCCATCGCCGCGCCGAGCTTTTTTATCGGGTCGAAAAACAGCCTTGACATAAAGTACGTGACAAAAATTCCTATCAGCAGACCTATTATGATAAGCTCAACGACAAAGGTTATCGTGCTGTCTTTAAGCACCGTACCGTCCTTAAAGATTACGTTGTTTACAAACGCATCGATACCGAACGCCAACAATATGGCAACCATTATCTCTGCCGATACGAGAAGTGTAAGTCTGAATTTCAGACTGAATTTGCTTCTCGCCTTAGCCATTTTTTCATTGACTCTTTTTTTCATCGCTTGACCACCTTATATCCGACGCCGCGTATCGTAACGATACTGAAATCGGGGTTCTCACGGAAACGGTCGCGAAGTCTTCCAATGTGAACGTCTATCGTGTGAGTATCGCTTTCGCTGTCGTATCCCCATATCTCGTCCATAAGCTGATGTCTTGTAAATATTTTTCCGGGGTAGGACACCATTTTATAAAGCAGCATAAATTCCTTCTGAGGAAGCACTACAGACTCGGTATCGGTTATTACCGTGAGCGAATCGCATTCAAGCACCGTGTTTCCGATAACCTGACGTCTGTCGTTTATCATCTGCGAGCGACGGAGCAGCGCGCCGACACGAAGCACCATTTCATTTACGTTTACAGGCTTTACCATATAATCGTCCGTTCCCGACAAAAATCCCTTTCTCATATCGTCAAAGGCATCCTTCGCTGTTATCATCATAACGGGTGTCGTACTGCCTGAGTCGCGCAAAAGACGGACGAATTCATAACCGTCCATAACAGGCATCATTATATCCGAGATTATCATATCGTAATATTCCCTGTCAAGCGCTTCAAGCGCCTCTTTTCCGTTTGAAACGCCCTTGACGTTATATCCGTTTTTTATAAGCACGTGAGAAAAAAGCTGTCGCAGCTCTCTGTCGTCCTCTGCTATCAGAATTTTAAGCATTAGATTACCTCCCAAAAAACATTTCTCATTTGGTCATATTACAGAATGCGCTGAGAAGTGCCTTTGTACTTGCCGTCACGACGTCGGTATCTGTTCCCGCACCCCAGAACATTCTGCCGTCATCACGCTCAAGTCCGATATAAGACGCGGCAACGCTTCGCGAGCCCTGTCCCTGCATACTGTGCTGTGTGAACACCTGAAGGGTATACTTCTCCTTCGTGTATTCGCTGAGAGCATTGTTTATTGCACTAAGCGAACCGTTACCCTCAGCTTCCATCTCGGTCTCGATACCGTCACGCTTGAATGTAATATTTATCTTTACCACGTCGTTTTCACGCATAAAGTCATAGTCCGTGACCTCAATGCCGCTTTCAAGATTGAGATAATGCTCCGTGAAGATACTCAGCACGTCATCTGGTCTGAGCTCCTTGTGCTCGTGATCTGAGATCTCCTTGCACATATAGCTGAAATGCTCACGCATCTTCGAGGGCAGATTGTATCCAAAGCTGTGCTCAAGCAGATAACCGATACCTCCCTTGCCGCTTTGTGAGTTGACACGGATAACGTCTGCGTCGTACGTTCTGCCAATATCTGTCGGATCTATCGGGATATACGGAACGCTCCACTCGTGAAGCTTATTCTTCGTTCTGTATTTCATTCCCTTGGCGATAGCGTCCTGATGACTTCCCGAGAAAGCGGCAAAGACAAGCGCACCCGCATACGGGGCTCTTTCGTATACGCGCATACGTGTACATTTCTCGTACTTTTCAACAAGATAATTCATGTTTGAAAGGTTGAGCTTCGGGTCAACTCCATGAGAGTACATGTTCATTGCAAGTGTGATTATGTCAACGTTTCCAGTTCTCTCGCCGTTGCCGAAAAGTGTGCCCTCAACACGGTCAGCTCCCGCGAGAAGCGCAAGTTCCGTATCAGCAACACCCGTACCTCTGTCGTTATGAGGATGAAGTGAAAGCGTTACGAACTCACGGTATTTGAGATTTTCACTCATATACTCCACTTGCGAAGCGTAAACGTGAGGCATACTCATCTCAACGGTCACGGGCAGGTTTATAATTACGTTATTATTTTCGCTCGGTTCAAGCACGTCAAGCACGGCGTTACAGACCTCAAGGGCGTATTCCGGCTCGGTTCCCGTAAAGGACTCGGGAGAATATTCAAATCTGAAATTGCCTTCGTATTCTTTTGAAAGTTTTTTTACAAGCCTTGCGCCGTCTATCGCTATTTGTTTTATCTCTTCTTTTGATTTTTCAAATACCTGCTCGCGCTGCGCAACGCTTACGGAATTATAAAAATGAATTATCGCGCTCGGCGCACCCTTGCAGGCTTCAAAGGTCTTTCTGATAATATGCTCTCGGCACTGTGTCAGAACCTGAACGGTCACGTCATCGGGTATCATATTTTTATCTATAAGCGTTCGAAGAAATTCATATTCGGTCTCGCTCGCCGCAGGAAAACCGACCTCGATCTCCTTAAATCCGACCTCAAGCAAAACCTTATAGTATTCAAGCTTTTCTTCAAGGCTCATGGGAATAACAAGGCTCTGATTTCCGTCACGCATATCGACAGAGCACCACACGGGCGGCTTTTTGATATAATCTTTCTCCACCCATTTATTGTATTTGTTATCCACGGGGAAATATCCCACGCGGTATTTGGTCGAGTCCATCATAGCTTTACTCCTTAATCGGTAATATACAAAAAACCGTCTCAAAGCTTTTACTTTGAGACGGGTGAAAATACTTTACACTCGCGGTACCACTCAAATTGCGAACGTTTATTAAGTTCGCCGCCTCTTCGAGGTCGTATAACCTCTATGCACTGACGTATAACAACAAATATTTTATCACGACAATTACGGCATGTCAATAGATTTTTTAAATTTTCTTTTTCGTTTTGTGTACCATGACCTCGTGCATTACGGCAGTGAGCACGAGAAGCGCGAGCATAAATACCGGCAAAAGCGCAACTGTGAGAATATCCACTACAAAGCCGAGTAGCGGCGGCATAATGCAGAAGCCCGTATAGGCGAACGCCATCTGTATTCCTATCATTGCCTGCGATTTATCCTTGCCGAAAACGTCGGGTGTCATATGTATGATGCAGGGATATATCGGAGCGCATCCGAGCCCTGCTATGATAAATCCGACAAGCGCGAACGCAGTGTGGAACGGAATAAATATACACGCAGTTCCCACAAGCACGATAGCAATCCCAAGTCTTATTAAAAAACGGTCTCCGAATCTCATTGCAAGGAATCCGTTTATAGCGCGTCCAAGCGTTAAACCGAGATAAAAAGTACTCGCAAAGCCTGCGGCGGTCTCTGCGTCCATTCCTCTGTTCTCAACAAGATACGTACTTGTCCAGAGAGACGACGTTATCTCAAGCGAACAGTATCCGAAGAATGTCAAAAGACACGGCACAGCACCGGGAAGCTTTATAAGCTCACGCAGCTTTATAGGTGCGGTCTCAGTGTTTTCGCTCTCTCCTTCACTTCCCTTTTTCCATACAGGAAGACTTATAAACACAAACGCCGACAGAACTATCTGTATTATCGCGACTATCAGATATCCGTAGCTCCAACCGTCGAGCTTTATAAGCGCGAAGCTCATTATGTACGGGCTTATTGCCGCACCGACTCCCCACATACAGTGAAGCCAGCTCATGTGCTGACTCTTATAGTGCAGAGCCACGTAATTATTAAGCACCGCGTCAACGCCGCCCGCACCGAGTCCGTACGGTATCGCCCAGAGAAGAAGCATCCAGAATCTGTTGCTTACAGAAAACCCGAAAAGCGCGACCGCCGTCATGGCGATACTTACCGCGGTCAGCCTTCCCGAGCCTATTTTATGCGTTATTTTGTCGCACATAAGGCTCGACACAATAGTTCCGAGCGAGATAGTCATAGATATGATGCCCGCATAGGACATAGGCACACATATCTCCGTGTGCATTATCGGCCACGCAGAGCCAAGCAAAGAGTCCGGCAGACCGAGACTGACAAAGCAAACGTATATTAAAGCTAAAAGCATTCCCATTTTCATTTCCCCAGAAGAATTTTCGCTATTAGGGTATTATATTATCTTTTCGCGGTTTTGTCAATAAAAAAACGGAGAAATTCTCCGTTTTTTTATTTATTTAACTCATAACTTACAGAACCAGCGACGGCGCGGTGTAAACTCTTGCCGCAAGCTCTTGATTGAGCATATACAGACTCTTCGGGTCGCCTCCGAAAAGCTCCATCTTTGTGATCAGGTCGTTTGCGTTGGTCTCTTCCTCGCCCTGCTCCTTCACAAACCAGTCATGGAACTGCATAGTTCGGAAATCCTTTACCTCGTATGCGGCGGCGTAGATGTCGTTTATGAGTGACGTTACGTATTCCTCATGCTCAAGTCCTGCCTTAAGTACGTCTATATGTGCATCAAATACCTTGTCGGGCTTTGCGATAGCTTCAAGCGTG
>JAZNPQ010000054.1:0-22519 GCA_045589735.1 Eubacteriales bacterium | reverse complement strand
GAAAAAATTTGAAAAAAGGGCTTGCAATTTTGGAGGAGTTGTGCTATACTGTTAGAGCCGAAAACCAAATAGGGAAGCATAGCTCAGTTGGTCAGAGCGCACGGTTCACATCCGTGAGGTCGCAGGTTCGAGCCCTGCTGTTTCCACCAAACAAAAAGACGGAATGCATCGCATTCCGTCTTTTTGTTGCTTTTGTCAAAACCAGCTGATCTGGTCGGTTTCGCTGAGGTCGTCGAGGACTTTGTTTTTTCTGAGTATTTCGACAACGCTCTTGTTGAGTCCCGCGCGTATCTGCAGATCATCGACCGTGAAGAAGGATGATTTTTCACGCTCTTCAATGATTCTGAGTGCCGCCGTTTCGCCAAGTCCCGCAAGGGAGAGGAACGGAAGTCTTATCGCTCCGTTTTCGGGCCAGAATTCCTTTGCCGCCGACTTTTCAAGGCTTACGGGCAGGAATTTTATACCTCTTGCCAGGCACTCGTTCATAAGCTCAAGCGTTGATACCATTCCCTGCTCCTTCTGCGACGCTTCTCGTCCGAGCTTCTTTATTCTCGTCAGCTCTCCGAATACGTAATTCTTTCCCGACAGTGCCGTTTCCGCGTCAAAATCGGTTACAGATGCCGTGAACATCGCGCAATAGAACGCGACCGGCAGATGAACCTTGAACCAGCCGACACGTATTGCCGACATAACGTATGCCGCCGCGTGTGCCTTCGGGAACATGTATTTTATTTTAAGACAAGATTCTATGTACCAATCGGGAACGTCGTGCTTCTTCATTTCCTCGATCCATTCGGGTGTAAGTCCCCTACCCTTACGTACCGACTCCATTATCTTGAACGCGATACCGTTTTCAAGTCCATAGCGTATAAGGTCAAGCATGATACCGTCACGTGTTCCTATAACCTTGGAAATGTCGCATATTCCGTTTTTGATAAGATCCTGCGCGTTACCGAGCCACACGTCTGTACCGTGTGTTAGTCCCGATACCTGAAGCAAGTCTGCAAATGTTTTCGGCTTTGATTCAAGCACAACAGGCTGTACGAACGCCGTTCCGAATTCGGGAAGCCCGAACGTTCCGACCTGTACTCCGCCAAGTGCTTCGGGCGTTATTCCAAGCGGCTTTGTCGATTGGAACAGCTCATAGACCGCTTTATCGTTCATGGGAACGTCCATAACGTCCATTCCGCTGAACTTTTCGAGCAGCTTATATTTTGCGGGAATATCGTGTCCGAGCTCGTCAAGCTTAAGTATCGTATCGTGCAGATACGAGAACGCGAAGTGTGTCGTTACTATGCTTGAATTCGGGTCGTCTGCCGGGTGCTGTACGGGGGTGAAGTCGTATACCTCATATTCCTGCGGTACGACTATGATACCGCCGGGGTGCTGTCCCGTCGTACGTTTGACACCGACGCAGCCCGAAACGAGTCTGTCAACCTCGGCGCGGCTGACGCTTATCTGCTTTTCCTCAAGATACTTCATAACAAAGCCGTACGCCGTCTTATCGGCAAGCGTTCCGAGCGTTCCCGCGCGGAAAACGTTCTGCGAGCCGAAAAGCTCTTCCGTGTATTTATGAACCTTACCCTGAAGTTCTCCCGACGCGAAGTTAAGGTCTATATCGGGAGACTTATCACCGTAGAAGCCAAGGAAGGTCTCAAACGGGATATCGTGTCCGTCACAGTTCATTTTCGTTCCGCACTCGGGACAGTTTTTGTCGGGCAGGTCAAAGCCCGATCCGACCTTTCCGTCGGTGAAAAATTCGTTATGTCTGCACTTTGGACACCAATAATGCGGTGGGAGAGGATTTACCTCAGAAATACCCGCCATTGTTGCTACGAACGAAGAACCGACAGATCCACGTGATCCGACAAGGTATCCGTTATCCTCGCTGAATTTTACAAGTCTTTGCGCAATTATGTAAAGAACGGCAAAGCCGTGCTTTATTATTGATTCAAGCTCCTTTGAAAGTCTGTCCGAAACAAGCTTTGGCAGATCGTCACCGTACATTGATCTTGCGCGATTCCAGCACATTTCCTGAAGCTCCTCTTCGGCGCCTTCCATTTTAGGCGTGTACGTTCCCTTCGGTATCGGTCTTACCTCACCAATCATATCGGCTATGATATTAGTATTGGTAACGACCACCTCGTACGCCGTTTCCTCACCGAGATACGAAAATTCCTCAAGCATTTCCTCGGTCGTTCTGAGATACAGATGCGTATCCTTATCCGAGTCCTTGAATTTCATACCCGCCATTAGTATTTTTCTGAATATCTCGTCCTCGTCGTTAAGAAAATGCGCGTCACACGTGGCAACGACCGGCTTATTATACTTTTTGCCAAGCTCAACTATACGCCTGTTTATGTCGCGTATATCGTCGTCGCTTCCAAGCTTTCCGTCGTCCACCATAAAGTGATTGTTGCTGACCGGCTGTATTTCAAGATAGTCATAGAAATTGACTATATTTTCAATATCCGATTCGGGCATACCGTCAAGTATCGCGCGGTAAAGCTCACCCGCCTCACACGCAGAGCCCACTATAAGTCCTTCTCTGTGCTTTACAAGCTCGGACTTCGGTATTCTCGGAAAACGCTTATAATAATTTAAATAACTCTTTGAGATAAGCTTATAGAGGTTTTTTAGTCCCTCTTTATTCTTTACAAGCAATATCTGATGATACGTATTAAGATTTAAAGGATCGGAGTTTGCCGACATTTCGGCGTTAAGCTTTGAGTAATCGGTTATATTATACTTTTTAAGCTTTTCCGCCATACAGAAGAATATTTTCGCGAGCGCTTCGGCGTCGTCGTCTGCTCTGTGATGGTGGAAATCCTCAAGTCCGAAATATCTCTGTAAGCTGTCGAGCTTATGATTCTTGAGGTCGGTGTTTATAAATCTCGACAGAGCAAGCGTATCAAGGTAGGGATTTTTAAATTCATATCCGCATTCCTCGGCGGCGACACGTATAAATCCCGTATCAAAGTTCGCGTTATGCGCGATAAGTATTTTATCTCCGACAAAATCAAGGAAACGGCGAAGAACTTCTTTTATCTTCCCTGCGCCCAAAACCATTTCGTCGGTTATCGAGGTCAGCTCGGTTATTTCCTTCGGTATCGGTATTTCGGGGTCAACAAATTCGTCAAATCTGTCGGTTACAAGACCCTTACTTATCTTTACCGCGCCTATCTCTATAATTTTACAGTGCTGTGCCGAAAGTCCCGTGGTCTCTATATCAAACACTACGGCGTCTCCGTCTATCTGCCCGTTATATTCACCGTACAGAGCGCTTGCCATATCGTTTACGAAGTATGCTTCCATACCGTAAATGACCTTCATATCCTGCTTTTCCGAGGCTATCATGGCTTCCGGGAAGCCTTGGACGTTTCCGTGGTCTGTTATGGCAACTGCGGGCATTCCCCATTTTTTCGCGATACCCACAAGCTTATCGGGCGGAACGGTTGCGTCCATTGCCGACATGTTTGAGTGGAAATGAAGCTCAACGCGCTTTTTCTCGGCGTTATCTTTTCTTTCTTTTTTCTTTATTTTTGCTATATCGGTATAGTGGAAGGTCATATCCTCGTCAAGCTGTTGCTTTCTCATATCGTGCTTTACGTATCCGTGAAGCGCGACGGCTTCACCCGGACGGACGATACCGGAAAGCTCTTTTTGCTCCTCGGGTGTCAAATAGGCTCTTGATTCTACCGATGCATTTCCGTCAAATATAGCAAACGTGACGTTGAATTTATCTCCCGCGCGGTTTGGCTCAGCGGTATATTTAAATACCTGACCGATAACCACAACGTCCGAGTGGCGCTTTCCGTCATCAAGCGTAGAAATAGGCGTCGGAGTTATCGCAAACGGACTGCCTAACAGAAATTCGGGCTCAGAAATATCAAATCTATATTTACCTATTGCAACGAGTCCACCATCGTTAAGTATTTCGGGCGCAGCTTCAAAAAGCGATGCCGCGTGTGGTAGCTTTTCTTCTTCGGGATCGTCTTTTTGAGGTGTATTTTCCTTTTGCCTTCCGCATTCGCTTGCGCGCATATCGTAATCGCGGCTGGCGGCGCTGAGGCGTGTGTCTATCTGCTCAAGCTCGCGGTAATAGCTGTCGTCATACTTCGGCTCTTCTGCAACTCCGCTTTCGTTCGGAAGTATCTCAACGTCAAGCTTAACACCGAATTCGCTGTATATTATGTTTTGTATGAGTGTCGGTGTTTTTCCGTTTTCTATAAACTGTACGCTCTGCTCGGGATACATAACGGTTACCGTGAGCTTATCCTCTGTGAGTGTATATCGACAACCGTCAAAAAAGCATCTGACCTCGACTCTAACGTTTGCCGCTTCCTTGAATATTTCGGGAAGATATCTTTCACTAAGAAGCGTACTTTGATATTTCGGAAGTATTTTTACGGCGTTAAGCTTATATGCGTCGCGTATATCGTTTTCGGCGGCATAAAGCTCGTCCTTTTCGAGAATAGCCGAAAAAGCGGCGGTCACTTCAACGATCCGTCGCTCTTTATCTGCTCTTACGGAAAGGCTTTGTGCCGCTTCCATCCAGCCGCGCCGAGCTCCGCTCGGCGTATATTTGTTAAATACTTCTGCTAAATTTTTAGACATACTTTTCCTTTATGCGTTCTATAAGCTTTTCTACTATTTCATTCTCGGAGAGCTTACAAATAACCTCTCCCTTTTCAAACATAAGTGCTTCACCTATGCCGCCTGCAATTCCTATATCGGCTTCTCTCGCTTCACCCGGTCCGTTTACAACACAACCCATAAGAGCCACATCTATAGGTAAGTCTGTAAGCCCTTCATCTTCTGCCGCCGCTTCAAATTCTGCAACGAGAGGTATAAGGTCTATTTTCGTTCTTCCGCAGGTCGGACAGCTTATTATGTTCATTCCGCGTATTCCGTCGATACCCACTGCATTTATTATCTTTTTTGCCGCGGTTATCTCGGTTACGGGATCTCCAGTTAAGGAAACACGAAGTGTATCACCGATACCGTCACAGAGAAGCGAGCCGATACCGACTGCCGAGCGAAGCATTCCTCTTTCGGCAATTCCCGCCTCGGTTACTCCGAGGTGTATAGGATAGTCGGTCTTTTCTGCAAGCAATCTGTTTGCGGCTATCATATCGGGTACGTTTGTGGTTTTTATTGATACTACAATATTTGAAAACGCAAATTTTTCAAGCAGCTCTGCGTGGTAGAGTGCGCTTTCGCAGAGTGCTTCGGGTGTCGGTGAGCCGTATTTACTCAAAATATTCTTTTCAAGTGAGCCGCTGTTGACACCTATTCTTATAGGTATATTACGCTCCGCGCATGCACGGCAGACCTCTCTGACCTTATCGTCAGAGCCTATGTTGCCGGGATTTATACGTATCTTATCAAATCCAAGCTCGGCGCACCTGAGCGCAATTTTATAATCAAAATGAATATCCGCGACAAGCGGCATCAAGATTCCCGCTTTTTTTGCGCAGACTACCGTTTCTGCCGCCTCGGGTGTAGGCACGGCAAGGCGGGCTATATCGCAGCCCGCCGCCTGTAATTCTTTTAGTTGTTTTACCGTTGCATCCACGTCGGTGGTGTCTGTATTTGTCATTGACTGTATAGTAAGTCTTGACGCTCCGCCAATTTTGAGTGACCCGACGCTTACCTCGCGAGTCTTTCTTCTAATTCTTAAATAATCCATATCAGAATAGCTTTATTACATCCTTTATCGTTACAACTATCATAATTCCGAACATCAACGCGACGCCGATAATCTGGCAGGCTTCTCTGAGCTTTCTAGGTGCGGGCTTTCGCGCTATCAATTCGTATAATGCAAAAACCACGTGACCGCCGTCAAGAGGAAGTATCGGTATCAGATTAAACACGCCAAGATTCATTGAAATTACTACGAATATATAAAGCAGTGTATACCAGCCTGCGCTTGCCGCCTGTGTTATTACCTGCGTAGTGCCGACAGGTCCCGAAACCGACGACAGTGCAAAGCGTCCGCTAAGAAGTCCTATCAGTGAATCCCATACCATTTTTACGCTGCTCAGCGAACGGTACCACGAATTTTTAACTATATCGAGGAAGGTGACGTCACCGTCACGGTAAACTCGAAAATCTGTATTTCCGAAGACAGAGCCTTCCGTGACAGACGCGAGAAATTTTACGTCCTCAAGCACGACTTCCTTGCCGTCACGAATTACGGTAAGATCAAGACTTACGACTTCTCGCTCAACCGTCTCTTCACCGTTCTCGCCGACGTACTGTGTGTATTTTTCAATTTCTTTGCCCTGGATGGATATCTCATAGGCAAGCTCTGTTCCCGTGTGTATATTTACGTTTCCGACCTTGACTACCGTATCGTTTGCCATAAGTCCCGTTTCAAGGCTTATCGCGTTTTCGGTAAAGTCGGCAACCGTATTGGTTGCCACCAAAATTTTTCCGTCTTCCCCTCGTGAACCTATAACAAGCACTATCGTCATAAGTACGCCGAGGATTATATTCATAAGAGGTCCTGCTACGAGAATAATAATTTTCATCCACGCAGGCTTGTTTTTATAAGAACGGGGATCCTTATCCTCTTCGGATTCGATCTCTTTTCCGTCCTCGTCAAGCTCGTTTTCGCCTTCCATAGCGCAGAAGCCACCGACAGGCAATGCTCTTAAGGAATATTTTATATCTGTTTTTTTCGACTGCCATTTAAAAAGCGTCGGTCCCATTCCGATGGAAAATTCAAGGACCTTTACTCCGCACGCTCTCGCGGCTATATAGTGTCCGAGCTCGTGCACAAAAATAAGCACACCGAACAGCAAAAGTGCAAGTATAATATAAAGTATTGTTATTATGATCACTCCATTTTTTGATTTATATTATCGAACGAAGTCTCTCCCTTGCTGTCGCATCGGCTTCAAACACATCCTCAAGCGTAGTCCTTTCGGAATATGAACGAAGCTCCTCAAAAACGCGGCACACGCTGTCAGATATATCTGTAAGGTGCTTTATTTTACCGTCGATAAATGCCCCGACCGCCTCTTCGTTTGCGGCGTGAAGCACAGCGGGAAGCGCGCCGCCGAGTTCAAGAGCTTCATATGCTTTTTTGAGCAATGGGAAAGCCTCGTAATCGGGATATCCGAAATTAAGTCTTCCTATCTTTGCAAGATCAAGCTCATTTGTGACTCCGCTTGCACGGTTAGGATAGGTCAATGCGTAATTTATGCACATACGCATATCGGGTACCGACAGCTGCGCTATTACGCTGTTATCAATATATTCGACCATAGAATGAATTATACTTTCACGGTGTATAAGTACGTCTATATCTTTTGCCGAAACATCAAAAAGATACGCCGCCTCTATGACCTCAAAGCCTTTATTCATAAGTGTCGCGCTGTCTATGGTAATAGCCTTCCCCATATTCCATGTGGGATGAGCCAACGCATCGTCAAGTGTTTTTGTTTCAAGCTCGGCGCGTCCCATTCCGTAAAACGGACCGCCCGAAGCTGTGAGTATAAGCTTCTTTATTTCTTTTTTAGAGCCGCCGCAAAGGCACTGCCAGATAGCCGAATGCTCGCTGTCAACAGGCTTCACCGTTACTTTATTCGCACGCGCAAGTGACATTACAGTCTTTCCTGCCATAACGAGCGATTCTTTATTTGCAAGAGCCAAATCGCGCTTTTGAGTTATTGTCTCAAGCGTCGGTTTTAGTCCCGCACTTCCGATAACGGCGTTAAGAACCGTTCCGCGTGTGAGACTTATAACCTCAAGCATCCCCTCTTCACCCGACAGAACTTTTATTCCCGTGTCGACAAGTCTTGCTCTTAAGTCTTTAGCGGCATTCTCATCGGTCATTACGCAAAAGTTTGGCAAAAATCTTCTCGCCTGCGCCTCGACCGTGCCGACGCTTGACCTTGCGCAAAGCGTATTTACTTTTATATTTTTTGCCTCGGCAAGCTCAAGTGCCTGTCTTCCTATAGAACCTGTAGAGCCCAAAAGAGTCAGCTCGGGGTAATTATATTCCATAAGGTCTCCCTGATTTTATAAAATAGTGAATATGTTGATTCCCATAGTATCGACGATCTTAAACGCGATAAGCAACAACAGCGCCACAGGTATCACCGAATCAAATCGGTCAAGAAGTCCGCCGTGTCCCGGCATAATATTGCCAAAATCCTTTATTCCGTACTTGCGCTTGATAGAAGACAGCGTAAGATCGCCTATTTGAGCAACAAACGAAACAAATACGGCGACTATAGCAAGAACTGCATAGTTTGGTTTCAGGTCAAAGAATATATTAAGACCTAAACCGTAAACCACATAAGCTATTGCGCAAAATACGATGCCGCCGATACTTCCTTCAACCGTCTTTTTTGGACTTATGTCGGGTATCAGCTTATGCTTTCCGAGAAATCGTCCGGTAAAATAAGCAAATATATCGGTAAACCACGCTCCGACAAAAACGAGAAGATAGATATAATTGCCTATTATCTCAAAGTCGCGGAGCATTACAATCGCGGTATATCCGCCTATTATGTAGAAAACCGTTAAAAATACCGTTGACGCCGTCTCTATATCGAATTTACCGTGAGAGAACAACGATATCGTCAGAAGATACAGCGCAAAAAGCACACATACTGCCAACATAGCAAATCCCATATCAAGCCACGTAAGTCTCGGTGCAAGTCTTGCCGCAATAGGCATAGCCGCACCGAAAATACATATGGGAACAGTCAGATAGTGTCTTTTGTGCACACCGATGCAGCGGAGCATTTCATAAACCGAAATGAAAGTAATGGCTGCCATAAGTATCGGAAAAGCCCACGTATCCGAAAACACAAGAACAGGTATTATGATTGCACATCCAACAAGCGAAGATATTATTCTTACAAGCATTATACTCCTCCATAGCGCCGACCGCGCGTTTTATATGCAGCTATCGCGGCATCCACCGTTTCCGCATTCATATCAGGCCAAAAAATATCTGTAAAATAGAATTCCGAATACGCCGCCTGCCAGATAAGGAAATTCGACAGACGAAGCTCACCCGAGGTTCTTACTATAAGGTCAGGATCGGGACAGTCGCTCGTATACAGCTCTGACGAAATATCGTCTTCCGTAATATTTTTCTTTCCGCTTTCGGCGAGGCGGTTAAACGCTCTGACTATCTCGTCACGTCCTCCGTAGTTGAGCGCAACGTTAAGCAGCTTCGGGTTGTTTTTAGTTAATTCTTCAACCTCGTCTATCTTGTTTTTCAGGCGCTCCGAAAGAGCAGACTTGTCTCCGATAACTCGGAATCTGACGCCGTTTTCGTTCATCTCATCGACCGAACGGCTGAGATGGGTATAAAGCATATTCATAAGCAGAGTTACCTCGCTCTTCGGGCGCTTCCAATTTTCAGTGGAAAAAGCATATACGGTAACAGCCTCGATCTCGTCTATCTCGCTGCACCGCTTAACGACTCGTCTGAAAGCCTCAACGCCGGCTCTGTGTCCTTCCCCTTTTGGAAGTCCGTGAGCTTCTGCCCAGCGCCTGTTTCCGTCCATTATAAAAGCTATATGCCGAAGTGATCCATTAGACATATTTACACACTTTCTTTATGTTTTTCGCGGTCACCACCGCAAAACGTAATTAAAAAGTTTTAAATAAAGCCTTGGCGATACTCCCGTTTGTCAAAACCGATAGAGTATCGCCCAAGGGCTTTTATAAAAAAATCAGATCTTCATTATCTCGGCTTCTTTTTTCGCCGCAAGCTCTTCTATTTTTTTGATGTACTTATCCGTAAGATCCTGAACCAGCTTATCGGACTGCTTTGCCTCATCCTCGGTCATATCGCCGTCTTTTTTCTGCTTCTTCGTATCGTCGTTCGCGTCACGGCGAATATTTCTTACCGCAACCTTTGCGTCCTCTGCATACTTCTGAACCTGCTTGCCAAGCTCACGTCTGCGCTCTTCTGTCGGTTGCGGGAAAATAAGACGGATAACAGAGCCGTCGTTTGTAGGTGTAATACCGATATCCGACGCGAGTATTGCCTTTTCCATTGCCTTAAGCGTTGTACGGTCATAAGGTGTGATAGCGATAGTCTTACTGTCAACGACCTTGATATCTGCCATAGTATTCATAGGTGTGGGGGCGCCGTAGTATTCAAACATTACCTTTGCAAGAACAGCGGGGTTTGCCTGTCCTGCACGAATTGTCGAAACGTTTTCCTCAAAAGAACCGATGGTCTTCTGCATTCTCGTCTCATAAGCCTTTGTGTCAAGTTTCATATTTATATCCTCCGATTATTGTTTACTTAAATTAATTGTGTATCTCAGTACCGACCTTTTCGCCGTTGACCGCGCGGTATATATTCTCGGGGTCTCTCAGCTCAAATGCGTAGGTCGTAATGTGATTTTCCATACAGAAGCAAGCGGCTGTCAGGTCTATTGCGTGAAGCTGCTTGTCTATTATCTCGCTATAGGTCAGCTCATCGTAGCGAACAGCCGTCGGATCGACCTTCGGGTCTGCCGTATATACACCGTCGATATTCTTAGCCATAAGCGCCGCATCAACGTTAAGCTCTGCCGCGCGGAGCGCCGCCGCCGTGTCGGTCGTAAAATACGGATCTCCAGTACCTCCGCCGATAATAACGACCTTACCCGATTCAAGATATCTCTTTGCTCGGTTCGCATTATAAAGCTCAACAAACTCGTTTATCTCGATAGCCGACATTGCAACAGTTGGAAGTCCCTGTCTGTTGAATTCGTCCTCAAGCGCGAGCGCATTGATTATTGTCGCAAGCATTCCCATACTGTCAGCGCGCGGACGGTCCATACCTATTCCCTTTGCGCCTCTCCAAATGTTGCCCGCACCGACAATGATAGCAACCTCAACGCCGTCGTTAACACATTTTTTAAGCACGTCTGCTATACGGTCAATGAATTTAAAATCAAGTATACCGTTTTGTCCGCCGGATATTGCTTCGCCCGACAGCTTAAGTAAGATTCTCTTGTACTTTGGCATGATAGTTCTCCATAGAATTCCATTTTAAATTATACAGATATATTTTACTCTATTTTTTGGATTTTGTAAACACCTATTTGAAAATTTATATAAAATTTATATAATATTTATTTTTTGTCATCCTCGAGCGCCATGTCAAGCACGCACTGAACTGCCGCCGCGTCCGTAAAATCGGGGCAAGCCGCACGTCCATCGTGAACCGCGCTTAAGAAGCTGTACATACTGTGAAGATGACCTCTCAGCCAACCGATCGGGGCTTTAAACGACGGAAATATACCGCCGGGGGCATCGTAACGTCCACAACATTCGATCCTAGTGTAGCCTCTGTCACCGCCAAGACTGCCGCCGGGTGCTGTGGCATCGTAAAAATGAAGCCAATTTGGATTCATCATTTCAAATTTCACGGAGCCTTTTTCACCGTATACCGAGAAATTTAGCTCGTCGTTAGAACCGACCGTCAGCTTACTTGCCTCTATCGTACCGACCGCGCCGTCTTTTGTTTTACATATCATATAAAACGCTTCGTCTGCGTTGGTCTTCCATATTTCTCCGTTCATTCCCTTGCGTTCGGGGAAAGCGATCTGAGAACTTGCCTTGACAGAAACTATGTCTCCGCAGAGGTCGTACATCATATCGACCGCGTGCGAACCGAGGTCAAAAAGAGTACCCGCGCCGCAAATGTCACGGTTCTGCTTCCAGCCCGCGTTTTTGTCGGGGTCTGTCGCGCTTGCATGAAGATACTCGCATCTGAAGCTGAGAATACGTCCGAGTCTGCCCTCATCAATGAGCTGTTTCGCCCTCATAACGGCAGGTAAAAAACGGTTATTGAACACGATCTGTGCTGTTATTCCCTTTTCCTTTGCAAGCTTTTCTATCTCCGACGCCTGCTCATAGCTTACGCAAAGCGGCTTTTCGCAATAGATGTGCTTACCTGCCGCTATTGCCTTTTTAAGAGTTTCGTAGTGATAGATATTCGGTGTGCATATATCGATAATATCCACCTCGGGATCGTTTATAAGCGAATCCTCGTCCGTCGCCTTGCAGCCTATAAGCCGTGCCGCCTTTTCAGCCGTTTCTGAGTGACCGGTTGTAACACCTACTATCTCCGCGTCAAATGGCAGATCCTTATAAAAATATTTAAGATTATCAACGCACCACGCGTGCGTTTTTCCCATAAAGCCGAAGCCTATAAGTCCTATTTTCATATCCGTGTTCCTCAAACGTTTATTTTGTCGCAAAAAAGCGTTAGTTTATTATATCATAAAAAAAAGAAAACCGCAATCCCTATTGTATCTGAATTGCGGTTTTTTATTTGCCTTAAACGAGTAAAAAGTGTCTAAACAAGGGTTAAAACGAACAAAAGGTGTCTGATTCATAGGGGTCATAGGGTTACATCCAATTCGTTACAGTTGTACATTATGGAATTATAGGCAAAGACAATTTCTTCTTTTTTATGCAGGACAACAAGATAAAATTCATCGCCCGAGGCAGAAAGGTCAAAGGGAGTTCTTACTTTAGACGCGACACATCTTCCGTGCTTTGCAAAATAAATCACGTTAACTGTACGACGACCTTCGTCATAACTTTTTGGGAATTCATCGAGAGATATGCGAGAAACAGTATCCTTCACAATTGAAAAGTCATTTTGCTCGATCACTTTTGAGAACGTCACATCTCGTATAATTTTATAAACAAACATAACAGGAAAAATCATGCAGATCAAAGCAAAAATAATTCCCAAAATTAAAATATATTTGGCTAAATATATCGATAAAAGAAAAAGCGGAACAAATATCAACAGTAATACTGCCAACACGACCGAGTCTTGCATTAGCCTTTCTTTTAATAACCGCATAAGCTCTACCTTACAGTTTTCTCGAGTTAATATGTTTTTGGACTCTGTTTTCATTTTTCCACCGCCTTTCCAAAATTATTATATCACACTTTCCCAAATAAATCAAGGCGCAGCCCTGTATATCATCCGCAACTTGTTGCGGTATATCATCAATGCGAAGCATTGTATATCATCAAGCTGCAGGGAGATGCACGCTACCGCGTGATGAGATACAAGGTCGCAACGCGCCATTGATGATATACACCACGCTTCGCGCGGTGATGATATACCAAGCCTGCGGCTTCGATAAACAAAAAGGAACTTTTGGTAAACAAAAGTTCCTTTTTGTTGGTGGAGCATAGGGGATTCGAACCCCTGACCCCAACACTGCCAGTGTTGTGCGCTCCCAACTGCGCTAATGCCCCAAGACTCGTATATGATACCACAAACATTTTCCTTTGTCAAGTGGTTTTAAAATAAAAATTACATTATTTTATCTTTTTATTATGTTCTGTCTTTATTATGATTTTTCGACTCACTTCGCTTTTTTTCTGTGTCATTTTACATTACCTCGCATAAGATGTTAAGGAAAGACGCCGCCTGTGGCGGTATCCTTATATCTTTTGTAGGAGGTTTTATTATGGCAGATTGCAGATTCCCCTGCGGCAGCGCGACTCCGTCGCGGGAAACTGTCTGTATCGAGACTAACCGTATTCTCGATTCCTGCCGTGACCGCGATTGCTTTGAAAATGTCCGCGTATATCTGACCGACTGCGGTAACGATATTATCGCTCATACAAGCGCGGTTCGCGCACGTGACGCCGAGATCGTCTGGACGGCTATCGGCGTTGATCCCATCCAATTCAACAGAGGCTTCTATTCGGTATCTATCCGTTACTTTGTCAAGCTCGTTTTCGAGGCTTGCGTGGCAAACGGACGCTCTCAGGAATTTGACGGTATTGCCGTCCTTGACAAAAACGTCGTGCTTTACGGTGGGGAGAGCGTTTCAAGCGTTTTCCGCAGTAATCCCGACGATTCGAGCTTCTGTTCTCTTCCCGTCCCCGGTATGTGCCACAGAAACGTACCTGTCGCCATCGTTGAGGTGGTTGACCCCGTCGTTCTCGGCATAAAGGTAGCCGACAAGATAAGCTGTCCTTGCGTTTGCTGCTGCGGCTGCGGAGATATTCCCGAATCGGTATGCTCCTGTCTCAGCGGATTCCCCGCCGAATGCAAGGATGACCGTATACTGACCGTTTCTCTCGGTATTTTCTCCGTCGTCCGTCTTGTACGTACAGCGCAGTTTACGGTCAATGCCGCAGAATATTCGGTTCCCGACAAGGAATGTGTTGAAGCCTGCGACAACGATCCTTGCAGTGTATTCCGCAAAATGGCGTTCCCCGTCGGCGAATTCGGTGTCAGCGCAAATGACGCAAACACCTGCCCGTCGAGCTCTCACGCAGACCGAAGCGATAAGCGCTGCGGCTGCTGAACAATTATACTAACCGCCGCAAATTTGCGGCGGGTTCGTTTTTATTATTTCTCTCCTATAAGCTCACCGACCGTGACGAATTCGTAGCCTTTTTCAAGAAGCATTGGAATTATTACGTTGAGCGCTTCTACCGTATGACATTTTTTAGATATATAGTCGTGCATAAGGATAATGTCACCGGTCTCAACGTTTTTTTCAATATTGCTTTTTATATCATAAGCCGAAGTACCTGCCCAGTCTCTTGTGTCAATCCGCCAAAGTATAATAGAATATCCGTTTTCGCTTGAAATTGCCTTGACCGCGCTGTCTATTACCCCCTCAGGCGGTCTGAACAGCTTTACCGAACTAACTCCCGTTACATCTTTTATCGCTTTATCGCATTTTGCCATTTCGGTCAAAAGCTCATCGGCACTCATATTCTTTATATGCGGATGCGTATAGGTGTGGTTTCCTATCTCGTGTCCCTCTCTAACGACCCTTTTTGCTGTGTCGGGATAATTTTTTACGTTTTCGCCAACCATAAAAAACGTTGCCTTTACACCGTATTTTGAGAGTACGTCGAGTATTTGATTGGTGACCCTCGGGTGAGGTCCGTCATCAAAGGTCAGTGCAATTTTCATTTCATCGTTTGACGCGCACCCATAAACCTGCTCTGCCGACACAGACACGGGAACCAATAGTACAACAACTATAACGGTCAAAAAAAAGCATACTACTCTTTTCATTGTCAAACACCACCCGTCAGCTCGTCGAGCGTTCCGAATCTGTATCCCTGTGCTTTGAGTGCCCTTATTACCTTACCGAGTATTTTTGCGTTTGTTTCGGATGTCGGATGAAGAAGGAGCACAGCGCCGTTGTGAATATTGTCGAGTATTTTTTTCTCGGCGGCTTCGGGAGACATCTGATGTGCATTGTCCCAATCGGCATACGCAAAGCTCCAGAATACCGTTTTATATCCAAGTCTGTTCGCGAAATCAAGATTTTCCTCGCTGAACTTTCCCTCGGGCGGTCTGTAGTATTTTGCCATATTTCCGCCTATTTTCTCGGAATACAGAGCTTCAAGTTCCGCAAGCTCTGCCGCAAACTCTTCTATATTATGATATCTTGTCATATCCTTGTGCTTTGCGGTATGATTGCATACCGTATGCCCCTCGTCTGCCATACGCTTTACAAGCTCGGTATTTGCCTCGATAAGATGCGACAGTACAAAAAACGCACCTATTACCTGCTCATTTTTCAGCACGTTGAGTATTTTTTCTACGTTTCCGTTCTCATATCCCGCATCAAAAGTCAGATATACCACCTTTTCGTCACACGAATCGCCGTGCTTTTTATCTATATAGTAGCCGTTATATTTTTCTATAAAACTCATTGCCGGCTCGCACGACGGCTGAAGATGCCCCGTGCGTCTTACGCAATACCAATTACACACAGCAGTCTTTTTCGCGCTTGTCGGCAATATAAAATATGAAAGCAAAACAAAGACCGTCACAAATACTGATAAAAGTTTTTTCATTGTATTTTTCCTTTCAATTTATCGTCGGTTTTATATTAGTTTTAGAGAAAAACAGTTTTTTTTACGTTGAAATTTATGTATTGCAAGGCAAAACTATTGACGAATATAAATTTTTGAGTTATAATGATACATATTTTTGATTGAAAAGGAACTTTTTACATGAAAATGTGGGACGGACGGTTTTCGGGCACACCCGACAGCCGTGTAAACGATTTTAATTCATCTATAAGCTTCGACTGCCGTATGTACCGCGAGGACATTACGGGCTCTGTTGCTCACGCGACTATGCTCGGTGAGTGCGGTATAATTTCACTTGAGGATTCAAAGCTTATTTGCAAAACATTGCTTGAAATACTTGACGATATCGATAACGGCAGACTGATGTTTGACCCGGACGCTGAGGATATACATATGTTTATCGAGTCGGTTCTTACCGAGCGTATCGGTGATACGGGAAAAAGACTGCACACCTCAAGGTCGCGTAACGACCAGGTTGCGCTTGACCTTCGTATGTATCTCAAAAAGGAAATACGCGAAATACAGGAGCTTACTCTCAAGCTGCTTGAGGTAATATACGACAAAGCAAACGAGTATTACGACGCAGTTATGCCCGGTTACACACATCTGCAAAGAGCACAGCCGCTCACTCTCGGTCATTATCTTATGGCGTACGCGCAGATGCTTATGCGTGACTATGAAAGATTAAACCGCGTATATGAGGAGACCGACGTTATGCCACTCGGCTCTTGCGCTCTTGCCGCAACTACCTATCCTATAAACCGCGAACGAGTTGCCGAGCTTCTTGGATTTTCAAAAGTAACCGAGAACAGCATTGACGGCGTTTCCGACCGTGACTACGTGCTTGAGCTGTCCTCTGCCCTCTCGATTCTTATGATGCATCTCAGCCGTTTCTCCGAGGAGATAATTCTCTGGTGCTCGTCCGAATTCGGCTTTATCGAGCTTGACGATGCATTTGCAACCGGCTCGTCCATTATGCCTCAAAAGAAAAACCCCGACATAGCCGAGCTTGTCAGAGGTAAGACGGGACGCGTATACGGTGATATGACCGCGCTTTTCACGGTTATGAAGGGCATCCCGCTTGCATATAACAAGGATATGCAGGAAGACAAGGAAAACATTTTTGACGCTGTCGATACCGTTAAAATGTGTCTCGATATATTCAGACCGATGCTCGAGACGGCAAGACCAAACCGCTCAAAGCTCAGAAATGCCGCGTCGGGCGGATTTATAAATGCCACCGACTGCGCCGACTATCTTGTAAAGCAGGGCGTTCCCTTCAGGAGCGCGTATAAGATAACCGGTAAGCTCGTTGCATACTGCATTGAGACCGGCAAGACATTTGAAACGCTCACCCCCAAAGATTACAAGGCAGCTTCCGACGTATTTGACGACGGAGTTTACAAAGCGGTTGACCTTGAAAACTGCGTTGCCGAGAGAAACGTACGCGGCGGTCCGTCACCGGAATCGGTAAAGAAACAACTTGATATACTCAAAAATTTCATAGAAATGAGAAAATAACGAAAAAGGACTGAAATTCAGTCCTTTTTCGTTATTTAACTACAGAAAATTCATAAACTGTTTTATGCTTGTAAGTCTCTCCTACGTCAAGCACGACCGACGTGAAGTTTTCATGGTTTATGCTGTCGGGCATCTTTTGCGTTTCAAGACAAAGCGCCATTTGCGGTCTCTGCGGACATCCGTTCTTAAAGGGATATTTTTCGTTGTTAAGGAAATTGCCCGAATAGAACTGTACAGAGGGCTGGTCGGTGTACATCTTCATCTGTCTGCCGCTTACTGGGTCTGTAAGTATCGCACGGAGCTTCGGCTCTTCACTTGAGCCGCCGATAAAGTTCATACAGTGGTCGTATCCGCCCGCAAGACCCATATCTGTGTCGTTCAGGTCAAAATCGCGTCCGACAGTCTTTTCTTCTCTGAAATCGAAGGGTGTTCCCTCAACCGACTTAAGCTCACCCGTAGGTATAAGGCTGTCATCTGTCGGCAGATAGGTGTCGGCATCGAGCCAGAGCTTATGACCAAGCACACTGCCCGACGCATATCCGCAAAGGTTGAAATATACGTGATTTGTCAGATTTACTATCGTCTTTTTGTCGGTCGTTGCGCTGTATTCTATCGAAAGACCGTTTTTCTCGGTGAGCGTATAGGTAACAGTTATTTTAAGAGTTCCCGGATATCCCTCTTCTCCGTCTGGAGAAACAGTACGGAATATGACCTTGGGCTCGTCTCCTTCAATAGCTTCGGAATCCCAGACCTTAGCGTTAAAACCGTACTCGCCGCCGTGAAGTGAATTAGGTCCGTTATTGATAAAGAGCGAATATTCCTTGCCGTCAAGCGTGAATTTACCCTTTGCTATTCGGTTTCCGATTCGTCCTATCAGCGCTCCCTGGTATCCGTCTGCATCGATATAGCTGTCAAGTGAATTGTAGCCGCAAACGACGTCGTCGTACGAGCCGTTCTTGTCTACAGTCTTTATCTGCATGATAGCTCCGCCGTACTCACAGAGCTTGACCTTCATTCCGCTTTTATTTCGAAGTGTATACGAATACACTTCTTTTCCTTCAGGCATTATTCCAAAAAGCTTTTTCTTTATAGTCACTTTATTCACCGTAACCGTCGGGATTCTTTGTTTGCCAATTATCAGAGTCGCGGCACATATCATCAATGCCGTATATTGCCGACCAACCGAGCTTTTCTGCGGCTTTTTGTGGGTCTGCATAGCATTCCGCAATATCACCGGGACGGCGGTCACACATCTTGTATTCTATCTTCTTACCGGTCACTCTTTCATACGCCTTTACCATATCAAGAACCGAGTATCCCTCTCCCGTGCCTACGTTGAAATACTCAACACCTTTATTCTTTGCGGTATATTTTAGCGCCGCGATGTGAGCCTTTGCGAGGTCTACTACGTGGATATAGTCACGCACACCCGTACCGTCGTGTGTGGGATAGTCTCCGCCAAATACGTTGAGGTGAGGCAATCTGCCGCCTGCAACCCGTGTTATATACGGGAACAGATTGTTCGGTATTCCCTTGGGGTCCTCACCGATAAGACCGCTCGGATGCGCTCCCACGGGATTAAAATAACGAAGGATGGTAATACTCCATTCGGGGTCTGAAACGTATAGATCGGAGAGTATTCTCTCTATCATCAGCTTTGTTTCGCCGTACGGATTAAAGGTTTTGAGCGGAAAATCCTCTCTTATCGGGACACTTTTCGGCTGACCGTATACGGTTGCCGAGGAGCTGAAAACTATGCTTTTTACACCGTGACGGCTCATAGAGTCTATCAGGTTAAGCGTACCTGTAATGTTGTTGTGGTAGTATCTTATCGGTTCTTTTACCGATTCTCCAACAGCCTTGAGCCCCGCAAAATGAATTACAGCCTCTATTTCGTTTTCGTCAAATATCTTATCGAGTACCTCTATATCGAGCATATCGGCTTCGTAAAACTTAAAGTCTTTATCAGTTATCTTTTTAACGCGCTTAAGTGCTTCGGGCTTACTGTTATAGTAATTATCAAATACCACTGCGTCGTATTCTGCCTCAAGCAGCTCAACAAGTGTGTGTGTGCCAATAAATCCGGCACCTCCGGTTACAAGAATTGCCATTTTTACCTCGGTTTCTATCTTTTAATTTTTTATTTTATTTCCAAAGATTGTCGGGATATTCACCGTTTGCGATAAGTCCTCTTATTGCCGCCATAACCCCGGGTTTGTCTTCTATATACGTTACACCGTACCACTTTGAATCGGTGTTGTATACCTTTACCGTTGCCTTATTTTCACGTATCATTTTGAACACCGCACCGGGATAGTAATACTCAGCTGTAAGGCTCGTCGAGTTGTCCTTAAGAAATTCCTTAAAGCCCTCTTCAAAGTGCTTCATAACTCCTGCGGCAAATCCAAAGCAGTTCATAGACACAACGGTATCAAGCGAAAGCGGGACGTCCTCACCGTTCTCTGCCTTATATAAGGCGACGCCGTCTCCCTTGACTATCTTGGTTCTCTCGGTGATACGTTCAAGGTATCCGTTTTCGTTTACTATACATTCTCCGCGAGATACACTTCCGTTATCGGTCAAAGTATGCTTAAGAACGTATCCTACCATACACGAGTCAGATACACCGTTCTCTGTTTTTGCGTTTTTCAGATGCTCTGCGAGCTTCACAAATGCGTCTCTGCCGTAAAAATCGTCTGCGTTTATAGCCGCAAAATTGTCCTTAACGACGTCTCTCGCCGCAAGGATCGCGTGTCCCGTTCCCCAAGGCTTTATGCGTCCTTCGGGACAGGTGTAGCCTTCCGGCAGGTCGTTAATATCCTGGAAAACGTACGTTACCTTTACCTTAGACTCAACTCTTGCTCCGACAGTCTCTCTGAAGGTCTCAAGATTTTCCTTTTTAATAACTATTACAACATTATCAAATCCCGCGCGTATGGCATCATATATAGAATAGTCGATTATAAATTCTCCGTTTTCGGTTATGGGGTCTATCTGCTTGATCCCTCCACCGCCGTAACGTGAGCCCATACCTGCCGCTAAAATAACGAGTGTCATAATGCCTCCATAAGATTATATTTATATATCACTCTTCTCATTATACAGCACTTTTCGAAAAATGTAAATATTGGTAACCCGATTTTACACAAAGTTTACATATAAACCTTTATTTTTTATGAAAACTATTGACACGGAACGGGTATTCTGTTATAATAAAAGTGTCTCAAATGATACACTTAAAAAAGAGGTGAGACTTGTGGAACAATATATAAAAAAGCTGAAAAGCTCGCGATTTTTTGAAAACGCAAGCACCGATTCCCTTTCAAAAGCGTTAAAAGCAGGCATTTTTGAGGAACGCGCTTTTTCATCGGGTGAACGTATCGCCTGCAAGGGCAATAAGCTTGTCGGAGTTATTCTTTCGGGCTCTGCAAGAGTTCACTCGGCTGACGGTGAGCGAAGCGTGCTTCTACGGCGACTTGAGGCAGGTGACGTTTTCGGTATTGCCACTCTTTTTGAAAAAAGCGCAATTCCGGAAGTCAGCGCAATAAATGCAGACAAGCCCTGCCGTGTTCTGTTTATCGATGAGTCGTGTGTTTCTTTTTTGCTTGAAAACGACAAGGATTTTATGTACTCTTACATAAATTTTCTGTCGGGCAGAATAAGGTTTCTCAATATGAAAATAATGTTCTACACCTCGGGCTCGGCAGAACGCAGGCTTGCTTTGTATCTCGGTTCATTTAAAACAGACACAGTCAAACCCGACATGCGGATGAATGCCCTCTCGGAGCTTCTCGATATCGGTCGCGCGTCTCTCTACCGCGCAATTGACAGTCTGGTCTCCGACGGATTCATAAAACGCGACGGAGACAGCATACTAATCATTGACAGAGACAAAATGCTTGATTTTTATAAAATAAAAAAATAAACTTATCTCAAGGAAAGGAAAAAACCATGAAAATCACAACCAGAATCCTCACGCTTATGCTCGCAATCATTCTTGCTCTCGGTCTTGTCGCCTGCACGTCTGACGATCCGAAGGATACGACGGGAACCGACGCAGGTAATAAAAACCCGTCAAACTCAAACGAGCTACGCACCGCACTTGACCTCACCGCCGAATGGAACAAGGTCACTGAAGCTCAGAACTCTCTTGCACAGGGCTGCATAATCATAAGAAAAGAATTCGCAGACGCACATCCCGCAGAGGTAAAAGCCTTCCTCGCAGAATACAAGGCATCAGTCGAATTCATTTCCAAGGATATAGACACGGCATCCAATCTCATCGCAGAAGCGGGTATCCTTCCCAAAGCCGCTATCGCAAAGGCTGCCATACCGAACTGCAATATCGTTTACGTTGACGGTGCAGCTATGAAAGCAGCACTTTCCGCGTTCTATAATATTCTTTATTCCGTAGAGCCCACATCTATCGGCGGCGCTGTTCCGAACGACGGTCTTTACTACACTGCTCCCGAAACCACCGCTACACCCGACAGCACTCTTAAAGTAAATGTCACCGTTCTTTCGGGCACGACCGGTATGGGCATGGCTAAGCTTATGTCCGAGAAAAAAGCGGGTAACGCTGCGCTTGATTATAATTTCACCGTAGTTTCAGATGCAACACAGATAGCAGCAGGCATTGTCGGCAGAAGTATCGATATCGCCGCAGTTCCCACAAATCTTGCGTCCACGCTCTATAAGAAAACATCAGGTAACGTAAACGTTCTCGCGCTCAATACTCTCGGTGTGCTTTACGTTCTTGAAAAAGGAAATACGATCACGGACGTAGCGTCTCTCAAGGGTAAAACAGTATACGTTCCCGGTCAGGGCACAAACCCCGAGTATATTCTCAAATATATAATCGAGAAAAACGGTCTTAAGGTCGGTACCGATGTTAAGTTCGATTACACCTACGCATCGCCCGACGAGCTGTCAAACGCAGTTGTCGCAGGACTTGTTGACATCGCGCTTCTTCCCGAACCCAAGGTAACTGCTGTCAAGGCTCAGATCAAAGCGGCAGCCGCAAAATGAAAATACTAAAAAAAGCAGTCGGATACAGCCTCTCGGGGCTGTTCTGGCTTGCTTTGTGGCTACTTATCGCATCTGTCGTAAATAAAGAAGTCATACTTCCCGCCCCCGACGCTGTATT
>JAZNPQ010000053.1:0-16257 GCA_045589735.1 Eubacteriales bacterium | reverse complement strand
ACACTCACTCTTGACCACGTTGCAAAATTTGAGAAAGAAATAGAGAAAGCCGGAATCGAAACAGATAAGGTCTCTCCGAAGCTTCTTCCCGACTATACAAGAAAGAAATAAGAAAGAGGCGGATCTAAATGAGTTTTTTTGGCGGAGTTATTTCCATAAGTAATATATCCACACTGCTTTTCGTGGCATTTTCGGTTCTTTTTCTCGGATATGCGCTTGGCAGAATAACGATAAAGGGAATATCACTCGGTGACGCGGGCGTATTTATCGTCGCTCTTGTTGTCGGCGCGCTCCTTTTCAGCGTAAATGATTTTGGGCAGCTTGTTTTCGACTGGTCTGCAAAGCCTTATGATTTTTCAAGCGGACTTTCAATTATAGAAAGTCTTGGACTTGTTCTGTTCGTAACCTCTGTCGGATATATCGCAGGACCTAAGTTTTTCGGAAATTTTAAGCGAAATTTCAAATCTTACGTGCTTCTCGGATTTATAATAATACTCGCAGGCGGTCTTTCCGCTGTCGGTTGTATCTATATGGGAGACCTTATCGGATACGGCTCGAGCATTGAAAACAGAGAAGGCTTTGTTGCAATGATAGTAGGTCTGCTTTCGGGCTCTCTTACCTCAACTCCCGCGTTCTCTGCGGCAAAGGCAACCGTAGCTTCAGAGTATATGGGACTTGTCTCTGTCGGTCACGGTATCGCGTATATCTTCGGGGTTATCGGCGTAGTTCTCTTCGTTCAGATCATACCGAAGCTGACAAAGGCTGATATGGAAGCTGAGAGAGCAAAGCTTGTCATAAAAGCGGAAGAAAGCAAAAAGGGACCCATCGGCAAGCTTTTTGAGCTTGACCACATGGGCATCGCGGCTTTCTCACTCGCGGCGGTACTTGGTACGATCATTGGACAGATAAAGATACCGCTCTCAAGTGCAGGACTTAGCGGAACCTGCTTCTCGCTTACAACGACGGGAGGATGCCTGCTCACAAGCCTTATACTCGGACATTTCGGACGAGTCGGTAAGATCAGCATTATGCCGTCACAGAGTACACTTAAGCTTTTCAGAGAGCTTGGACTTGTGCTTTTCCTCGTTGGTGCGGGAATCCCCGGCGGCGCGGAATTCGTTGCAAACTTTGACCCGATGTATTTCGTATACGGTATTGTAATGACGATAGTACCGCTTATTGTTGGATATTTGTTCGCAAAATACGTGCTGAAGCTCAGTCTTCTCAACAATCTCGGCTCAATAACGGGTGGAATGACAAGCACACCGGCGCTCGGAACACTTATCTCCACAGCGGGAACAGAGGACGTTGCGGCATCCTACGCGGCAACGTATCCTATAGCGCTTATCGTGGTGGTATTGGTATCACAGTTCCTTGTAATTTTATTTTAAATAAAAACAAAAAATCGGATGAGTCATTTGACTCATCTGATTTTTTTAATAAGAAAGACAACAGCGGGGTGAACTTCACCTCGCTGTTATGATATTATTTTCAAATTTTTAAAATTAAATTGATCAATTTACGAGCGCTCTTGAGCTACTTTTGTCAGGAGTGCCTTGACTGCTTCGTAATCGTAGGTACCCTCTGCCTTTCTTACGATAGGAGCATGGATGCTGCTCATATGAGTCATATCGGGTGTAATGTACGGAGTACACGTTCTTATGCCAATAACCTCGTAAAGCGAGCCGTCAAGTGTGAGCATATAATAAAAAGTATCACCGAGCGGAAAATATATTGCCTCGCTGTCGGTATAGGTGTCGAAATCGGTTACATTATTTGTAACTGTAGGGAAGTGTATCTTTTGGCTTTCGTTAAATATCACGGAGTGAAGATCTGATTTTATATCCTCATAATTCACCGAGGTTCCCTTGTATACGGCAGTATTCCCAAGCCTTGTGTTGATGTCAGAAGCGTATAATTCCGAAGTGCCGTAGTCCATATCTGCGGCAAGCAGCAAAAAATATGCAACAGCTTCCTCGGATATTTGTTCCTCGGATGTGTAATAAGTTATAACATCCCCATCTGTTTTAACGAGATCTACCTTTCTTGTGGCATAATTCACCGTGTATCGCATGCTTTGCACAATATTGTCACCGTCCCATGTGAGAATGGTCAGATGTACGGCATTATTTCCTGTGGCGTGAGCTTGTCGGCTTGTTTCGGTAAAGGTGAGTGGCGCAAGCGTGTCGCGAACGTAGCCGTAATTCTCCGGTCTTGTAACGCTGTTGGCTGACTTGAAAACAGCCGACATCATAGCTTGAGATGTAATGGCATCAAGAGTTTTGTTGCCTTCAAAATATACCTTTTCGTCTGCCGCTTCATCAAACCGCCAAGAGTTAAACCGATAGTACACTCTTTCTCCCTGCTCGTATTGATATGTTTCGGAATTATATAAAATCGGTGTGAAAGAAACGTAAACGGAGTTATCTTTTCCCGACATCTGCGCGGAAAAAGCTTCTTTGTTGTCGGTAGGATCAACTTTTACACCCAAGGTGTAATTTTTGTATTCATCCTCGCTGAAAACGTCAACAGGTGTATCGGCGGTGTCTAAGGTTTCAATAGTAGCATCAGAGGTGTCCGTTGTGTTAGACGGTTTTTCGGTATTGCAGGAAGAGAGTATAACGGATGTTACCAAAACAGTCAATATGAAGTATAAAACTTTATTCATAGGACCTCCTTGCATCTTAATTGGGGTGGTTATTCGAACTAGAGTTTATTGAAATGTTAGTAATTTCTCGGTAAGGACACTGCGTACATTTGTACACAGTCTGAGATATTTTTTGCATGTTATGAGCTAAGACGGTTGAAGTGTAACCTCTTCCACACGCTCCGCAAATCTGTTTGTGTCCCGAGGCACCACATGATTTGTATAAAAATTCTGAATAGTCAGAATAAACATCTGCTGAAGTTTCGCTTGGGAAAATAGTCTGATCATATGAGTGTGCGGGTCTATACACATAAAATTCAGAGAAAGCAGCGTTTCCGTTTATATCGCCATATGAATAATATAGACAGTCGGGGATTTTGTGCTGGTATGTTTCAAAATATCCCCATTTGGACTCTACAATAATACTGTCAACCGAAGAACCGACAGATCGAACGATTGCGCTGTGTGACTCTGTAACATTGCTACTTGAATTGTAGTGGTAGTATACAATTATATCATCGACTCTAATATCAACATTGCACAATTCGGAATAGCTGACACTGCCGCTGGGATTTACAAGCGTTACACATGAGTTTGAAGAATGATATGCAAAGGGACTATTTATCCAAATGTAGTCCGTTACACCGCTCATATTGCCGCCATAAAACCATGCATATGAGTGGCAATTGTAATACCAACTTGTTTCGCCAGTCTGTACGCAACTAGGATAAGTGATGTGCTCATCCGGGACAGTATTGGAACTTGCATGAATTATTAATGCATTCAGTTCTACCAATCCTGATGGAGACACAATAGAAATAGGGGTAGACGTCACTTGAACACCGTCCACTTCTATGGTGTCACCCATATAATTGGAATTGCTCAAATCAAATGAGATAGCATAACCCGAAGATGTGCTCAGAAAAATCATAGCAACCACTAACATAATTGTGAGAATTTTCTTCATAAATAAGTATCTCCATATAATTTTTATCAACAGCATTTAAATTCGAAGCAGTTGATTATATACATTACATTTATAACATTTTTTTTTGTTGTTGTCAATATATTTTACTATATTTTGTTAATTTTTGCTCAAACATTGTTAGATCTTTGAACGCATAGTGTAATTTTTAAAAAATCTTACGAAACATATTATCATAATTATATCAAAAATAAAACGGAAATCAAGTATAAATCTCCTTGTTTTGCAGATACTAACATCACAAATCTGTAAAACAAGGAGATTTTATATATATGAAAGCCACAGGAATAGTACGTCGAATCGACGACCTTGGTCGCGTTGTCATTCCCAAGGAGATTCGCCGTACAATGAGAATCCGCGAGGGCGACCCTCTTGAAATTTACACCGACCGTGAGGGCGAGGTCATTTTTAAAAAATATTCACCTATAGGTGAGCTCGCGGAATTTGCGTCTCAATACGCCGAAACACTTCACAAGACTTGCAATCTTTCGGTCGTGATCTGCGACCGTGATGCGGTTATCGCAAGCTCGGGTGTTCCGCGCAAGGAATATGCCGAAAAACAGCTCTCGGATGAGCTTGAAAACGTGATAAATTCTCGTTCGCTCTATGTTTTTCGCGACGGCGGTGAAAAGTTTTCCGCTATTGGTGACAGCTCATCTCATTACGTCAGCTGCGCTATGCCGATATTAACCGAGGGTGATATTATTGGCTGTGTAGTCTCTCTCTCTGACGGAAACCGCCCCGCAGAGCTGACATCCGAGCTTGAAGCAAAGCTTATACAGACCGCCGCGAGCTTTCTCGGCCGTCAGCTTGAAAGCTGATAAAAAACAAAGCCGTAATTCGTTTGAGTTACGGCTTTATTCTTTATGCAAGTATTTTTGTAAGCAACGAATACATTATCGGTATCGACACGACGCATAGCGTATGCGAAATCATAGCCATTGCGGCGCCCGTTTCGGTCTCTCCGCCGTATGCTGCGGGGAACACTATCGTATTTAGTCCAAGTGGTGTTGCGTATGCAAAAAGCGCGAGTGTCATTATAGTGTCCGACGCGCCTGCCAGCTTTATGACCGTGAGTATAATTGCCGGCAGTATGAAAAGTCTCAAAAACGTTGCAAGATAGACCTTTTTATTTGAAAGCATTGCTTTTGCCGAGTAACCGCCGACGACAAAGCCCGTGAGTATCATAGCGATAGGCCCCATACAGTCTTTGCAGTAGCTGATGGCGGTGTTCAGAAAATCCGGCATTATTTCCTTGACTCCGAGAAGTCCGAGAGAGATACCTACGGCAATGGCGATACACGTAGGGTTGAGTAATTTTTTTAACGGATTTTCTCTTTTTTCACCGTCCTTATGAGGAATGAGAATTATCATACCCCACGTATATATTGCGGTGTTTATCGGAAGCGTGAAGAGAAGATACTTATAAAGTATTTCGGAATCAATGCTTCCGAGTATCGCGGGAACTATCGCGTTACCCATAAAGCCCGAGTTTGCAAATGCCATAGCGTATCTGTATATGTTCTGTCTATATTTGTCGTGCTTTTCGAAAAATATTGACAGCGGTATAGACGTAACTATAGCAATAGCGAGAGCCAAAAGACTGTATAGTATTATCGTATAATTTTGCTTTAATGATGATAACGTGCAATAATTTATAAACGTGCTTAAAATGAGTGCCGGAACAAAAACCCAGTTTTCGAGCTTTGATAATACCTTGTCGGTGTTGTCGGGCACTATTTTTGCTTTTTTCAAAGCAAAGCCTATGACTATACAGAGAAGCATTACAAGCATAGGCGACAGTGTTGCAAGAAACGTTTTTAACATATATCATAAACCTTTCGATTGCGTTGTTTTTATTATTCTCAATCGATGTTAATTGTATCAAAAAAGCTCTGAGAAATCAATAGTTTATTAAAAAAATCGAAAAAATATTGCGAAAAATTGGTTTGTATGTTATACTTATAAAAAACATACGAAAAACAGGTAGAATATGAAACACGTAGATATTTATACAGACGGCGCTTGCCGCGGAAATCCCGGGAAAGGCGGTTGGGGCGCGGTTCTTGTTTACAACGGACACGAGCGCGAGCTTTCTGGCGGTGAGAAAAGCACCACTAACAACAGAATGGAGCTGTCGGGCGTCATAGCGGCGCTTAAAGCGTTGCGCGAGCCCTGCGAGATAACTCTAACGACAGATTCAAAATACGTTTGCGATGCGGTCACCAAGGGCTGGGCAGAGGGGTGGCGCAAGCGCGGCTGGGTAAAGCCCGACAAAAAGCCCGCGCTTAATTCCGACCTTTGGGGTGAGCTGCTTGACCTGCTCGCCGTACACGATGTAACTTTTGTTTGGGTGAAGGGACACAACGGACATCCGTATAATGAGCGTTGCGACGCTCTTGCCACTGCGTTTGCGGATAGCTTTAAATAAATTAAGAACGCACCTTCGTGGTGCGTTCTCGTTTTTATAGTATCTTTTAAGTAAGATAGTGAAATTATTTTATTTATCCCTTGAAAAAACTAATTCTTTATAGGATTCTACTGTGCTTTTTGCAATCTGATCCCATGAAAATCTTTCCCTGATGCAGGAAATCGCGTTTTTTGATTTTTCTTCAAGCTTCGTTCTTTCATTTAAAGCGGTCTCTATAGCCTCGGCAACAGATTTTGCATTAGTATCGGCAACCCATCCGGCGTCGGTTTCGGAAACGGCATCTGCAAGACGGGTTCCTTCCGTTACAAGAACCGGAAGTCCGTAGCTCATAGCCTCGAGTATTCCAAGCGGCATTCCTTCATTTCTTGAAGTCTGTATAAATATATCGGAATCAAGTAAAGCTTTTTCTTTATCTTTGCCGATAATCTCGTGATTCAGATGCACGATATCACCGATCTCATACTTTTCTATGAGTGCTTGCACCTGTGCGTAACGGCCGTACAGATCAGGACCGTATATGAAAAGCTCACAGTTCTCTTTCTTTAAACGCTCTTTCATCTGAAAAACAGCTTCGAGCATTATATCAAGCCCTTTTATAGAAACGTCAAGTCTTCCGATATATGTAAAACGTATTCCGCCCTCACGGAAGCTTTCTTTTTTTGATGCCGGCATACGAACGCCGTTTGTAGCTATAAATTTGCGTTTGCCGAAAGGCGTTGTGTCAAGCTCCTTTTGAGAAAGACATTGCACTGCCAAAGCTTTATTTGTGAATCTGTTAAACAATAAAATATTTGCCGCAATCTTTTTGAGCCGCTTTTTTTTCTGCGCGTCGATCGTTAGTTCACTGTGTGGAACTATTACGTACGGGATATTGTTTTTTTTCAATACTTTTGCTATCAAAAGGTAATCTCCTCTGTAAGCCTCTTGGAAAACAACCAGATCGGGCTTGTTGAACGGAGAGGGGAGAGCATTGATATCAAACGGCTTTTTGTATTCGAAACGGGTTTTGACTCCGTTTATTTCTTCGTTGTTTATATTAATAAAACCAATCTCTGCGTATTTGCTTTGTGTCTCCAAATATTCGGGAACGACTACGCACACGCCGTTACACGGATTGTTCCTTATTGATGCTATATGCAAAATAATCATTTACGTTGTTTCCTCCATACAGGCATTTTTATCAAACCTACCAAAGTTCCGATTCCGTAGCTCACATGTAAAATCAAGAAAAGTATTGGCATACAGAATGTCCATCTGCTGCCTCTGCGCTTTACGACGGTCAGCACCATGCTTGCCAAGGTAAAGAGAAGGTACGCACCCCACATCAGAGCAGCAAATAACCACCAACCCAGCAAAGCCAAAATGGTAGTAGACAGAATTCCCAGAATAAATACAAACGGAACAAAATGATAGATAGATATACAACCGGGGCAAACCCCAGTAGTCAAGCCAATCCAGTAGCCGTTTCCGTACTTTTGCTTTACCATCTTTTTCAAGCTACTTCGGGCGTATTGATATGACACGATATCGGGATCAAAGCAAAGCTTGTACCCTGCACTCCGAATGCGATAATGCATTTCGTTATCTTCTGTTCTTAACAAATTTTCGTTGAACAAACCAGCCTTATCAAAGACTTCTTTTCGATACGCCGCATGGAACATAGATTTTACGTACTTCTTCTCAGTACTGTGACGGCTGTCCGCAATACTGCTTCCAAACAAAGAGTTCTCAACCTCTAGCAAGGTATTTTTCCATGCATTCTGTTCTTCAATTACGCAAGGTCTCACGCCTCCCGTAACAAATTCACCCTGCTCGTGAAGTCGCATATTTTTTTCTGCAAAATCCGAGGGGATATGTGTGTGTGCGTCGATCCTAATAATCACGTCGCTCGTTGCGTTCGTGATTGCCACGTTCCAACCGGCAGCTTGGATACGCTTGGGATTATCCAAAACCTGGATGTTTCGGAAAGTATGCTCGGATTTTTGAAAATCGAGCATAATGCTTTTAGTTTTATCCGTGGAGTTACCGTCTACCAACACAATTTCAGTCAATTCGTGCGAATACGTTTGATTCGAAATATCGACCAACAGATTCGGCAAAAATTTCTCTTCGTTATACGCAATAATACACAAAGATACTGTCATCATACTTCAAATTCCTCATTTTCGGGTATTTGTTCCACATAGTCACCCTTATATTCCTTGCCCAACACTGCAAACACAGTCATAAACATGACCTTTATATCGCTCCAAAAGTTAAATTGCTCCATTCCTTTGAGGTTATAGTACATCTTTTTGGGGAGTATCTTTTCGATATAAACCTTATCAGTATCCTCGGCTCCGTCAAGTAGCTCTGCCTCATCCTTATAATAAATGCTCGCAAGGCTTGTAACTCCTGCGGGAAGAAGAAGGGTTGCCATCATTTCGGGCGTGTAGCATTCGGTATATTTTATGACCTCGGGACGTGTTCCCACGAAGGTCATTTTACCTCGAAAGACGTCAATTAGCTGACTTATTTCGTCAAGACGGCATTTTCTTACGATTTTTCCCACTCTGGTTACACGCGCGTCACCGTTTACCGTGACCTGCGAACCCTTGTCTGCATCGTTCACCATGGAACGGAATTTAAATATTCTGAATTTCTTGTTGTATTGCGTTACTCTTACCTGACGGTAAAATACCGGGCCTCGGCTGTCTATCTTTATAGCTATCGCGAGTATCAGAAATACGGGCGACAAAAGTATCAGAAGAAAAGCCGACGCAAAGATATCAAATACTCTTTTAAAAAACAGAGAGCATTGCTTTTTTTTCAAAATATCGTAATATTTTCTAACCTCTTCGGTCTGCATTTCGATTGGCAGGTCATCCCACCTTTTCAGCATCATTTGAGATACTCCTTGACGATACGAATATAGTTTTCTATAACGTATTCGACCATTTCATCTGTCAGACAGGTGTGGAGAGGGAGTGTTATTTCGTTCGCGAAGCTCTCATACGCATTTGGATAATCCTTGATATCAAAGCCAAGCTTTTTATATGCCGTATGCATAGGGAGAGGCTTATAATGGACGTTACAAGCTATATCTGCTTCTGCCATTTTAATTATTATTTTATTTCTCTCGTCAGGTGTTATGCCGGGGATTCTTGTTATATACAGATGGCCTGAGGAAGAATAGCTGTCCGTATAGTGTTCAAGAGTCTTTATACCGACGGGCTTAAAAGCGGCGTCGTACCGTTCGATTATCTCCTTGCGTCTTGCAAGCATACTACTGTAACGATTAAGCTGCGCAAGACCCATGGCGGCTGCGATATCGGTCATATTGCATTTGTACCATGTGCCTACTATATCATATTCCCATGAACCGAGCTGCGTTTTTTCAAGCGCGTCCTTGCTTTGACCATGAAGGCTCAAAAGCTGAAGCTGCTTGTATAGGTCGTCACTGTCAATACCGGAAATAGTTTTCCAGGTCAACGCGCCGCCTTCGGCTGTCGTAAAGTTTTTGACGGCGTGGAAGCTGAAGCTTGAAAAATCTCCGATGCTTCCCGATGGCTTTCCGCCAAAGGTTGCACCGAGCGAATGGGCAGTATCCGCCATAACTGCAATTCTTCCGAGAGCCTTTTGCAGCTTTGACGAGGGTCTAAAAAACTGTTTTTTCTTTTCAACTATCGTAAAGATACGGTCATAGTCGCAGGGAATACCTGCAATATCAACGGGTATAATAGCTTTTGTTCGTTCATTTATTGCATTTTCGAGAGCATCATAATCCATTTCGAGATTGTCTCTTTGCGTGTCAATAAGGATCGGCTTTGCACCAACGTGGCATATTACAGACGCTGACGCGGTGTAGGTATACGCTGAGGTTATTACCTCGTCACCTTCGCCTATTCCCATAACGCGAAGAGCCATTTCGGCGCAAGCGGTCTGAGAATTTAGACAAATACACTTATCTGTGCCGAAGCTTTCCGCAAGCTCTTTTTCGAGCTCTTTTGTTTTAGGTCCTGTGGTTATCCAGCCTGAACGCAGAGCGTCAGCGACTTCATTTATTTCGAGATCTGTTATGTCCGGAGGGGAAAACGGAATTTTCATAGTATGCCCCTTTCTTTAAAGAGTGATTTGATATTTACAAGAAATTGCATAATACCACATAATAATATATATTATAACACAAACATCTTATGTTGTCAACATCAATAATAATAGCATAAATTCCATAAATATGATATGTCCGTTTTATTTTTTTGTGAAAAATAAAATTCCAAGCGGCAACTCGCCGCTTGGAATTTTATGATTTTTTAGTTAGGTGTGGGAGTATACGTCGGAACGACCTGCTTTATCGCCTCATGCATATCGTTTCCTTTTTCAAGTGTTTCTTTTAAATGCTCAAGCTTTTCTGCCAGAGTCTCTTCGGAAATGTCTATCGGTTTTCCTATAAATATCATTTTATTAGGAGTTTTGCCGAGTCCCTCTTCTGCCATAAGAAGCTCCTCATAGAGCTTTTCTCCGGGACGCAGACCGATAAACTTGATATCAATGTCCTTGTATGGCTCGTAACCCGAAAGTCTTATGAGATTTTCGGCAAGCTCAACTATTTTCATAGGCTTACCCATATCAAGCACGAATATTTCTCCACCGTTTCCGTATGCGCCCGCCTGAAGGACAAGCGACACGGCTTCGGGAATCGTCATAAAGTATCTAATGATACGCTTGTCGGTAACTGTTACGGGACCGCCCTCGGCTATCTGCTTTTCAAACAGAGGGATAACGCTTCCATTGCTTCCGAGAACGTTTCCAAAGCGTACGGTTATGAAATCTGTATTTGAGGTTCTGTTTTTAGTTTGTACTATCATCTCGCAAAGACGTTTTGTTGCACCCATGACGTTTGTAGGATTTACCGCCTTGTCCGTGGATATCATAACGAATCTGCGAACACCGTATTTATCCGCGGTGTCAACTACGTTTTTCGTACCGAAAACATTGTTTTTGACTGCTTCCTTGGGGCTGTCCTCCATAAGAGGAACATGCTTGTGTGCCGCTGCATGATAAACTATTTCGGGTCTGTGCTCATTGAAAATTTCATCAAGTCTGCCAATATCTCGAACTGAACCTATGAGAGTTACTATTTCAAGCTCGGTATAAAGTGCTTTAAGCTCATTTGAAATATCGTAAGCGTTATTTTCATATATATCGAAAATTACAAGCTTTTTCGGAGAGTGACTTGCAATCTGACGGCAAAGCTCACTGCCTATAGATCCGCCGCCTCCTGTAACGAGTACGACCTTACCTTTAACGTAATCGGCAATTTTATCAAGATCGACTTCGATAGGATCGCGTCCGAGAAGGTCCTCGACATTTATCTTTCTGACCTGCGCCATTGATACTTTTTGATTGTCTATAGATTGATCAAGGGCAGGGAGTATACGAACGTCACAGCCTGTTTTGCTGCATATTTCAAGAATTTTTGCTCTTTCTAAAGGAGAAGCGTTCGGTATGGCAAAAATTATTTGGGTTACGGAATATTTTTTTGCGTTTTCAATAATAGTATCACGGTTTCCAACGACCGGAACACCGTATACGTTCATGCCGAGCTTTTCGGGATCGTCATCTATTACACAAACAACGCTGCAATTACAAAAAGCGAGATTTTCACGAAGGTCGTGAAGCAGCATGCCTCCTGCGCTTCCGCCTCCTATGAGCATTATTTTCGTATCTATATCGGGATGAGGATGCTTTTTTAAGAAATTGTTGAATTTTTTGCTCTGTGCTATCTGTTTATAGAGCAGTCTGAGCCCCATAAGCAGAGCGATTGACACAAATCCGGAGAAAATATATACGGGTATCGGAAGTCTCAACAGTGTTTCGCCGTTGCCGAACACCTCGAAGAATAAAATGTGTATGCCCATAAATATGGCAAAAGCAATTCCGGTTGCGGCAGAGAGCTTATAAGCGTCACGCACTCTTGCGAATCTCCAAAGTACCTTATATATTCCAAAAATGAGGAACATAATGCAGAGTATTATTGTAAGTATCGGAACTGCAATCAACAATGACGGAATATACTGCTTGAAATGTTCTGCGAAAGTGATATCCGGATATGGCTCAAGAAGTCGTATTACAAGTGTGACAAGCACCGAAAAATTAACAACAAAAATATCGGCTAATACTTTTATGAGAGTAGTTTTTAGCTGTTTCAACAGATCTCCTCCGTTTCTTTTATGGTCTACTATTCGTTTCATTATATCATATTGTGTCGAAAGTTGCAATAGCTTTTTAAAATTTTGTTGTTTTGAACTGAATATGATTAAAAATCTCTTTACCCCTTGATTTATTTCAAAATGTGTGCTATAATAAAAAAGGTTATATGCTTTCACAAGCCGGACGGTTATGATAATTATTTTTTGAAACAAACACGAAAGGTGAAGCTAAAACAATGGATAATATAAACTACCCGGTGTCAGGTTACAGACAGCCGGCAAATATAAAAGGCCCTTCTGACAGGCTTCGCCGTATCAGAATGTTTTGCATGAGCCGACAGTTTATGCTTTTGACTGCTTTGGCGGGCTTGCTGTTTATTTCGCTTCAGGCAGAAGTGGCAGGTGTGATATTTCTTATACTTCTCACATCGGCAGTGCTGATTATATGTGACGACATTCTTGCCACAACACTTCCGGTCCTTATTCTATCAATATCGGTTCTTCAATGTTACGATTCGTTTGATACGTTCATAAAATTTGCGGGACTTGCGGTGATACCTGTTGCAGCGCTTCTTTTTCACTTTATTAAATATAAAGGGAAGCTACAGATAGGAGCGAGCGTCTGGGGTCTCCTTGCCGTTGCTGTATCGGTAACTCTTGGAGGATTTGGTGCTATAGAGATTGAAGAGTACTCCGCGCCTGTTGCTTTGTATTACGTGGCAGGACTTGGATTTGGTCTTGTAGGAACGTATCTTCTGATAAAATCGCAGATACATTTCAGAGAAGATTACGATATACGTGAAAAATTTATTGACATAATGTATATCATGGGAATGTTCGCGGCAATCCACATGGTAGAAATATACATTGAATTGCTGGTTCTTCAGCCTCAGCAAACGACGTTAACGGATGTTCTTAATCTTATAATTAACGACGATTATAAAGGCGACGGATTTTATTATCGTAAAGTCCAGCCCGGCAACAATATATCGACATTTATAATGTTTGCATTGCCTTTCCCGTTCTATCGCGCGCTTAAGGGAAGCAAAAACCATATTTGGTCAGCCGCATTTATGATGTTCGTATTGTATATTTCAAAGTCTCGCGGTGGACTGATTTTGGGCGGACTTGTCCTGCTTGTTTGCATTTTCTTCTTTGGAATCTATTCAAAATCGAAATTCTGGAGTGCCGCGCCGATAGTTTTCTTTTCGCTTGTGGTAGGTGCCGCGCTCACGTACGTGATAATTAACAATTCACCCGAAAGCATAGGCGGGATAATATCGACAGATGAACAGAGAGTAAGGCTCGTAATACGCTCTTTTGAGGATTTCTTTAGTAATCCGTTATTCGGTCAGGGTATCGGTAACACGTCAAACGCCGACATATACAACGGAAAGGCGGGAACTGTCTGTTGGTATCATATGATGATACCTCAGATAATAGGCAGTATGGGTATCTGCGGAATACTCGGATACGGTATTCAGCTTGCTGTGAGAATATGGCTTACCATCAGAAAATACAGTGCCTTTGTTATAACACTTGCGCTGTCGTATTTCGGACTGTTTATGATGTCACAGGTCAACCCCGGCGAATTCTGCCCGATACCGTACGGACTTATCGCTGTCATACTCTTTATTATGATAGAAAATGAGCCGGATACGCCGCCAAAGGTCAAAGTAAAAAAATCCAAACGAAAAAAGAATACAATAACCGAGGAGCAAGAAGAGCTTGCATCCGATGTAGAATAAAGAGAGTGAGTCAAATGTAAAAAACGCATTTGACTCACTCTCTTTTTGTCAAATATAAAGGTCAAATACTTTTTTGACGACAAGCGAGTTTATATAAAGCTCTTCAAGCGGTATCCATTTTTTGAAAAACATTTCGGCGTTGTCTTGGTTTCGGAGTAAAATACGTTGCTTTTGCGTTTCCTTGTCGATGTCCAGAAAAATTTTCAGGTCGTAAAAGTCAATGAGCGATGGGTGACAGCAATAGCTTCCTTCTATTACCGTTACTTTTGACGGCGAAACATAAATTTTTTCATCAAGGGTCTGCGTTTTGCAATTGAATGGAGAATAATAAAATTCTTCACCGTTTGAAAGAGGAATAAGAACCTCGGAGAGCAGTCTTTCGTGATCTATATTTTCTCCGGGGGTCGCGTAACGTTCGGGTGTGCGTTGCTCGGGGCGTAAAAAGAAGCTGTCTGCGTGTATTACGTTGCAGTCAAATATTTTTTGAAGCCCTGCGGCAAGAGTAGTTTTTCCCGCGGCGCAACGTCCGTCGATAGCAACGGTAATTCTCTCTTTTTTGTTCAACAGGTCGCGAATATATTCCGAGACGATTTTTGCTTTTGTGTTCACCGTATTCTCCTAAACGTTTAATTTTATTAATGATACTATTTTAAATTGCGAGTGTCAAGCAATATGCAAAAAAATTTTCGATTTTATGTTGACAGTGTCTTATAATATGGTATAATAATATTGTTGCGGACGCAACAATATTATTGAGGAGGTAAATTATATGCCGAAGCTTATGCGACAGATCAATATGATAAGCCGTATAGCGACGATATACAGAGACGACAGGCTTAAGGACAGTGAGCTTGGCGCGTGTCACCATACGTATATTTTAACGATATGCAAAAATCCGGGAATCTCACAGGACAAGCTGGCTCAAAAGATATTTATAAACCGAAGCAACGTGACGCGTCAGCTTTCGTATCTTGAGGAAAAGGGATACGTTGAACGTAAGCAATCGCCGACAGATAAACGTGTACAGCTGGTTTACCCGACAGAGAAGGCAATGAATGCGTTGCCGCTTGTCAGAGAAATCGTCGGAGATTGGAACAGCTATATAACCGAGGGCTTCTCTGCCGACGAGCTTGACTGCCTTTCGGAAATGCTTGAGCGGATTCTTGCAAACGCAAAGGAACACGCGAAGGTAAAGGGGGGAGACGAGTGAAATTTATTTTCCGTTATCTCAAAAAATATTTTGGAATAATGGGAGTGGGACTTATCATTAAATCGGTCGGTACTCTTATTGAGCTTGTACTTCCGTATATTTTGAGTTATATTCTCGATACGGTTGTTCCCGTATACAAAAATGTGACGCTGATAGTCGTGTGGGGCGGTGTGATGGTGCTTTGCGCGCTTATCGCGCTTGTTTGTAACATCAAAGCGAACCGAATGGCATCGAAGGTCGCAAGAAACGTATCTGAGCAGATAAGACACGACCTTTTTGCGCGGACTGTGTCGCTTTCGGGCAAACAGACCGACGAGTTTACGATTCCCTCGCTCGAATCGAGAATAACCAGCGATACCTATAACGTACATCATTTTGTCGGTATGATACAAAGACTCGGCGTGCGCGCTCCGCTTCTTCTTATCGGAGGAGTTATCGTAACCTTGATAATGGACAGCTTCTTGGCTCTCGTTATGATAGCTCTGCTTCCGATAATCTTTGTGTCGGTGTATTTTGTATCGACAAAAGGCGTACCGCTTTATAAAAACGTGCAGAAATCGGTTGACGGTATGATACGTGTCGTACGCGAGGACTCGCAGGGGATAAGAGTAATAAAGGCGCTTTCAAAGACCGAGCATGAGCATAAACGCTACGACAAGGTAAACAAAAAACTTGTAAAAGCCGAGAAAAAGGCGAGCTTGACAATGGGTGTCGTCAGCCCTGTTATGAATCTGCTTATGAATATGGGTATAACCTTCGTTGTGCTTCTCGGCGCACACAGAGTTATGGGACACAAGACAGAGCCGGGTATTATAGTTGCGTTTACTCAGTATTTTACGATGATATCAATGGCTATGATGTCAATAACGCGTATATTCGTAATGGTCACGAAAAGTACGGCATCGGCTAACAGAATTGCCGAGGTCGTTGATGCCGAAAAGGATCTTGCGGTCTGCTCAGAGGACGATTATCCGAGACATGACGACAGCGATTATATAGTATTTGACAACGTAAGCTTTTCTTATAACGGCAAAAAGGACAACCT
>JAZNPQ010000052.1:0-3364 GCA_045589735.1 Eubacteriales bacterium | reverse complement strand
AAGCGCAACTGCTCCGAGATCAACTGCGGAACAGTTCTTGCAAAATACACAGGTGCACGAGGCAAATCCGGCACAAGCGACGCGTCGGCAGAATACCTTGGCTGGCTCAGACGCGCTATGGCTGAGTACGATGTTGTATGGCAGTCCGGTGAGCTTGGAAAGGTAGATTTTGGCGGTGGCGGAACTGTTGCGAAATTCGTTGCAAACCTCAATATTGACACAGTTGACCTCGGTGTACCGGTAATCTCAATGCACGCTCCGAGTGAGGTCATTGCAAAATCCGACCTTTACGAAGCATATCGCGCATTTGACGCATTCTGCAGATTCTGATGGCAATAACCGACAAGCTTTGCGAGGTAGAAGCGAGATATTTTGAGGTTGAAAAGGCACTTGCCGACCCAATGACTCCGAGCGACCCCAAAAATTACGCAAAACTTTCAAAGGAATACAAAAACCTTACCCCAATTATCGAAAAATACCGTGAATATAAAGACACCCTTGCCTCTGCAAATGAGGCAAGGGAGCTTATGGATTCCTCGGATGACGTCGAGCTTCGTGAGCTTGCAGAGGCGGAATATTACGAAAACCGTGATAAGCTCCCCGCTCTGCTCGAAGAAATAACCATTCTCCTGCTCCCTAAAGACGAAAACGACGACAAAAACGTCATTATCGAGATACGTGCAGGCGCAGGAGGAGACGAAGCGGCTCTTTTTGCGTCGGTGCTTTACCGTATGTACTCTATGTACGCCGAGGCAAAGCGCTTTAAGATATCCACGATGAGTATGAACGAGACCGAGCTTGGCGGCTTCCGTGAAATAACCTTTATGGTCGAAGGTAACGGCGCTTATTCACGCTTTAAATTCGAATCGGGCGTTCACCGAGTTCAAAGAGTTCCCGAAACAGAATCTCAGGGACGCATACACACGTCAACCGTTACCGTGGCGGTTCTGCCCGAAGCGGAAGAGGTCGAGGTCGAAATAAATCCCGCCGACATCGTTATAGAGTCCTGCAAGTCAAGCGGTGCGGGCGGTCAGCACATAAACAAGACCGAGTCGGCTGTACGTCTTACCCATAAGCCGACGGGCATCGTCATTGAATGTCAGCAGGAGCGAAGCCAGCTTCAGAACAAGGAAAAAGCGCTTCAGATGCTCCGCGCAAAGCTCTTTGATATCAAACAGACCGAACAGAACGACAAAATTGCGTCTACACGTAAAAGTCAGGTCGGCACAGGAGAACGTTGCGAAAAGATACGCACATATAACTATCCGCAAAGTCGAATAACAGACCACAGAATAGGTATGTCGGTATATAATTTCGAGTCGTTTTTGGCAGGTGACATAGACGGAATGATAGACGCGCTTATCGCCGCCGACACCGCTGAAAGACTTAAAAGCTCGGAACCCGATAACTGATATGAAGACAGAAATTATAACAAAATCACAATTTGAAGCGGGAGAAAAATCAAAAGCCGCTGAAATAATAAAGCGCGGCGGTCTTGTCGTTTTTCCCACCGAAACGGTATACGGACTCGGCGGAAATGCAACAGACCCGTCCGCTGCCACAAGAATATATGCGGCGAAGGGTCGTCCGTCAGACAATCCCCTTATAATTCACGTAAGCAGACCCGACGAAGCTGAGCCCTACGCCGTTACGTCCGACGCCTACTACAGACTCGCAAAAAAATTCATGCCCGGTCCGCTTACAGTCATACTTCCACGAAAAAGCACTATTCCAAAAGAAACTACGGGTGGACTTGAAACGGTTGCCGTAAGATGTCCGTCGGATTCTATCGCAAGAGAGCTGATAGCGGCGGCAGGTGTTCCGATAGCCGCGCCGTCGGCAAATCTTTCGGGAAAGCCGTCACCGACCAATGTGTCCGACGTTATTACCGACATGAACGGTCGAGTTGATATGATTATTGACGGCGGCGACAGCGAGATAGGTCTTGAATCTACCATTGTAAAGCTCGACGGCGACAAAGGTATCCTTCTCCGTCCCGGCGCTGTCACGGTCGATGCGCTCAGATGTGTGCTTGACGAGGTAAGTATTGCTCCGTCTGTCACAGAAATGTTAAAGGAAGGCGAACGTGTCGAGTCTCCGGGTATGAAATACCGTCACTACGCACCCGACGCCCACTTTATACTTCTTGACGGTGAGGATTCGGCAGTTCTTGATTTTCTGAAAAATTGCGAAAAAGATTCAGTCATACTCTGCTATGACGATGAAATATCCGAGCTTGACGGTCATAAGCTCATTTCAGTAGGAAGCCGTGATGACCTCTCGGACGAGGCTCACAGACTCTTCTCTGCCCTGCGCGATGCCGACAGAATGTCACCGAGCGTTATATACGGTCATCTTCCAAAGAAGGACGGTATTGGACTTGCACTCTATAACCGTATGCTTCGCGCCGCGGCGCACACAGTAAAACATATCTAACCTCAATTTCATTTAAGGAAGGAAATATCAATGGCAAAAAAACAGGTCAAAAAAGGTACGGGCGAAATAATCTACGCCCCCGCAAGACCTCAACCGATAACCGAGACAATTGAAAAAAACTACATGCCGTACGCGATGAGCGTTATTATCTCCCGTGCGATTCCCGAGATAGACGGTATGAAGCCGGCTCACCGTAAGCTGCTTTATTCCATGTATAAAATGGGGCTTCTAACGGGTAACAGAACGAAAAGTGCAAACGTTGTCGGTTCAACGATGAAGCTCAACCCTCACGGAGACCAGGCGATATACGAAACACTCGTGCGTCTGACAAGAGGTAACGAGGCTCTGCTTCATCCGCTTATCGACTCAAAGGGAAGCTTCGGTAAGCAGTATTCGTCGGAAATGAAATACGCGGCATCACGTTACACCGAGTGTAAGCTTGACAGCTTCTGTGCCGAAATTTTCAGAGGTATCGACAAAAACGCAGTAGAGTTCGTTGACAACTACGACGGTACTATGAAAGAGCCTGTGCTACTGCCGACAACCTTCCCTAATGTGCTTGTTATGCCTAACTCGGGTATCGCCGTCGGCATGGCGTCGAATATCTGCTCCTACAATCTCGGTGAGATATGCGACGGCACTATCGCTATGCTCAAAAACCCTAAGATATCGGCAGACAAGCTTATGGAGATAATAAAAGCTCCCGACTTCCCCGGCGGCGGTGAAATAATCTATAACGCCGAGGAAATGAAAAACGTATTCACGACAGGCCAAGGCTCTATCAGAATACGTTCAAGATACGTATACAATAAGCAGGAAAACTGCATTGATATAATTCAGATACCCTACTCTACCACGATTGAGGTCATTCTTAACAAGATAACCGAGCTTTATAAGGCAGGTAAGCTTAAAGAGATAACCGATTTCC
>JAZNPQ010000051.1:0-2248 GCA_045589735.1 Eubacteriales bacterium | reverse complement strand
TTATATAAGATAAAAACCCCGAACACGCGTACGCGTGTTCGGGGTTTTTATCTTATATAATTTTAGGAGGAAAATATATGAAAGTAATCATCAATGCGGCAGAGTACGAGGTAACGTCTTCCGCAACAGTTTTTGAGTCGGCAAAGGAAGTCGGACTCATCAGCCGTCAGGTCATCGCAGCAGAGGTAAACGGCGAGCTTTCCGCGCTTACAAGACCTCTCACGGACGGCGATAGCGTTAAGCTTCTTACGTTTGAGGACGAGGGCGGCAAGCACGTTTTCCGTCACACAGCGTCACACATTCTCGCACAAGCGGTAAAGCGTCTCTATCCTGCGGCAAAGCTCACAATAGGTCCGGCTATCGACAACGGATTCTACTATGATATCGACAGCGAGGTCTCCTTTACTCCCGAGGCTCTTTCCGCAATAGAGAGCGAAATGAACAAAATAGTCAAGGAAAATCTCATAATCGAGCGCTTTGAGCTTCCTCGAGGCGAAGCGCTTAAGCTTATGGAAGAAAAAGACGAGCCCTATAAGGTACAGCTCATAAACGAGCTTCCCGAGGACGCCGTTATCAGCTTCTACCGTCAGGGCGAGTTCACAGACCTATGCGCAGGTCCTCACCTTTTCGCGACAGGTGCTGTCAAGGCGTTAAAGCTGACGCAATGCACAGGCGCATATTGGAAGGGCGACCAGAATAATAAGATGCTCCAGCGCATCTACGGTATCGCATATCCCGATAAAAAGGAAATGAACGCATATCTTGCCGCTGTTGAAGAGGCAAAGAAGCGTGACCACAACAAGATAGGACGTGAGCTTGAATACTTCACGACAGTCGATTGCATAGGTCAGGGACTTCCCATTATGCTCCCGAAGGGCGCGCGTACAATTCAGATACTTCAAAGATTCGTCGAGGACGAGGAGAGAAGACGCGGCTGTCAGCTTACAAAGACTCCCCTTATGGCAAAGAGAGATCTGTACCGTATTTCGGGGCACTGGGATCACTATCTTGACGGTATGTTCATCATGGGAGATCCCCACGACGAGACAAAGGAATGCTTTGCGCTCCGTCCTATGACCTGTCCCTTCCAGTATCAGGTATTTCTTAACAAGAAACGCTCCTACCGCGATCTTCCCATGCGTCTGACAGAGACCTCGACGCTCTTCCGCAATGAAGACAGCGGAGAGATGCACGGACTTATACGCGTCCGTCAGTTCACTATTTCGGAAGGTCACTATATTCTCCGTCCCGATCAGCTTGAGGAAGAATTCCGCGGCTGCCTTGAGCTTGCAAAGTATATGCTCTCGGCAGTAGGACTTGCAGACGACGTAAGCTACCGATTCTCACAGTGGGACCCCAACCGTACAGACAAGTACGAAGGCACACCCGAGCAATGGGAAGAGGCGCAGGGCGTTATGAAGCAGATACTTGACAATATCGGTCTCAAATACACCGTCGGTATTGACGAGGCGGCATTCTACGGCCCGAAGCTCGACATTCAGATAAAGAATGTTCACGGTAAAGAGGATACACTTATCACAATTCAGATAGATATGCTTCTCGCAAAGAAGTTCGGTATGGAATACACCGACTCGAACGACAAGCGCGTAACTCCTTATATCATTCACAGAACCTCTCTCGGATGCTATGAGAGAACGCTTGCTCTTGTGCTTGAAAAGTTCGCGGGCGCGCTTCCGCTCTGGATGGCTCCCGAGCAGGTACGTATACTTCCCATCGGCGTTGAGCACGTTGAATACGCAAAGAAGGTCGCAGATGAGCTTGACAGAAAATACGACCTGCGCGTAAGCGTTGACGAAAGAAACGAAAAGATAGGATATAAGATACGCGAAGCTCAGCTCCAAAAGGTTCCCTATATGCTTGTCGTCGGTGACAACGAGGCTGCCGAAAATGCAGTTGCCGTACGCCGTCGCGGCGAGGGCGACCTTGGACAAATGAGCATTGCCGACTTTGGCGCAAAAGCAGTCAAGGAAGTTAAAGACCTTGTTCTTAACTGATAAAATAACCGACACATCGAACATTCGGTGTGTCGGTTGTTTATATAGATTTTTGTTTTTCCTTCAAATTTTGATTTATCGGTGAGATTATGTGGGGCTTTGCCCCACGCCCCACCAAAGAAACTTTTTGCAAAAAGTTTCTTTGGAATCTTCAAAAAACTTAAAAAAAGGGATATATTTTAATTGTTTGTTTATCTTTCAACGGTTGCTCGGGCGCAACCGTTGAATTTTTA
>JAZNPQ010000050.1:0-5637 GCA_045589735.1 Eubacteriales bacterium | reverse complement strand
GGCTGAAGGTTTTGCCGTATGTGAAATAAGGTTGCGGCACCCCTCCTCGTCGCTGCCGCAGTCGCGGCTCGTGTGTTGCCGTTCGGACACACTCACGACGCGACATAATAGCAATATTATCTGTTCAAAAATTTTAAAATTTATATTATTCTTTCGTGTCGCGCAGTGAGAACGCCGCAATGGCGAGCGTTTGAGCCCGCGACTGCGTAAGCGAGTAGTCGAGGCGCCGCAACCGTACTTCACTTTTAGCGAGACCTTCGACCTCGACGCGCAAACTACCGTACAAAACCTCAACGGTTGCGTCCGTGCAACCGTTGAAAGATAAACAAAAAACTTAAAGCAAACCCCTGTTTTGAAGTTTTTTGAAGATTCTTAAGGAACTTTTTGCAAAAAGTTCCTTAAGTGGGGTGTGGGGTGAAACCCCACATAAAGAATCAACCTACCGACAAATCAAAATTTGAAACAAATTATAAACGCTCAAGCAATTTTCAGAACCAAACAGAAAGGAGGCGCGTTATGTACCGAAACATTTTTGCGCTGTCTGTCGCTACCTTTTTAGATACTATTGACAGAACTTTCTTCACTCCGAAATTTGAGACTTACGAAAAGCTGACCTATTTCAACGACCCGACGGTGTTCAAGTGGTCTGTCATAGGTATATATATAGGTGTGATTCTCATATCGCTGTATATGTACTATAACAGGCACGTGCTTGGCGCGCTCGTCAGACATCTTGACGCCGAGGGGTGTGATTCGCCTGAAACGGCAAAAACGCTTGAGGCTCTCGGCTTCGGAAAAAATATTTTTATAAAGCTATCTCTTACTGTCGGGGGTGCGCTGCGCAGAGTCGTGGCGTTTTCTCCGACCGATGCGTCGCGCGTCGGCGGTATAATTGCATACGCATCGCTTAATAAAGAACGTTACCGTATAGACGATCCTATCTACCTTCCCGCAGAAAAGCACGACAGTGCGCTCAGCCGCTTCAGAACAAAAGGAAGCGGTTGGCTCAGTGTGCTTCTTACCGTAGTGCTTGGTCTTGTCACGGTGATACTTATTATGAAGTTCGCACCGTCTATCGTAGGCTTGCTCGACGGTATGCTCGTCGGTTTTGACGCAAAGCCTAACGTAGTAAACTGATATGGGAAGATACGAAAACGAGTCGCTTTACGTTCCTGTGGGAAAAAAACCCGAAAAAACACCCTACGAGCGATTTTCCGAAAGGTACGGTCTGCCGCCGCTACGTGAGATGCTTCGCGTGGCGAGCTTGGCTCTTGCCACCGCGGCGGCTGTCGCGCTGATACTTTTTATCACGGGACTCAGGCTTAAAGCAGTCGATGCCGAAAACGGCGTGACCTACAGATACTTCGGCTGGATGAAGGACGGTAAGCCGACAAGCGGTGTCCTTCGCGCGTCGGACGGTACCGTGGCAAAAATAAAAGGCGGAGACTTTCACTATTCAGACGGCTCTGTCTACGAGGGCGATACCCAAAATTTTATGCGTCACGGAAAGGGAAGTCTTACTTATGCCGACGGCTCGAAGTACACGGGTGGCTTTGCACTCGACGAGTTTGACGGGGAGGGTGAGCTTAAAGCGCCCGACGGCTCTGGCTATAGCGGCGCGTACAAGAACGGAAAATATCACGGAAACGGAACGCTTACTGCCGTCGGTGAGGGGAAGTACGTCGGTTCATTCGATATGGGTGAAAAGAGCGGAAACGGTACCTTTTACTACGAAAACGGCGACAGCTTTACGGGTGAATTTTCCTCGGATATGAGAAAAAGCGGAGTCTACCGCTGGGGCAGCGGTGAGAGTATTGAGGGCGAGTTCGACAATAATATGCCGTCTCTCTACGTTAAGCTCATATATTCGGATTCGGATGGCGCGACCTATAAGGCATACTATAATTATCTTACCGGCCGTCTTTACGAAAAACAGCGATATACACCGCCTGCAGTCAACGAAGAAGAAAATGACGAACCCGAAAGCACTCCCGACGCCGTGGGATAATTTTTATGGAAAAAAACGCAAATAAGATTTTACATAATTACATAAAAAGAATAACCCTGTCTGCGCTGTTTCTGGCAATCGGTTACGTTTTGCCGTTACTTACGGGACAGATACAGACTATAGGAAATATGCTGCTGCCGATGCACATACCGGTACTTCTTTGCGGTATCGTTTGCGGCTGGCAGTACGGACTCGGAGTGGGTCTTATACTTCCTATAACGAGGTCATTTCTGTTCGGAAAGCCGATACTCTATCCGAATGCGGTGTCAATGGCGTTCGAGCTTGCGACCTACGGCGCGGTTATCGGTCTTGTGTGGTTGCTTTGCAAAAAGAAGGAACTCGGCGCAATTTATATCTCGCTTATCTCTGCAATGCTTTCGGGCAGAGTGGTATGGGGTATCGCGCAGTGTGTACTTATCGGTGTCGGAGACAACGGGTTTACAATGACGGCGTTTATCAGCGGCGGTTTTGCAAAAGCGATGCCGGGAATCATCATACAGCTCGCAATTCTTCCACCGCTTATCTTACTTATAAAAAATAAAACCAACGCTATGGAAAAATAAAATATGACAAAAAGGTCGAAGAGTTTAATCTTCGGCCTTTTGCGTAAATAGGGATTTATCGGGGAGCTTTGGAGAGGCGGGGGTTCACCCCACATAAAAAAACACAACGCACCTATAAAGCCCAATTTATTTAATTATTTAATAGTAGAGCTGTTTTTTCGGTTATTTTTCTATTTTTTCAAAAAAACGCTTGACAAATGCTTTGAACTTTGATATAATAACAAGGCTGTAAACAGAATATGCTGCTATGGCTCAGTTGGTAGAGCACATCCTTGGTAAGGATGAGGTCATCAGTTCGAATCTGATTAGCAGCTCCAAAAAAAGCACTTCGAGTGGGGCGTATTCTTAAGGACAGTTTTTTGAATCTAATAAAGTACGTTACCTACCGACAGGAAAAGGACGAAGAGTGTTTAAAACTCCTCGTCCTCTTTTCTTTGCAAGCACTGCTTCTGTGGACACAGAAGCTATTTTGATTTTGTCGATATGCCTCGTTCCGCTCGGCTCGATATATTTCGCTCGCATCTGCGAGCATCAATTCGATATGTTTTCGCTGCGCTCAAACTCGATATGATATAAATCCGCGCTCACGCAGTGAGCATATCGAGTGCGACAGCACATATCGAACGCGTTAGCGTATATCGAAAATCCGCATTAGCGGATTTATATCGATGCGTACCTGCTCTATGCAGGTACGCATCGAAGTGCTTTTTTGTTGAATCCGTGAACTGTTTAAAAATTACAGATTATAATACTTTTCAAACTCGGCGGGGTGCGGGATCTTCGACATTTCCGAGCATTCCTCGCGCTTTGTCTTTATAAAGTTGGTTATAAGCTCCTCGGGGAATACGCCGCCTGCCGTGAGGTAGTCGTGGTCTGCCTCAAGCGCGTCAAGGGCTTCGGGAAGTGAGGTAGGAAGTCCCTTGAGCTTCTTCTTTTCCTCTTCGGGAAGGTGGAAAAGATTAAAGTCATACGGTCCCCAACCGTTTTCGTGCGGGTCAATTTCATTCTTGATACCGTCAAGTCCTGCCATAAGTATTGCGGCGTAGCAGAAATACGGATTACAGGTGGCGTCGGGGTTACGAAGCTCGAAGCGACGCTTATCGGGGCTCTTTGCATATGCGGGAATACGGATAACGGCGCTTCTGTTTGACGTCGCGTATCCGACTGTTACGGGCGCTTCAAATCCGGGAACAAGACGCTTAAATGAGTTCGTGCTGGGGTTTGTCAGCGCGCATAGTGACGAAATGTGCTTAAGCAGACCGCCCATGAAGTAATGTGCTGTCTTTGAAAGGTGCGCGTAACCGTTATCGTCCGAGAATACAGGCTCGCCGTCCTTAAAGAGCTGCATATGCACGTGCATTCCCGAGCCTGCCTCGCCGTATATAGGCTTTGGCATAAAGGTTGCGGTCTTGCCGTACTTCAGCGCAGTATTGTGAATAATGTATTTTATCATCATTGTCGCGTCAGCCATGTGAACGACCTCACCGAGCTGAGGCTCAATTTCAAACTGACCCGACGCCGCAACCTCGGGGTGATGATAGTTTATCTCGATTCCCGCGTCCTTCATGTGCATACACATCTCACTGCGGCACTCGTAGGAAACGTCGAAGGGTTTTGCTATGTGGTAGTTTTTCTGCTTCGGAACGACAACGCCTCTGCCCTCGACGGTACTGTTCCAATATGACTGCTTTGCATCGACCGACGCGCCGATATAACTGCCGCTGACACCCCACGTTACCTCGTCAAAGAGATAAAATTCGAATTCGGGGAGTATCTTCATAACGTCGGCAACGCCGCGTTTTTTCATTTCTTCAACTGCTGCGCGTACTATGTTACGCGGATATTGCGGAAGCGGACGGTTTTCGGGTGTGTCGATTATCATAGCGTTACCCGTCATAGACAGCGTGGGAATCTCACAGAAGGGATCGACGACCGCCGTATCGGGATCGGGAATGAATACCATATCACTCTTCTCAACGACGGCGTAGCCGTAATTCGACGCGTCAAAGCCGATACCGCTCTTCATCGTGTCCTCTGAAAAGTTCTCTGCGGGAATGGTGACGTGACGGTACTGTCCGTTGATGTCTACCATTTTGAAATCGACCATTTTAATGCCGTTTTCCTTAATAAAATCAAGAATTTCTTTAATAGTTTTTGCCATATTAACCTCCCGGTATTATTTGTTTTGTTATATACCTTTAATTATACCAATTTTTTACCGCGCCGTCAAGAGTTTTTTACATACAGAAAAAGAGTCAGGGCGAGTCAAAATCAAAAAAGCATTTGACTCACCCTGATTTGATATTTATCGGATCTTTCGGAAAAGGACTCCGTCGCGAATTAATATAACAATGTCGTTTTCTTTTATATTACTCGGCAGGGAGCGTTCGGATTCAATGATTGGTGTTGGATCGTAAAAATGTATCACCGCATCGCGAAAATTATCAATAAATTCGCAGTCCGAACAAAAAACGAAGTGACGGCAATCGTCTAATTTTAACTTTTTAACTTCCTTACAAACGAGCTCCAAATACGCAAGATATTCGGTTAGGCATTCTATCTTTTTTTCGATTCGGTTTTCGGGCGTTTTTTCAGCGATAACGTAGCAAGTCATTTCAGTACCTCGTTCACATTATTATATAAAAAGCGCACCCCCGAAGGAATGCGCCGAAAAAGTGCTTGTCCTCAGGTTGCTACCACACTAACCGTTATCCCTCGCGGAAAAGAGGAAAACACCTTTTACCAAGGTATTTTCCCACGAGGGAAATAAGATATGCGATTAGTGTGGTGAAATCATTATATCACAATTTTTTCTGTTTTTCAATACTTTTCACAAAAAACCGAAAATCTGTAAATGAATAAAATTTTTGGATTTGTCGGTGTGTTTTTATACGTGGGCGCTGCCCACACCCGCCAAAGAAACTTTTTGCAAAAAGTTTCTTTGGAATCTTCAAAAACTTTCAAAAGCAAATGGTTTATCCAAAGTGTTTATTCACCTTTCACCTACCGCTTGGACGCGGTAGGTGAGGGATAGCACGGTATTTAGCACGTCGGGGCTGATGGCTT
>JAZNPQ010000049.1:0-18748 GCA_045589735.1 Eubacteriales bacterium | reverse complement strand
GTTGAGTTCTGCCACAAGATCGGTCTTGACTACGTATCCTGCTCTCCCTTCAGAGTACCGATCGCACGTCTTGCTGCTGCGCAGGCTGCTATCACAAACAAATAAGTTAATACAACTTTTTATCCCACCGCAAAATGCGGTGGGGCTTTTTATATAAAATAAAGACTGACGGAATTCCGTCAGTCTTTATTTTATTTTCCTTCAATATATTTTTGAAGCGGAATTTTGTTTGGCGCAAATATGTTTTCAGGTATATCTTTTATTTCAAAGAATTTAAGCTCATCAACTTCATCCTCTTGACATTTCAAATCGCCCGAATAGTCTTTACAAATATATACTATATCGATGTTGGAGACTTCATCTCCGTTAGGATAAACGTAATGAGTATCTTTTCCCGAAAAAACGCCGAACAGTTCAAGCTTATTTGCGACGAGTCCCGTTTCTTCATAAAGCTCACGCTTTGCGGCTTCTTCAACGACTTCGTCAAGCTCAACAGAGCCTCCCGCATATCCCCAACAGTGATTATCGTGTCTGAGTTGCAAAAGTATTCTTCCCTGCCCGTCTTCAACAATAACGCTCGCGCCGACTTGGAGAAGCGGTCTATGTCCGACCACTTTGCGAAGATCCATAATGTAATTCGACATACAATTCTATTCCTTTATGAGATCCTTGATTATCTCGCCCGCCATAATATAGCCCATAACACCTGGAACATACGGCATACTTCCTACTATACCGCTCTCGGTTTTGATCGACGGCTCTGTGGAGTACACACATTTCAGCCGCTTTACTCCACGAAGCTTTAATTCTTTCCTGACCGCCTTTGCAAGAGGACAAACCTGTGTTTTATATATGTCTGCAACTTCAAATTTTGTCGGATCAAGCTTATTGCCTGCACCCATTGCAGCTATCATAGGTATTCCGAGTTTGTCTGCTCTTACCGCAAGCTCGATTTTTGCGGAAACCGTATCAACAGCATCGGCAATATAATCATATTCGTCAAGAGGATACTTGTCTGCGTTTTCGGGAAGATAGAACACTTTATAAGCATTTACCTTACATTCGGGATCAATATCAAGTACCCTGTCTTTTATAACGTCTACTTTGTTTTTTCCAATGCTTGAATGTAAAGCTATAATTTGACGGTTTAGGTTTGATTCGGCAACGGTATCTCCGTCAAACACGTCAATTCGCCCAACACCTGCGCGCGCCAGCGCCTCTACAATAAGTCCTCCCACTCCGCCAACTCCAAAAACAGCAACGCTTGCATTTTTCAGCTTTTTACAAGCATCGCCGCCGATAACGGCGGCGGTGCGTACATATTGTTCTTGAATATTCATTTTGCGAAATCAGCTTCGGTCGTTTCTTCGTCGATCGGAATCTCGTATATGGGCTTAGCTGTTCTTCCGCACTCATCGGTCACTCGCTTTTTGCAAAATCCCGCTCGAATCGCTCTTGCGGCATGTTCCAGCTCTTCCTTATCAAACACCTCATATTTTGATTCATCAAAGAAATCAAAGAAATGTCCGCCATTCTTTTTGCGATTGTGCTTTAACAGCCACAAGCACCCAACCGCATTAACCGCTGCAACCGCAGACAGAGCGGATAAAAAGCTTTTCTTTTTTATACAAGTAACAAGAAATACAACGGTCAACACGACTATCGAAGCGATAAGCGACAGCCCGATATAATCACACTTCTTTTGTTTCATTTGCAATCCGCCTTTCAAGCATTTTTTACAGTGCGCTTGTATTCTTTGAATTTTCTTTAAGATACGCGTTGATAAATCCGTCTATCTCACCGTCCATAACTGCTGTGATATTAACTTCTTCGTATCCTGTACGCGTATCTTTGGCAAGAGTATACGGCATAAATACGTAAGAGCGTATCTGGTTACCCCATTCAATGTTGGTCTTGACTCCGCGAACGTCCTCGATAGTCTCAAGTCTTTCGCGTATCTTTATCTCCATAAGCTTGGACTTAAGCATTCTCATAGCAGTCTCTTTGTTCTGAAGCTGTGAACGCTCTGTCTGACACGTAACAACGATACCCGTAGGCTTATGGTAAATTCTTACTGCCGAGCTGACCTTGTTTACGTTCTGACCGCCCGCTCCGCTTGAATGGTAAGGCATAAAGTCATAATCTTCTTCCCTTATCGTTATCTCGTCAAGCTTATCAAATTCGGGCATAACCTCAATAGACGAAAAAGATGTGTGTCTGCGTCCCGACGAATCAAAAGGAGATACACGGACGAGACGGTGAACGCCATGCTCACTCTTGAGATATCCGTATGCGTTCGTTCCTTCTACCATAATGGTTGCGCTTTTAAGCCCCGCTTCTTCTCCGTCAAGCCAGTCTGTCAGCTTGACCTTGAATTTATGTCTTTCAGCCCATCTTGTTATCATGCGGTAAAGCATAAGAGCCCAATCCTGTGCCTCTGTTCCACCAGCGCCCGGATGGAAGGAGATGATAGCATTGTTTTTGTCATACTCACCCGAAAGTAATATCTCGGTGCGCATTTCCTCTTCCTTGGCTATTATTTCTTTAAGTTCGTTTTCAACGTCGGGAACACTTGCTTCATCGTTTTCTTCTATTGCCATTTCAGCAAGAGCTATTGCATCCTCAAGTTTTGCGCAAAGGCGCTCATATTCCTCTATTTTGTCCTGCGTTTGTTTTATAGTTTGCAATATTTTCGATGAGTTATCCTTGTCTGCCCAAAAATTCTCAACGAGAGTCTGCGCCTCAAGACCCGGGAGAGATTCTTTCAATTCGTCAATTCGTATCGCAGAGCCAAGCTCGGCAAGAGTGTCCCTAAGTCCTATAAGCTTATATTTTGCATCTTCAAGTGCTACTATCAAGTGAAACCTCCGTGTGGCATAATCAGCCCTATAATATATTTCTTATATTATACCACAAGAACCCATATTTTTGCAATAGGTATTTTAATTTTTCGGAGTTTTTTATTGATTTCGTTTTCCGATTATAACAGCACCCGTAAACGACACGGAAAACAGCACAAGTACAATATTGATAGCAGTTGAAATTTTATTGTTTTTTATTCTATTAGTATCATTCTTCGAGGTGCTTTCAAATTGACTTTGTAATATATACGGTCTTGTTGTATCGGGAGATATACTGTCTGTCGGCTTTGACGATTCCGTTATATCTTCAATTTCCACAGCCCTATAAACAGCCGTATATCGTCTGTTTTCCGTTGCGACATAATCGACCGTACTGTCCCATGATTCAAAAACGTATATAATACCGTCTACGACCTTTCCTTCGGGATTTTCCGGGACAATTATTTTTTCTCCGTATTCATAATTTCTTTTGTGAATAAGACCTCCGTCGCTGTCAAAAAATTCTATTGTGACGGAAATAGGTCTCCACACCGCATACAACGTTATATCCGAATCCGATTCATAGCTGTCTCCGGGAAAATAGTCGGGTTCTGTAGCTGTTTTGCTCTTTGACCAACCTATAAACAGATATCCTGCTCGGCTTGGCATTTCGCCTGTTATATTTGCCGCAACACCGAACTGTTTTTTCGTTGCGGGCAGCGAAATATTGGCGTCCCCCGTGTCGTAGGTGATTTTATAAGCATAACATTCGGTAAGTCTCAAATATTTGAGAGAAACCCAGCCCGTTATTCCATTATATGTTACACTTGCAAAATCCCCTGAAGCCTTATCGATTTCAACCTTTGCTCCGTTTGGAATTTCTCCTATTTTTGAATATGAGCCGGAAGGTCCCGAACGTATGTTAAGAGGAACCGACGAGCTTACAGTATATATCCCGGGCTCAACGTAACCCGACAAAAGCTCAAAATCGCTATAATCTCCAAGTGTTCCCTTATAATCGGGAACAGCGTATCCTACTATAGTAGAATTATTAAGCGCATACCTTCTTGCGTTTACAAGTCCGCGTGAGGTGTTGCCTTCTATTGTATAAACGTAGGTCGAGTCAGTTCCAACAACGACACCGATATGTGATGCATACGTCCTGCTTGAATCGGGCGCCTTGAAAAAGATCAGGTCTCCCGCTATCGGAGAATACCCAGAAGCACGTGTTTTATAGCGTGACTTGGATTTAAAATCCGACACGAAATAATCACAGCTGACCGAATTTGTCACAGTCGAGGTCTCAATTCCCGCCTGCCTTGCACACCAAGTAATAAACGATGCGCACCACGCATAGCTGTATGTATTGTTGTTACTGTATATTTTTTTGTTAGCATAGTTATATTCAACATAATTCGAGGTTCCTCCGTAATTCATTCCGTCAAAATCCGATTTACTGTTTCCTTCGTGATATCCAAGCTGAGTTATTGCTATATTGACTATATCACGCCTTTCGTCTCCCGTAAGCTTCAGTGACTCAAGTCTTTTGTAAAATATGCTTTTTTTGTATGTATCCGTAACCGTGTATGAAGGCACAAGTGCATTTATAGGTACTATAAAATTAGTAACCATCATCAAAGCAGCGACAAAAATACATATAATTTTCTTTTTCATAAAATTCTCCGTTCCGGGCTGGGAGACGAGAAAATTATATCATATTTGGTTGGTGTTTGTAAATATGGTATTGAGAATTGGCGGATTTTACCGAATTGTGCAGAGCTTGGTATCAGAACGCTTTTGAAAAATATTTGTGATTTATCTCTAAAATATCTCGATATGTCTTGTAAATTTTAGAAAAAGTTGGTATAATATAATTTATAAGTACAATTTTGGAGGAAAACACTATGAACAAAGAAAAATTTTATATAACCACCGCGATTGCATACGCGTCGCGCAAGCCTCATTTTGGAAATACTTATGAGATCATTATGACCGACGCACTTGCAAGATATAAGAGAGCTCGCGGTTATGACGTGTTTTTCTGCACCGGAACCGACGAGCACGGTCAGAAAATAGAAAACCTCGCAAATGAAGCCGGTATTACACCGCAGAAGTACGTTGACGGTGTTGCGGCAGAGGTAAAGGGCATCTGGGATAAAATGAACACAAGCTACGACTATTTTATCCGTACGACCGACGATTATCACGTAAACGCAGTATCAAAAATATTCAAGAGATTTTTCGACCAAGGTGATATTTATAAGGGTTATTACGAAGGCTGGTATTGCACACCCTGCGAATCATTCTTTACCGATACGCAGATAGTTGACGGAAAGTGTCCCGATTGTGGCAGACCCGTATCGCAGGCAAGAGAGGAAGCATATTTCTTCAATATGAACAAGTACGCCGACCGCCTGCTTAAATACATCGAAGACAATCCTGAATTTATTGAGCCCGAATCAAGAAAAAAGGAAATGGTCAACAACTTTTTAAAGGCAGGTCTTCAGGACCTTTGTGTTTCACGTACATCCTTCAAGTGGGGCGTTCCAACCTTTGACAGCAATCACGTAACCTACGTATGGCTCGACGCTCTCAGCAACTACATCACAGCTATCGGATATGACCCCGACAAATCCTACGAAGAGCAATCCGAATCTTTCCGTGAGCTTTGGCCGGCAAGCGTACACATAATCGGAAAGGATATTCTTCGCTTCCACACTATTTATTGGCCTATTTTCCTTATGGCTCTCGATCTTCCGCTTCCCAAGAAGGTGTTCGGTCATCCTTGGTTTAATTTTGGTATGGACAAGATGTCAAAATCAAAAGGCAACGTGATTTATGCGGACGAGCTTGCCGATAGATTTACCGTTGACGGTGTGCGCTACTACGCGCTTTCCGAAATGCCTTACAATTCCGACGGAAGCATTACCTATGAAAACGTTATCAATCGTTTCAACGGAGACCTTGTCAACAATCTTGGTAATCTTGTGAAACGTACACTCGATATGCAGAAAAAATATTTCGATAAGGTAATTCAAGCACCGTCCGAGCCCGATACACTTGATGCAGAGCTTAAAAATCTCTGCCTTGACACGTACAAAGAGGTATGTGACTACATGGATGGATACCGTATTGCCGACGCCGCAGACGCTATAGTTGCCCTGCTCCGCCGCGCAAACAAGTACATCGACGAAACAACCCCTTGGGTTCTTGCAAAGGACGAAACCAAGAAAGCACGTCTTGGAACTGTACTGTATACCTTGCTTGAAACGATACGTTGGGCTGCTATCATGCTTGAGCCTTTTATCCCCACAACATCTGTAGAAATACTTACACAGCTTGGCGCCGCGAAGGAGCTTGAGTTCATAACCTCTGCGCGCACGGCAAATGCTCACGACGATCTTATCTGGTCTGACTTTATTGGTACAGAAGATAAATTTGGCGGTCTTGTTCCCGGAGACTCGGTAAACGATTCAAAGGTTCTTTTCGCGCGAATAGACGACGCCAAAATGCTTGCAGAGATAGAAGCCGAACGCGCAGCCGCCCTTGCCGAAGCAGCAAAAGCCGAGCAAAAGCCCGAGAAGCCCGAAGGCTGTGCGCTTATAGGTATTGAGGACTTTATGAACGTTGAGCTTAGAACCGCGAAGATAGTCGCGTGCGAAAAAGTACCGAAGGCAAAAAAGCTACTTAAGCTTCAGATAGACCTCGGATACGAACAGCGTCAGGTGGTTTCGGGTATTGCAAAATTTTATGAGCCTGACGATCTTATTGGAAAGAAGATAATAGTTGTTGCAAACCTTAAGCCCGCAACTCTTTGCGGAATCGAAAGCAACGGTATGTTACTCGCATCGGGCGAGGAACAGATTCGTGTCGTATTCCTTTCAGACGATACTCCTCTCGGAGAAAGAGTCCGATAAGTCATGCAATATTTTGACACTCACGCACATTACACAGACGAACGTTTCATTGAAGAGTACGACGGTGGAGCAGATAAGCTATTACCTGAACTTTTTGCGGGTGACGTTCGCTATATAGTTAATGTTGCTACAAATATGAATAATGCGCTCGACGTAATATCTCAGGCGGCAAACTATCCTAACATGTTTGCCGCCGTAGGCATACATCCGAGCGATTGCGTTGATTTTCCCGATGTTGACTGCCAGCTTGCAAAGCTACGTTCCCTGCTTGACGAACGAAAAAGCCACAAAATAGTCGCGCTTGGTGAGATAGGGCTTGATTATTATTGGGATACAGAACATAAAGAACTTCAAAAAGAATACTTTACTCGACAGCTTGATATTGCGTATGAATATGATATACCCGTAATAATACACGACAGAGACGCCCACGGAGACACCTTTGAAACGCTTATAAAATATGATAATATTCGAGGTGTCCTTCATAGCTTCAGCGGAAGTCCTGAAATGGCTCTTGAGTTGATACGCAGAGGCTGGTATATATCATTTTCCGGAGTTATAAGCTTCAAAAATGCGAGAAAGGTTCGAGAGGTCGCATCGGTAGTTCCTATAGAAAAAATACTCATAGAAACAGACTGTCCGTACCTTACTCCCGAACCATTCAGAGGTAAACTCAACCGTTCAGACTATCTCAAATATACTCTAAACGCACTAGCAAACGCGCGAAATGAGGACATAACATCACTTGGAAATAGAATTTTTCAAAATTCTTGCAATTTTTTTGGCATTTAAGCATAAAAAAATATCATTTTGCTATTGCAATTTGTGCAATATTGTTGTATAATAGTTGTGTTGTATATTTTCTAAAATATATAAAAACTTTTAAGCTCCGCAAAAGCGGAGAGAACATAGGAGGATACCATGTCAAAAATTATCACAGACAGAATCAGAAACGTTGCACTGCTCGGTCACGGCGGATGCGGAAAGACATCGCTCAACGAGGCTATGCTTTATATCAGCGGAGTAACAGACCGCCTTGGAAAGATCGGTGACGGAAATACAGTATCTGACTACGATGCAGAAGAGATTGCAAGAAAGTTTTCTCTTTCGGGATCGGTTGCAAATCTTACATGGAAAGATATAAAGGTTAACGTTCTTGACACCCCCGGATATCTCGATTTTTCGGGTGAAGTCAGCCAGATGCTCAGAGTTGCCGACAGCGCAGTCATCGTTGTTGATGCAAAATCCGGAATTCAGGTCGGTACAGAGCTTGCTTGGGATGCCGCAACCGAAGCAGACCTTCCCAAAGCATTCTTCATCAATAAGTTTGACGACAATGAAGCAAGATTCGCGAAGGTTCTTGACGCACTCCACGACAAGTGGGGTAAAAAGATCTGCCCTCTTACCATTCCGATGGTAAAGGACGGCGTTGTTGTCGGTGCTATCGACCTCGTTGATATGGATGCTCACATATTCGATAAAAACGGAACACACTCTATCTGTCCGATTCCTGAGGAATCCATGGAAGCGGCAGAAAAATATCATGAAATGCTCCTTGAGGCTGTTGCAAGTGCGAATGAGGACCTTATGGAAAAATTCTTCGGTGGAGAAGATATTTCTCACATGGAATGTGTTAACGGCGTTCACGAAGGCATCATCCACGGCGATATAGTTCCCGTTTTCTGCGGAGCTGCAACAAAGCTTTGGGGCGTTTGGACGCTTCTCAACCACATCACAGAATCCTTCCCTCGTCATACTGCCAAGAAGCAGGAGCTTATCGTTGACGCAAGCGGCGACGAGGACACAATGGATATCAATGTTGATGGAGAGCCCGCAATATTCATTTTCAAGACTGTTGCAGACCCGTTCGTTGGTAAGATGAATTTCTTTAAGGTCATGAACGGCACTCTTAAGAAGGATTCAGAGCTTACAAACCGCACAACAGGCGACACCGAAAAGATAGGTAAGATATATACTCTCATCGGCAAGAAGCAGACAGAAGTAACGGAGCTCGTTTGCGGTGATATCGGTATGACAGCAAAGCTCAGCAACACAAATACAAACGATACACTTACTTGGGGTACAAACTTCTCCTACAGCAAGATCGCATTTCCGACTCCTTATCTTGCACAGGCTATGGTTCCCGCATCTGTCGCAGACGAGAGCAAGATCTCTCAGGCTATCGCACGTATGACAGAGGAAGACCTCACTATTCGTTATGAAAACGATTCGGAAACCAAACAGATGATAGTTTACGGTATGGGTGATATGCATCTCGCTGTTCTTGCGGCTCGCCTTAAAGCACGCTTTGGTGCGAACATTAAGTACGACGTTCCCAAGATTCCTTACCGTGAAAAGATCACAAAGCCCGCAGACGTTGAAGGAAAACACAAAAAGCAGAACGGTGGCTCCGGTCAGTACGGTCACGTAAAGATCCGCTTTGCTCCCTCCGAGAAAGAAGGACTTACCTTTACTGTTTCGGTAGTTGGTGGTACTGTTCCGAAGAACTTCTACCCTGCAGTTGAAAAGGGTCTTGTTGACGCTATGACAAAGGGTGTTGCAGGCTTCCCGCTTATCAACCTCGCAGCCGATCTTTACGACGGTTCTTATCACGCAGTTGACTCGGACGAAGTTTCCTTCAGAACTGCGGCATCGCTTGCATATAAGAAGTGCCTTGAGGTTGCAAAGCCCGTTATCCTTGAGCCTGTTGGCGAGATGAAGATCAGAGTTCCCGAGGACATGGTTGGTGACGTTATGGGTGATATAACCAAGCGTCGCGGACGTGTTATGGGTATGAATCCTGCCGCAAAGAAGGGTTACACAGTAGTTGAAGCAGAAGCTCCTAAGTCTGAGCTCCTTGACTACCCGATCGCTCTTCGAGCAATGACACAGGGACGCGGTTCTTATGATTATCAGTTCGTTCGTTACGAGGAAGTTCCTGCAGCAAACGCAAAGAAGATCATAGACGATTATAAAGCACAGCAATAAAGCTTAACATAAAAAAGCCTTACGAAAAAATTCGTAAGGCTTTTTTATTGAACCCCTTGACAAGTTTACCAATATATGATATCATTATGATATCACAATGATAAAGGAGTATTGTTATGGAAGAAAAAATTTTAACCAACAAAAAGCATGGAATGATAGTGTTGCTCTCTACCCTTCTTTTGCTCGGAATAGCAATTGCAGGAGTTGTTTACGGTGGAATAAAAATGGATGCCGCCGAAGAAATGAACGAGCCCTACGGTGGAAGCGCTGTAATTTTTGCCGTATCTTTGATCGTTCTTTGCATAGGATGGATACCGCTTACAGGGCTTAGAATTCTTAAGCCGCAGGAAGCACTGGTCGTTACTCTTTTCGGTAAGTATGTCGGTACTATAAAAGGCGACGGATTTTACGCAATCAATCCTTTTTCGTCAAGCTTCAATCCTGCATCTAAGACAAAGCTCAATCAGAGCGGAGACGTAAAAATATCTCACGCTACACCTATCGCAACAGGCACTTCAGCTGCTGTTGCGGCAGAGAGCGAAAGCAAAAAGATATCTCTCAAAATAATGACACTCAACAATAACAGACAAAAGATAAACGACTGTCTCGGAAATCCCGTTGAGATCGGTATTGCTGTTATGTGGAGAGTTGTAGACACCGCAAAAGCTGTATTTAATGTAGACAATTATAAGGAATATCTTTCGCTTCAGTGTGACAGTGCGCTTCGTAACGTTGTTCGTATATATCCTTATGACGTTGCTCCTAATGTTGACACGACCGGTGACGGCGTTGCCGACGAAGGAAGCCTTCGCGGTTCAAGTGACGTAGTTGCGTCAAGAATACGTGACGAGATACAGGCACGTGTTAACGAAGCCGGTCTTGAAATTATCGAAGCACGTATTACTTACCTCGCATACGCTCCCGAAATTGCGGCGGTAATGCTTCAGCGTCAGCAGGCATCTGCAATCATTGACGCAAGAAAAATGATAGTTGACGGTGCTGTCGGAATGGTTGAAATGGCACTTGAGAGACTCAGTAAAAATAATGTTGTTGACCTTGACGAAGAAAGAAAAGCCGCAATGGTGTCAAATCTTCTTGTCGTACTTTGCGGAAACCGCGACGCACAGCCTGTAGTAAATTCGGGTAATTTGTACTGATATGGCAGATAACCAACAGAAAAAACAAGTTCCGCTTCGTTTATCTCCAAAGCTATACAATGCCCTTGCAGCTTGGGCTGAGGACGATTTCAGATCTCTTAACGGACAGATAGAGTATCTGCTTTCCGAATGTGTGAGACAACGAAAAAAGAACGGAAAATACGTGTCTGATGAAATTGATGCGCCACTTGATATTGATATAAAATAACATAAAACCTCCCTTGCTAAAAATAGCAAAGGAGGTTTTATGTTATTCTTGAAAAGCAATATACATAAATACAAGGCTCGAGCTTATTATAGTTCCGCCGACAATATCGGTAAACCAATGTACTCCTGAAATAAGCCTTCCGGCAACCATAAATACAATAAACGCAATCAATATCAATATCACAAACAATCTGAATTTCTTATTTTTTATGCGTTTTTTTAATTGTAATATAGCCGTTGGCATTACACACATAACAAGCATAGTAGTAGACGATGGATATGACGCTTCAAGGTATCCGTTAATAAGTATCGGTCTGTAATTGATAACAACTATTTCAAAGAAAACGTATGCAACTATTACAAAAGCATAAAAAACGCCAAGTAGCGTTATATCTCGGTCTACCTTGAAAATGCTTTTTCGGCTTATCCATTGTATAATTCCGAATATCGCAAACGCTAAACAAAATAGAATCGGAACGAGTCCAAGCCAATCGGTAACCGTATAGAGTAACATATGGACGCCAGTTAAGCTATGAATATATCCGTTAAGAGCTGCAAAACCTACGGCAGAGCTGTTTGGTCCGATGGTCTCAACATCAATAAAGCGAACTGCTACCGTCCACAGTATAAATACAACGAACAAGAATATTGCAACGTAAAAATATTTTTGATTCTTTTTCATTTTCTGCCTTCCTTTTTTTATATTTGAATAAAGTTTAGCAGAATACAACAAAAAGTGCAAGAATCGGCGCGTCACATATACGTTACGCTTCGTGTCATTAGAATTTCATAAGTGTAATTGCTTTAATCGCCGCCAAAGAAAAAGCAAATATAGCGGCGTAAGGCTGCAAGCTTACTATAAACAGCGTTACGGCAGCTATACTTAATAAAAGCGAAACTTTTGTTTTGCTTTTGACCCAGAATATAGCTTGACAGTTTTGCAAAGCAAGCATAATAATACCCATAATAATCGTTAAAATCACAATAGCACAGTACGATATTTTTAAATATTGACCTATACCGTAGAGCTTCAAAAGTGAAACGCTCTGAACTCCTCCATCTGATCTTGAAGCAAACAAAGGCAAAAAAAGCAACATAACGATACACAAGTCAAGCAAACCAAATATCAGGTCACGAAAATATTTTTCTTTTTGTTTTCCTTCTTTCTCTGCAATCGTAAGAACTTCGTCGGGAGACAGAAGCTCATCAACTGTTACAGAAAAGTATTTTGAAATTGCCTTAAGCGAATCTATATTGGGATATCCTCTGCCCGACTCCCATTTTGAAACCGCCGTGCGTGACACATACAGCTGTTCCGCAAGTTCTTCCTGCGTAATCCCTTTTTGCTTTCTTAATTCTTGTAATTTCTCATTAAATTCCATTGTTGATTTTCCCTACTTCAATATTAAAAATATAATTATCAACTTAAACAACAGCCGCACGAAAATCTTTTCCGAATTCCGTGCGGCTATCATTGTTTTATTGCTTATAACGATTAAGCGTTGCCCTTTGTGAGCTTCTCGATCTCTTCTGCGAAGTTCTCTTCTCTCTTCTGGATTCCTTCGCCCTTTTCGTAACGAACAAATCCCTTAACTGCAAGATTTCCACCGAATGCCTTTGCTGTGTTGGCAATGTACTGTCCAACAGTCATCTTGTCTTCCTTGAAGTACTCCATGTCAACAAGGCAGTTGTTCTCATAGAACTTGCCAAGCTTACCGACTACCATCTTATCAAGGATCTGAGCGGGCTTGTTTGCGTTCTTGGGATCGTTTGCGATCTGAGCGCGGATGATTCCCTTCTCTTCTTCAAGAACAGCTGCAGGAACTGCGTCTCTGTCAAGATAGTTAACAGGATATGCTGCAACCTGAAGAGCGATGTTCTTTGCAAATTCTGCAAAGCCTTCGTTGTTCTTTGCGGTATCGTCTGCGTCGATGCTTACAACAACACCGATGCTTCCGTTTCCGTGAATGTAGGTGCTAGTAAGACCCTCGATGATCTCAAAACGACGAATTGTAATCTTCTCTTTGATAATAGATACGAGCTCAACGACCTTTGCGTTTACGTCCATTGTATCGTCGTAGCTTACGTTTCCGAGTTCCTCAACAGAAGCGGGACGCTTCTCGATAATGCAGTTGAGAAGCTTTGCAACGAACTCCTGGAATGTCTCGTTCTTTGCAACGAAGTCTGTCTCGGTGTTAACCTCAACGATAGCAGTTGCTGCGTCTGTCTTAAGAACTGCAACAAGACCGTCAGCCGCGATTCTCGACTGCTTCTTTGCTGCTGCTGCAAGTCCCTTCTCACGAAGGATCTTTACTGCTTCATCCATATTGCCGTCAGCCTCAACAAGAGCGTTCTTGCACTCCATCATACCCGCACCGGTTTTGGAGCGGAGCTCGGCTACGTCTTTTGCTGTAATGTTTGCCATTTTCAAATTCCTCCGTTATAAATTAAGCGTTCTCTGCTACTTCCTCGACAACCTCAGCTGTAGCTTCGGGTGCCTCGGTGAGCTGTTCGCCCTGCTTGCCCTCGATAACTGCATCAGCAATTACGGAAGAGATAAGCTTGATAGCGCGGATAGCGTCATCGTTACCGGGGATAATGTAGTCTGCATCGTCAGGGTCACAGTTAGTGTCAACGATTGCGATTACGGGAATACCAAGCTTCTTTGCCTCAAGAACAGCAATGTGCTCCTTGCGAGGGTCAACGATGAAAATTGCATCGGGAAGCTTCTCCATGGTCTTGATACCGCCAAGGCTCTTCTCGAAGTCGAAGATCTCTTTCTGCTTGGAAGCTGCTTCCTTCTTTGTAAGAAGATCGAATGTTCCGTCTTCCTGCATCTTCTCAAGGCTGTTGAGCTTTGCAATAGACTTCTTGATAGTCTTGAAGTTTGTGAGCATACCGCCCGGCCAACGAACGTTTACATAGTACTGTCCGCAACGGAGAGCCTCTTCTTTGATAGCGTCTGCTGCCTGCTTCTTTGTTCCTACGAAAAGGATGTTTCCGCCCTGTGCAGAAAGGTCACGGACGAACATATAAGCCTCTTCAAACTTCTTAACGGTCTTCTGCAGGTCGATGATGTAGATACCGTTTCTCTCTGTGAAGATGTACTCAGCCATTTTAGGATTCCATCTTCTGGTGTGGTGTCCGAAATGAACACCTGCTTCAAGCAACTGCTTGATCGTGATAACTGACATTTCTCATGTCCTCCTTCGGTTTTTCCACCACGCAGCTCCGTCGCACAAAACCGTTCCTCATTGCTTTCAGAACAGCACCGTTTGCTTCTCCTGCCGCGTGTGTGTATTTTAATACTTTGCGAAATTCGCAAGCCTTGTTATTATAGCATATATTAACTTAATAATCAATAACCGGAAAACAAATTAACACTTTTTTTACATTTTGTTATTACGCGGTTTCTTTTTATCCCTCGGTTCTCTGAGGCAGCAACGAAGCTCTGACGGTTCGAGCTTAACAAGTATCGTGTCTTCTCCTATGCAGTGAATTTTATCCCACGGAATAACGTATTCGTCACATTTTCCAAAGCCGAAAAGTCCCGCCTCGCCGACAACTATCATAGCAATTATCTTACCGCAGGATATGTCCACCTCAAAGTCCTCCGGGCAACCGAGTCTTGCGCCGTCACATAGGCTTATGACCTCTTTATCTCTGAGATATGCGGTGTTTGCAAACTTCATAATAATTCCTCCAAACAATTATATTTGGAAAATTATATGACGAAGAAAACTCAATTATGATTTTTTGCTTGCTCTGCGTCTTGTCAACAAAATGCCAACATATATGATTGCTGGGGCTACAGGGATACATATTATCGACCATAGCGAGAAAGCCGTACCCGTTACAGCAGAAAGCTTAGGTATAAGCGATAAATTTATAACCGCAAGACAAATTACGGATATTACTGATATAAGTTCGACAGTTAGTGGTGCTTTTTTATCTCTCAAAACAAACATAATCAAAAGCTGTGACAAAATAACCGAGACAAATACCGATCCACTTATGTTTGCTTTTACGATAAACGAAATCAGAATTGCCGCAACAGCCATAACAAATGATCCGACTGCCGTAATTATGATCTGCTTTTTTATAGGTTTTAAAGGAGATTTAAATTCTATCGGTCGGAAGCCTCTGTTCATACTCCTTTCATTACGGTCTGACGCAAGCGCCCATACGACCACAAGGTCAACGACAAGCGTACAGAAAAGCAGCTGAAATGCCGTGAGCAAGGTCTTTCCGCACAAAAACGACGGTATGACGACAGAAAATTTTATTATTTGACTCAATACCAAATAAACAAAAGCGCGCGCAAAATTTTTCTGTACAGACCTTGCGGATGAGACAGAATTATATATTCCCATTACTCCGCCACCTTTCACAGAGGCTTTTTTTACGAGCAGGTCGGACTTAAGTCGCAGTATTTGCGCGCCGCCCGAGCTGTTCTCTGTTCCAAAAGATTCTGAGACTTCCAGCTTTTCAATGTCATCCGTACCCTTAAACTCTGCTCTGTCACAGGTAATACAGATATCGGCTGCTTGACATAAATCGTAGTCTTTATAAGAATATCCGTAAACAGAAACGGTATGTCCTTTTTTCTTCATATATTGAACAAGGCGCTTACATTCTTTAATCGAAAATCCAATAAAGGCATTGCATTTGTCAGCGAAAGAAATTATATCGATACCATTTTGTGAAAGCTCAGATGCCGTCGCTATTTCGTTGTCCTTTTCTATTATTCCCGACGCTTTTAAAATGATATAATTTTCATAGGAACTGCTGTTCAAAAGCACGATAGGTCGCACTCCTGCGTTTTTCAATGCTTTTACCGAGTCTATCACTCGTTCTGAAACGACACTTCTCATAGCAAAGATACCCTCAAGTATCTCTCCCGAAAAGCTTCCAGATGTAACGATGTACGGTCTTGCTCCGTTTAACAGCATTTTCTTATATATATTAAGTATCTCAGCTTTGCGTTCTGAGCTTATAATTACCGTTTGTCCGTTTATAATTTCTTTGTTGCATCTTTTTAATAATGAAGAATTCAGCGAGACAGATATAAGGTTTTTATTTCCCACACCGCCGATATTTGCACATATTGTACCGTCCGCTTCAAATTCAAGAGCTCTCGGTCTTATAGAAAATTCATCGAAAGTAAATCCTTTAAGTCTTTTGGCATAATCAACGAAATCACGAGGAAGCTCTATCCTTCTCATTGCGCTGCTTGAAGGGTACTCCGAAACTGCATTCAGAAGCAACATAAAGTACTCGGCAGGACGTGTTGCTTCTTTTGAAACAACGCTTTTTCCTTTTAATTCCTGCCCGTTCGCATATACCGAAAGCATTTTTAGCTTACCGTCTGTAAGGGCAGACGTTCCGCACAGTATCAAACGATCTGTTCCTGCTAAAGCTCCTGTTTTATTGGGAGTCTTGAATATACCACCGTTATGGTTTCCGTTTCGTACCGCATTATTATAAATACCTTTTGCGTAAATAACGTTTCCCACAAGAAGCATCATTTCTCCGACAAGAGAAATCCCCAAAGACAAGCTCAGTATAAAAGTATTTAAGAGTTGGTCGGGACCGTATGTAAAAGTGCCGACAACCGCAAGCACCAAAATAATTATCAGCGCCCAAAAGCTATACAGCGACGATATTTTTTTTGTTTTTTCAAGCAGTTCAAATCTTGCTTTCGAATCGTTAAGAGGTACACCGCCTTCGAGTGCGCCGATATAGGTATGTTCTCCTGTTTCAGTTACAACTACTCTTGCTTCTCCAGACAAAACAAAGCTTCCCGCATAAACGGTATTACGGTATTCATAGAATTCAAGATTTACCTCGGGAGAATATATCGCGTGAGCATCGGGCTCGGATATTATCTTCTCCTCACTGTTATGTCCCAAATAGACAGAAACTTTAAACTCACTTGAATTTATCACGCGACAGTCACAAGGTATAATATCCCCTTCTCCGAGAACAAGGATATCACCCGGAACTATTTCTCGTGAATCCGCAAGATAAAGAGCTCCGTCGCGTATTACTTTTACCTTTGGCTGAGAATGTCCTGAGGCGGACTCAATGATCCATTGAGATTTGAAATATAAAAAAGCGGATACTATGATGTTAAACAGAAGAACAACCCCAACGCTTATTGCCACCTTTAATTCTCCAAAAACCGCGGCGACGATATTGACACCGATAAGAAGCAAAAGCAATGGGTCGCAAAAAACAGACCGCAGACAGCTTCCTGTACTTTTCGACTCTACAAAAAAGAAACTGTTTCCACCTGTTTTTCTTACACGAGAATGAGCCGCCTTGCGTGAAAGTCCTAAGGCGGCGTTTGTTCTCAGTATTTTTTCTATCTCCTCCAGAGTTAGCGAATACCATTTATAATTCATAATCTCACATACAAAGAACTGTCAGTTCTTTATCCCTGATACATATACGTGCTTTTGTTATTTTTCGGCTGTAATCCGCTATAATAAGCTCCGCGAGTTTATCCTCAACGTTGTTCTGTATATATCTTCTCATGTTTCTTGCACCAAATTTGCCTGAATATGAGTTTTTAGCGATATACTGTGCCGCGTCGTCCGTATAAGTCAGTTCTATTCCCTTTTCCTTCAAAACATCGACAAGCTCGTTAAGCATAATCTTAACTATCTTGGTGAAATCATCCTCGGAGAGAGCGCGGAAGGTTATTATACTGTCAACACGGTTTATAAACTCGGGGCGAAGAAAGGTCTCAAGCGCTTTTTCTGTTTTTTGAGCCGAGGTCACGCGGCTGTCATTTGAAAATCCCGCTAAGTTTGCAGATTTATCAGAGCCTGCGTTTGTTGTCATAACTATTACAGTATTTTCAAAGCTGACTACCTTACCGTGAGAATCCGTAATTCTTCCGTCATCAAGTATCTGAAGCATTACGTTAAGAACGTCGGGGTGTGCCTTTTCTATTTCATCAAACAGTATAACCGAGTAAGGTCTCCTTCTTATTTTTTCGGTAAGCTGTCCTGCCTCATCATATCCAACGTATCCGGGAGGCGCTCCGATTATTCTCGATACCGAGTGCTTCTCCATAAATTCGGACATATCAAGACGTATAAGCGCCTCAGGCTGCTTAAACAAATCGTTTGCAAGTACCTTGACGAGCTCGGTCTTTCCTATGCCGGTAGGACCTGCAAATATCATAGAAACAGGGTTCTGCCTGTAAGATACGCCTGCTCTCTTACGCTTGATAGCTCTTACAACAGCGTTTACAGCCTCCTCCTGACCTATGATCTTCTTTGAGATGCGCTCGTGGAGACCGGAGAGTTCCGAAAGCTCCCCCACAGAAAGCTCTGCAGCAGGAATACCTGTCCAGATTTCTATTACTCTTAGAAGATCCTCCTGAGTAAGTCTCAGCGAATCGGTTACGGGAATTATTATCTTCTGTCTTGTCTCAAGTCTTATTCTCTCCGACTTAAGATCGGCGAGCTGCTTATAATTCTCCTCCGTCTGTCCCTCGGTCTCTGCAACCTTAGCTTCAAGGGCGTCTGCCTGAGAATCAATATCTGCAATGCGCTTTTCGTTGCGGCGTCTTTCATATATCTCGGGGCAGTTGATGGACACCTTGGCGCAGGCCTCGTCAATAAGG
>JAZNPQ010000048.1:0-6497 GCA_045589735.1 Eubacteriales bacterium | reverse complement strand
CCCCCTCGCGCTTCTTTCGCGAGGGGGGCTCTCGATTTAATCCGTAGATTATATTCGATCAGAGTCTATCAGTCGAGAAGAGTGGGAGTAAGATCCGGGTCGTTCTCGGCGATAAGGCTTGCCGTAATAATATCGGCAGCATTCAGCTTGATTATCTCAATTTTGGGAAGTACGTAATTCTTTTTCATTATCATATACCTCCTTACTTGCTGTAGATGTAGGCATCGGTACCTATCTTAATATAGGTTCTTGCGATGTAGGTAGTCGGGTACAGCTCGCCTGTGAGCGTTACGTTTGCCTTATATGCATCGCCGTCTTTTGTGAGACCCTCACCGTTTTTGAAGGAAGCTGTCATATAGAGAGCTTCAATATTAGCAAATTTATTGTCGGGTGTCTTGACACTGTCAAGATATGTGTTGAAGGTCTCGTGAGTGAAGTCACCGGGTATCTTCTCATCATATACGGCAAGAGTTATGATCGCGCCGAATTCTACGCTTCCCGCGATTGACTTAACATCATCGTAGAAGTCCATGTCGATCTCTGTTACGAACTGTCCGCTTTCTGCGCCTGCGGCTACCGTGAAACCGTCGAAGGTGGTCATAGCCTTTCCTTGCTCTGCAAGAATGACCGCAATAAGCGCCGCTGCGTTATTGACCTTATTATTCTTTGCGTTTGTTACAAAAGTTGCCGTGGGTGCGGAAATAGTTTCATAACAGGTCGCAGTACCGTCAACAAACGCGGTACTATCTGCGGCACCGTCAACAGTAATACTGTAATTGTTATCGGCAACTGTTACGCGTCCGGCATAGGCTTGGAATGATCCAACACATCCGCTTGCTCCGGAAATATTTCCGATATTTATACAATCCTCATAAGACACGTTCGCTTTATTTGGAAAAGCTACAAATCCCGATGTAAAGGGTCGATATTTCCAACCAATAGTATTGTTGGTGGACTTATTTGTTACGTCACCTGCATTAACGCATCTTATAAATGAGCTTGTAGTGGTTGTATCCGACGTTTTGCCGTCCACAAATCCTGCGGCACGTCCCACTTTTGTTTCAGGAATATCCATAGTGATATTTCCAAGATTTGCGCAGTCTGTAAAGCAGGCGTATCCGATGCCGTTTGCTACATCATCATCATGAGACAAGTTGGCATCATTTCCAACATTAACAAATCCGGAGCTACGGTGGTGGTCCGAACCGTTAGACGATACGGTAATATTACCGAAGTTTGTACAGCCGTCAAATTGAGGAGCTGAATTCTCCGCCCAAGCCAAGAAACCGGCGGCAATGCCCATTCCCGTATTCTTAATAACGGTTATTGTTCCGTTATTTGTTGAATTTGTAACCTTGACCTCACCAATTCCCGTGGTCTGAGCCGCAAATCCGGCGACCCTCGCAGATTTAGCAACATTGTGAGTTACGCTTATATTCGCGTTGTTCGTACAGTTTTCAAAGACGGTTGACGTTTGATTATTGTTATAACCAATAAATCCTGCGACATTCACAGCATTCGCATATGTACTGTTGATGGTCACCGAGCCGTTAACCGTTACGTTTTCAAATTTTACGCTACCATATGCGGTTGCAGAAATAATACCAACGCTACCGCTGGTCGCGGCCGGATCTGCCAAAAAATCACCGGCAGCAACGACCGTCAAATTCTTTATCGTGCAGTTTGCAAGTCGTACAAACAGCGAAACGCTTGTTGTAATTGTGCAGTCGTTTCCATCAAGCACTACAGGGTCACCGCTTGTACGGTTGAGAACCTGAAGCTCTGTGTACGCTGCGTCCTCGGTGCTCGTGATAATTACGTTGCCTTTAAGCTTGTAGCCGTCTGACGTAGTTTCAAGTATACTCTGCGTCAGGTTGATACCTTCTGCGGTACCGCTCGCGCCTATCGCTCCGAGCCCTGCCTTTTCCGTTACCGAGCCTTCGTCAGCACGCATATTCGATACTCCGACGGCAATGCCCGCAATACAGACAGCAAGGCATACAGCAAAGGTGATGATTCTTCTGATTGCCATAATATTCCTCCTTCTGGATATTATAAAACTTTGTTCAACTTTTCTTAGAAGAAACTTCTCCAAATACATATACATTATAGCACGCCTTTTTTCATGTGTCTATAACAAATTTGACGAGTTCTATAACTTTTTTGCTTTTTTGGGCGTTTTTATCCGGCTTTTTGTGTTATTTGCACAAAATATGTTGCGTGGCTGAACGTCTTAATCCTTGCTTTTTAAGAATGCAACTACCGCAAATTTCGAAAGAAAAAAGTCTGACACCGACTTTTTTCGTGGGGGCTTCGTCAACAGCTCAGCCCCTTTCGTTTTTTCAACTCAGGTCATACTTTTTTATTCTTTTTTTCATTTTTCTAAGGTCTTTTAACATTTTTACCGTGTCGCGAACAAGGCGGACCTTTGATTCGCGGTGGTTTATTACCTTGACCGGCATTTCGGTAAAGCTGTAGCCGAGCTTCTGCGCCCAGAGTATAGCTTCAAAATCAAATGCGAAGCCATCCACCTCACATCTCGTAAAAATATCCTTTACCGCCTTTTTGGAGAAAGCCTTACAGCCCGTCTGTGAGTCCGAAAGCTTAAGACCGCCTGCCACACAAAGCACCTTTATATATGCTTTTGATGCCACTCGGCGCATAAAGGTATACCCTTCATAGCCGTCCTTCTGTATGTTGCGTGAGCCTATTACTATATCGGTAGGCTTTTCTGCGAAAATGTCATATACACGTTTTATTACATCTGTTCCGTAAGCAAGGTCGGCGTCGGTAAACATTACGGCGTCTCCCTCAGCGGCGAGCATTGCCGTTCTGACCGCGCAGCCCTTGCCTCTGTTGTTTTCATATCCTACGACTCTTACGTTTGGCAACGCAAGACTTTTTACTATATCGGCGCTTCCGTCATGGCTTCCGTCGTCCGAAAAAATTATTTCATAATCGTCAAACGTCCTTGACATATACTCCGACAGTGCTTTTGCGGTGTCGGAGATTATCGACGATTCATTATACATCGGTATACAAACGCTTATTTTCATTTCACTTTTCTTTCCTAAATACAAATATATCAAACTCGGCAAGCGTCGTGAGCCGCTCAAGCCTATTAAGTCTTTCGTACGCCTCACGGCTTGTCCTGTAAGAGTATGGCGTCATTGAAAAGAGGTCGTTTATCGCTTCGTTTCCGTCAAGCGTAAATTCGTACGACAGCTTCTTTTTTTCTACAAGAGTCATTTTCCGAGGCATATCAGCGCGCTCCTCATTGAGTGTCACACTGTCATATATCGCTTCCTTGAGTCCAAGAAGATGCCGCTCGCCCGCGCCGACCATTACAAGCACACCGTCACGGTGAAGAACTCTTGAAAATTCTTCCTCAAAGCAGGGCGCGAAAATATTTGTGACGCCGAAAACGCTACCGTCCTTTATCGGCATCGCGTTAATACCCGCGACCGCGAAAAAGCTGTGAGTCAATTTTCTTTTTGCCGCCGCCTCTACCGCAGGCTTTGAAAGGTCAAAGCCTATAACAGAATTGCCGCCCGACGAAATAATACTTCCGTAGTAGCCTTCCCCGCAGCCCGTGTCAACAACAGCTTTTGTGGGAATATATTTTTTAAGTATTTCCGATACCGCTTCGGCGGCAGGTCTGTACTTATCAAGCGACAAAAATCTTCGTCTGGCTCTCACGGCTTCCTTTGAGTCTCCTCCGCCGCTACCCGAAAAATTTACGTACCCCGACGACGCAATATCAAAGCAATGTATTCTCGGTCCTACGCATTTTATGCTTTTTTTATCGTCGGTCACTCTCACCTCGGAGCCGCAGACCGGGCATTTTATATAATTTTTTATAATTTCGGTCATTTTCACGTCTCCAATCTAATAATCGGTATAATTATATATTATTTTTGCAAATTTTTCAAGTAATTAAAGGTAATTGCAAAAAAATATTTGACAACCGACCGATAAAAAGCTATAATATATTGAGGTGTTTAATGAAATGCAACTTATTACGGCACATAACCGAGTAAAATATTTAAAATCCGACAAAATAAAATGCCCACACGGCTTTTCGACACGCATCGGCGGCGTCAGCACCGAGCCCCACACAAAAGAGCTGAACCTACAGCTTGGACGCGGTGACAGCGACGAAACAGTTCTTTGTAATATTGAGCTTTTTTCCTCGGCTGTCGGTGTTTTGCCCGAAAGCATCGTTTCGGCTCATCAGATACATTCAAATATTGTTAAGCGCATAACCTCGTTGGGTACGCCAAGGGTTGAATCTGACGGCTTCGTTACGTCTGACACGGGCGTCACTCTCGCGGTCAAAACTGCCGACTGCGTTCCGATTCTTATTTCGGGCGAGGACGGTAACGGTGACGTCGTGGCTGTCTCGGCACTTCACGCGGGCTGGCGCGGTACGGCGAAAAATATAGTATCTGTCGGTGTCAAGGAGCTTTTGCGCCTCGGTATTGCACCCGAAAATATTTTTGCCGCGATAGGACCTCACATCTGCGCCGATTGCTTCGAGGTGGATGCCGACTGCCGCGATTCGATAATATCGTCGCTCGGCTCGACCTATGAGTGTTTCATACACCGAAAGGGCAATAAATTTCACGTTGACCTTGGAAAGATAAACAGACAGCTGCTTCTTGATATGGGTGTTCCTACGTCAAACATTGACCTCTCGGATGCCTGTACGTTCGAATCCGACGAGCTTTTCTACTCACACAGAAGAACAAACGGCGTACGGGGTACGATGCTGTCGGTGATTTCAATACGTTAATATTATAATTAAAGGAGATAAAACAATGAAAGTAACAAAAGAAACCATTATCGGTGACGTTCTCGACCACGACGTTGAGACCGCAAAATTTTTCTTCGCAATAGGTATGCATTGTCTTGGCTGTCCCGCATCGCGCGGCGAGAGCATTGAAGCTGCCTGCCGCGTTCACGGTACTGATGCAGACGAGCTTGTAAAGCAGCTTAACGACTATTTCGCAAGCAAAAACTGATGCTACCAACCATTAACCGGCGGCTTAAGGCTGTGGCGGAGTTTGTAAGGCAGGGCTCGGTCCTTGCCGACATAGGCACCGACCACGCCTATCTGCCGGTCTATCTTGTTTCAAATGGAGTATGCTCCCGCGCCATTGCCGCCGATATCAACAGAGGTCCGCTCAGACGCGCCGAGCAGAATATAGCGTCGGCAGGTCTTTCCGAGAGTATAGAAACACGGCTCACCGACGGTCTTTCGGGGCTTGACAGACTCGGTATTACAGATATCGCCATCTGCGGTATGGGCGGAGAGCTTATCGCAAAAATACTTGAGGACGCGCCATTTACCGCGTCAAGTGATATTCGTCTTATACTGCAACCAATGACAAAGGCAGACTCGCTTCGTTCATTTCTTCTGTCGCACGGATACGAGATAAAGAAAGAGAGTCTTGTTCGTGACGACCGTATCTATCAGATAATCTGCGCCGAATATTCGGGGGAGAATACCGACTATTCACCCATTGAGCTGTTGCTCGGACGGCATAATATAAATTCAGGAACGCCACTGCTACGTCAGCTCGCGCAGAATACGCTTGCCGCTATGACGACGAAGCGCAAAGGTCGCGCGTCTGCAGGTCTTTCGACCGAAAGCGAGGACGCTCTTATCGCCGAGCTTTCAAATATTCTCAAACGCTGTAGCGAAAGGACATAAATATGACCGTTAAAGAATTTTACGAATACTTATGCCGCGCTCTTCCGTCGGAGCTGTCTCTTGACGGTGATTCGGACGGACTTTCGGTATGTCCCGAGCCCGACCGCGAGGTTAAAAACGTACTGATCGCGCTCGACGCGACCGCCGATATCGTTGAAGAGGCGGTAAATGAGGGTTATGACGTAATACTTACGCACCATCCAATGCTTTTCGGCGGTATTGAATCGGTTAACGCCGAGGAATACCGCGGAAATAAAATTATAAAGCTCGTACGGGCGGGAATTTCCGTTATGAGCTTTCACACAAGACTTGACGCGGCAGACGGCGGAGTAAATGATATACTTGCGACTCTTTTGGGACTTAAAAACGTCTCGAAGATCGGAGAAAAGAATATCGGACGTATCGGTGAGCTTAAAACACCTATGCTTGCCGACGACTTGGCTATGCTTATAAAAGATACGCTTGTCGCGCCCTACGTTGAGTTTTCGGACGCAGGAAAGCTTATTAAGAGGGTTGCGGTGCTTGGCGGCTCTGCCGATTCTATGATAGGTGACGCTATCGTCGCGGGCGCTGATGCTCTTATCGGCGGTGAGCTTAAATATCACACGCTGACCGACTCGACCGACTACGGCATCTCGCTTTTCTCGGCAGGACATTTCTTTACCGAAAATCCGGTATGCGCAAAGCTTTTCGAGCTGTGCGCCGCCGTCGATATTATGCCGACTATCAGCTTCTCAAACCGCATACGAACGGTTTAGTGGTGATTTTCAAATTTTGATTT
>JAZNPQ010000047.1:0-16533 GCA_045589735.1 Eubacteriales bacterium | reverse complement strand
CAAAAAAACTCATTTAGATCCGCCTCTTTCTTATTTCTTTCTTGTATAGTCGGGAAGAAGCTTCGGAGAGACCTTATCTGTTTCGATTCCGGCTTTCTCTATTTCTTTCTCAAATTTTGCAACGTGGTCAAGAGTGAGTGTGCCTACCTTGGTATTCTTCGCCTTTGCCGCCGCGTTTATACCCGCGTTGCGTCCGAAAACGATGATATCGAGGAGCGAGTTACCCATAAGACGGTTCTTACCGTGGATTCCGCCGACCGCCTCGCCTGCGACGAAGAGATTTTCAACGTTAGTCGTCATTCCGTCGGGTGTGATGTCAAGTCCGCCGTTCTGGTAGTGGAGCGTGGGGTAAATGAGAATAGGCTCTTTGCGGATATCGATACCGTACTGACCGAACATTCTCATCATAGCGGGAATTCTCTTTTCAATAGTTCCCTCTCCGCCTATCTTTTCAATCATAGGAGTATCAAGCCATACAGCCTGACCGTTGCCTGTGTCGATTCCGTTTCCTCTTTCGCTGCACTCACGTATTACGGATGCCGCAGTTACGTCACGGGTTTCCAGCGGATGCATAAATACCTCGCCGTTTACGTTTACGAGCTTCGCTCCGAGTGAACGTACCTTTTCGGTAACGAGTGCGCCGAATATCTGTTCGGGATATGCCGCGCCTGTGGGATGGTACTGAAGTGTTTCTGCGTAAAGCAGCTTTGCGCCCGCTCTGTAACCGAGAACAAGACCGTCAGCGGTTGCACCGTAGTGGTTTGAGGTCGGGAATCCCTGATAGTGCATTCTTCCCGCTCCGCCTGTTGCGATAACGACTGTCTTTGCCTTTGCGACGAGCAGCTCCTTCGTCTCCATATTCATAAGAACCGCACCTGCGGCTTTTCCGTTTTCATCAAGTATCAGCTCTATTGCCGCTGTGAAGTCAACTACCGGAATTCCGCGGTTGAGAACCTCGTCACGAAGCGTTCTCATAATTTCAGCTCCGGAATAGTCCTTTGCCGCGTGCATACGCTTTCTTGACGTACCGCCGCCGTGGGTGGTTATCATATTACCGTCGGCATCCTTGTCAAACTCAACGCCGAGGTCGCTAAGCCACTTTATAGCCTCGGGAGCGTCGCACACGAGCTTTGAGAGCAGCTCTCTCTTTGCCGCGAAGTGACCGCCGCCAAAGGCGTCGACAAAGTGTATGGCGGGAGAGTCGTTCGGCTTATCTGCCGCCTGAATACCGCCCTCTGCCATCATTGTGTTTGCGTCGCCTATTCTGAGCTTGGTCACTATCATTACGTCAGCGCCCGCTTCGTTTGCCTCAATAGCCGCAGAAGCACCCGCTCCGCCGCCTCCGATAACGAGAACGTCCGTCTCGTAGTCGGGGTTTGTGAGATCTACGCTGTCAGCAGTAATACGGCTGTGCGCCTGAAGGATCTCTGCAAGCTCTGTCGGAACCTTTTCGCCCTTGTTAGGACCTATTTTAAGCTCCGAGAACTGATCCTTTCTGTAGTCGGGATGGAAAGCCGCAAGCAGATCTTCCTTCTGCTTTGCAGTCATACGTTCCGGCTCAAGTGCAATATTTTTCTCTCTTGCGGCTTCAACTGCGGCAAGCGATTTCTGAAAATTCTCCGAATACATATTCTTTCCTCCTTATTTCTCTATCTCACGGTTGTTGTAAAGCTCTTTGAGCTCGTCGATCGGCTTTTGCATAAGTGCCTCGATCAGCTCGTTAAAGTCACCGTTCTTTATCTCTTTTACGCGATCCTCAAGGTGTCCGCATCCGGGAGCGAGATACTTACCGTTAATACGTCTTGCAAGCATTGCAACCTGCGGATGAGAGATACCTGCGGGGCATCTTGAAGAACAAACACCGCACATTACGCAGTCAAACGACTCCTCTGCGCACTTTTCGAAATCTCCGCGCTGAGCGTATGCTATGTACTGCATTACGTTCAGCTTCTGTGTACAGCTCTTGGTACATGCGTTACATCCGATACAAGCGTAAATTTCTGGATAGAGCTGCATCATAACAGTCTCGTTTACCGGTATTTTTTCAATATCGTATACCTGCTTTACAAGCGGGAAAAAAGGCAGTGTGGCAATATACATATTGTCCTCGACCTTTGTCTGACACGCAAGACAAGCCTTGAGCTCACGGTCACCCTTTATACGGTATATGGTTGCGCAAGCACCGCAAAATCCGTTACGGCATCCGCATCCTCTGACAAGCTGATAGCCTGCGTATTCCATAGCAGTCATGATCGTCAGATTTTCGGGTACTGCATATTTTTTACCAAAAAGAAATATATTAACTAACTTTTCCATATTATATTACACCTCGTTTATTAATACTCCGACGGAAGCTCGTCAAGCTCATCGCAACGGAATACGGGACCGTCCTTACATACGTATTTCGAACCTACGTTACATCTTCCGCATTTACCCACACCGCACTTCATACGAAGCTCGAGCGTCGTGTATATCTGCGTTTTGTCAAAGCCGAGAGAGCAAAGACCCTCAAGTGTGAACTTGATCATAATGGGAGGTCCGCAAAGAACAGCTGTCTTATTTGTATCAAAGCCAAGCTCCTTCACGTAGTTTGGAACGAATCCGACGTGACCGTCCCAGCCCTCCTGCTCTCTGTCGATAGTCAGATGTACTTTAACACCTGCATCAGTCGACCACTCTTCAATGATCTCCTTATAGTCAAGCAGATCGTCCTTGCTTCTCGAACCGTATACAATATCGATATCACCGTAACGGTCACGGTAGTGTCTGCAATAGTTTATAACCGAGCGAAGAGGAGCAAGACCGACACCGCCCGCGATAAACAGCAGGTTCTTTCCTGCGAAAACGTCGTCTACCGGGAAAGGTTTGCCGTACGGTCCTCTTATTGTTATCTGCTGACCGACCTCTGCGGCGTGGAGCCATTCCGTGACGCATCCGCATTTCTTTATGGAAAATTCCATATACTCCTCGTTTGTCGGAGAAGAGGTTATAGAGAACATAGCCTCACCGACTCCGGGGATCGACAGCATCGCGCACTGTCCCGGACGGTGATCAAATGCTTTCTTTCCGTCGGGAGTTACGACTCTGAAGGTCTTTATGTCGGGTGTATCTATACGCACGTCGGTGATAACGCCAACCTTGGGAATCAAGGTCTCATTAATATTATTCACTTGCCTTCCCTCCTAACTTTTTCATTACCTTTACTATATTCATAGAAATAGGACATTTTGCAAGACAGCGTCCGCAGCCCACACAGCTGAAGAGCCCGTCGTTGTTTTCGGGGTAGTATACGAGCTTATGCATAAATCGCTGACGGAAACGCTCCTTTTGTGTGAGTCGGTTGTTTCCGTGTGCCATTCTCGTAAACTCGGAATACATGCACGAATCCCAGCATCTGTATCTGATAATGCCCTTTCCGGTGTTAAAATCCTTTATGTCATAGCACTGACAAGTAGGACATACGAACGTGCAGGTTCCGCATCCGAGACACGCCGCCGACAGCTCATCCCATTCGGGAGCATTAAAGAACTCAGAGGTCTTTCCGCCTCCAAACGCGTCTGTTTTAAGATCCTTAAGAGGAAGCTTTGACATTGTTTTTGCGATCTTTTCCTTCTGTGCATTGACTGTCTCGTCGCCGCACTCCTCGGTAAGCTCACCGAGGCTTGCAATGAGAGCCTCGCCCTTTTCGGTATTAGCCTTAAAGAATATCTCGGTCTCGGTCTTCCAAGCGGAAACGTCACCCGCAGGCTCTGCCGCGTCTATTCCGAACGTACCGCAGAAGCAGGTCTCCGACGGTCTGACACACGCAAGAGATACTATAACTCCGTGTTCACGTCTTGAGGCGTAATAGCTGTCAACAGGTTCGTTCAAGAATACTCTGTCAAGAACCTCGAAACTCTTTACGTCACACGCACGAACACCGAAGACCACAAAATTCTCGGTCTCTTTTCTCGTGTCTATTATCTCGATGGTCTTTCCTTCGGTTTTAAACGCCATAAGATCCTCGGTCTGAGGGAAGAAAAAGTCCTTGGGGCTCTTTACGGTATTTAGAGCATCGCTCCATACCGTTCCGTTTTCCCATTTTTTATATGCCGCACTGCCGTCCTTACCGTCAACGGGAAGGTAGAGTGTAGCTGTTTCCGCGATCTTTGCGAAAACCGAATTCATATTTTCAAGAGAACATTTACGCATCTTTATTCCCCCTGTCGAATACCTCACCGGGCTCAAGATCCTCTGTTGTATAGTTTACGAGCGGAGCTCTCGAACCGACCTCGGCTCCTGCCTGATATTCACCGTAAAAATCATTCATATCCTTGATGAACTTACGGATGAGCAAATGAAGCGGTATATTCTGAGGACATACTCTTGAGCATTCACCGCAGTCTGTGCATCTGCCCGCTACGTGGAAGGCTCTTATAATGTGGAACATCTTTTCCTCAAAGCTGTTTGCGGGAGATTTGTTTTCAACGCCAGATTTCGGATTGTCAAATACACATTTCTCGCAGGTGCACGCGGGACACGCGTCACGGCAAGCGTTACAGCGGATGCAGCGCGAAAGCTCATTCTGCCAGAACGCAAATCTTTCGTCGGGTGTCATAGCCTCAAGCTTTTCGACCTCGTCAAAGCGCTTCGACTCTATAACCTCACCGTCGTCACCGAGAAGCTCGTCGTACGCCACGTGTTTTTTACTCTTGCAGTTTACGCATCTTTCAGCAAGAACGTCGGCGGTCGCGACCTTTACGGGTTCGTCGTCGTATATAGTTGTAACGGAAAGGGTGTCACCCTCGAAGGATATCGACGAAATACCGTCTCCCGTTACTGCCTTTACCTTTGCGATATCAGCCATACCGCCGCAAGGAATACCGACCGCATACACCTTTTCGCGATCAAATCTGTGCTCTGTTAATAGCTGATTGAAGCTGTACGTATCGCAGGGCTTCAAAAATACGAGTATCTTACCTTCAATTTTGCCTGTTTTCGAAACAAGATATTTTGAGAAGTTCGCACCGCAGAAATCGTTCCATACAAAGCTTTCTTTAAGCTCGTCGGCATTTTTGAAAATTGCAGGCGTAATATCGTAGTCAAACTCACCGCGGCTCCAGCCGATAACACAGCTGACTGTACCGTTTTCAAGCAGAGAAGCTGCTTTGTCTATAAGCTGTTCACGTGTTACTGTTTGCATCGCAGATCCTCCAATCTCTTGTTTTCACCGAGCGCCGCTACGGTTTCGACAAAATCGTTCATTGTTGCGGCAAATTTTGCGCCCTCTGCCGCAGAGACCCATTCAACACGGGTACGCTCCTTCTCGATTCCAAGGAAGTCGAGCATTGAGAAAAGCGCCGCCATTCTTCTTCGTGTATAGTAGTTACCCGACGTATAGTGGCAGTCACCGGGATGACAGCCGCAGATGATCACACCGTCAGCACCTCTCTGGAATGCGCGAAGTATAAACATAGGGTTTACACGGCACGAGCAAGGTACGCGGATTATCTTTACGTCAGCAGGATAGTTGAGTCTGTTGTTTCCGGCAAGGTCAGCACCTGCGTATGAGCACCAGTTGCAGCAAAACGCAACGATAAGAGGCTTATATTCTTTTACTTGCATATTGCGTCTACCTCCGCCATAATCTGTGAATTTGCAAATCCCTTAAGGTCCATAGCCCCCGAAGGACATGCAACCGTACATGCACCGCATCCCTGACATACCGCGGGATTTACACACGCTACACGGCGTATCTTGGTCGTTCTGTCGGGCATACGGAATTCTTTGTTTTCATAAGTTATAGCACCGTAAGGACATACTCTCTCACAAGACGAGCAGCCGTTACACATAAGCTCGTTAGACTGCGCAACGCAGGGGTTACCGGTGAGCTTATCCTTTGCGAGAAGTCCGATTACCTTGGATGCCGCCGCACCTGCCTGAGATACGGTCTCGGGAATATCCTTAGGACCCTGACAAGCACCTGACAGGAATACTCCTGCAGTAGGGCTTTCTACCGGTCTGAGCTTCGGATGAGCCTCTGTAAAGAAGTCGTTCGTATCCATACTTGCGGTCAGCATGGTTGCAAGAGGACGCGCGGACTTGTCGGGCTCGATCGCTGCGGCGAGAACCACGAGATCAGCATCTATATGAAGCTGTTTATTTGTGAGAAGATCGGAAGCCTGAACCTTCAGCTTGTCACCCTCGGGTGTTACCTTTCCAACCATTCCCTTGATGTACTTGACACCGTACTCCTCGACAGCACGGCGATAGAACTCATCAAAGTTCTTTCCGGGAGTTCTTACGTCAATATAGAATACGTAGACCTCTGTGTCGGGGTATTTATCACGTGTGAGCATCGCGTGCTTTGCCGTATACATACAGCAGATCTTGGAGCAATATTCCTTGCCCTTTTCAGCGCAAGCCGAGCAACGCGAGCCGACACACTGAACGAAAACTATCGTGTGAGGATGCTTAAGGTCGGACGGACGGAGCAGCTTACCCGCTGTAGGTCCTGCCGCATTGGTCAGACGCTCAAACTCGAGCGACGTGATAACGTCCTTCGACTGACTGTATGCAAATTCGTCGAACTTATCCATGCTGATAGGATTAAATCCTGTAGCAACAACGATAGCGCCGTATTTTTCGTTTATAAACTCATCCTTCTGAGTATAATCTATAGCACCTGCGGTACATACCTTTGCGCAAACTCCGCATTTGCCGTTTTTAAGCATATTACATGCATTGGGATCGATCGTTGCGACCTTCGGAACTGCCTGCGCAAACGGAATATATATCGCGCGGCGGTTATCCATTCCGAGATTGAACTCGTTGGGGACCTTCTTCATCGGGCATTTTTCGGTACATGCTCCGCATCCCGTACAAAGATCTTCCTTTACGTAACGCGCTTTTTTCTTTATTGTCACGTCGAAATTACCGACAAAGCCCTTTACCTCGGTTACTTCACTGTAAGAGAATATCCGTATATTCTCATTCTGAGCTACGTCAACCATTTTAGGTGTGAGGATACACGCGGCACAGTCAAGTGTCGGGAAGGTCTTGTCAAGCTGAGCCATCTTTCCGCCGATAGTCGGCTTTGTCTCAACTATGTCAACGGGGAAACCTGCGTCGGCTATATCAAGTGCCGTCTGTATTCCAGCAATACCTCCGCCGATAACGAGCGCACGCTTTGTTACGGGGGATTCTCCGGGCGTCAGGGGCGTGTTGAGATTTACCTTTGCTATTGCCGCCTTACCGAGAATTATTGCCTTAGCAGTACCCATTACGATATCTTTATGTACCCACGAGCACTGCTCACGGATATTTGCTATCTCAACCATATAAGGATTGATACCTGCTGCCGCCGCTGTCTTGCGGAAGGTCGCCTCGTGCATTCGGGGAGAACACGAGCAGACGACGATACCCGTCAGCTTATGCTCCTTTACGGCATCCTTTATCATATCCTGACCCGCCTGCGAGCACATATACTGATAATTGGTCGAAAAGACAACACCGGGCTCTTTTTCAAGTGCTCTCGCTACTGCCGCAACGTCAACGGTTGCCGCAATATTACTGCCGCACCAACATACAAAAACACCAACTCTTTGCATTCGTCTCTCCTCCTTTACTTAGTATATTTTCTGAACACGCTGACAAGCAGCTGCTGAGGAGTGTCCTCGTCAACCGCCGCGGGAATGTCGTCGGGTGTCATATAATTTGCTCCCTGCTGTCTTATAACTGAAAGACGAACCGCCTCAACGAGCTTTGCAGGCTCAACGCCGCGAGGGCAACGCTCGATACAGGCAAAGCAGGACAAGCATTTATAAAGTGATTTTGAATTCAGCAGAGGCTCAATGTCTCCGCTATCCACCATATTTACAAACTGATGAGGATGATACTCCATCTCATCGTACGCAGGACACGTGGCGGAACATTTTCCGCAACGCATACATTTTGAGGGATTAACTCCGCTCATACGTACTATTTCTTCCTTGAGATTATTATTTTTCATCTGCACCCTCCTTTACGCCAAGCGCTTCGGCAAGTATTTCGGTGAAATAAACCACAGGAATATCAGAACCGTTCTTTATGAGATTGTAACGGCAGAGAGGACACGCGGTAATTATCATTTCAGCGCCGTTTGTCTTTGCGTTTCGAATGATAGCGTCGCTGTTCTTCGCCGCTGTTTCGGGACTTTCAAGCGAAATATATCCGCCGCAGCACTCGTTTCTCTTTGCGTATATAACGGGCTCGCCGCCGATAGCTCTTATCATATCCTCAATGATCGTAGGATTTTCGGGATCGTCCATCTTCATAACGCCGCTGGGACGGAGAAGCAAACAGCCGTAATACGCAGCTATCTTCTTACCGCCAAGAGAATTAACTACCTTTTCCTTTAGGACGTCAAATCCAACGAGATCACGGAGCATTTCAAGGTAATGATATACCTCTGCCTCTCCGTTATATCCGCCGTCCTCGCCCATATATCTGTTTACCTTGTCGGCAAATTCTTTATCGTTCTGCATCGCGTGGTTAGTCTGCTTAAGCACGTTATGACAGGCAGAGCATACCGACACGAGCGGCTGATTTCTGTCGCTTGCATATTTGAGCGCGCGAACAGATGAGAGCTTGGTCGCGACCTCGTTCTTCGCCGTAGTAAATACTCCGCCGCAACACTGCCACTCTTCAATTTCTTCCATCGTTACACCCAAAGCCTCAGCTACTCTGTACGCATATGTATCGAGTGTTTTCGCTTTGTTTTTTAAGGTGCAACCGGGAAAATAACTGACCTTCATTTATCTGTGACCTTGGCTTTCGCACAGCGAAAGCTTCCTTTCTTCGTGGAATTTTTATGCCATTTCTTCGGGATGGAAAACCTCGTCAAACTTTTCTGCTGTGAGGAATCCAAGCTCAACGCAAGCCTCTTTAAGAGAAATATTGTCCTTAAAAGCCTTCTTTGCCGTCTTTGCCGCATTTTCGTATCCGATATAAGGATTGAGCGCGGTTACGAGCATAAGAGAATTGTGCAGGTTGTGGTGCATTTTTTCTCTGTTTGCCTTGATTCCGACAGCACAGTTATTATTGAACGAAGCTATAGCCTCTGCGAGAAGTCTTGCAGACTGCAGGAAATTGTAAACGCAGACAGGCATAAATACGTTAAGCTCAAAGTTGCCCTGAGATGCCGCGATACCGACTGCAACGTCGTTACCCATTACCTGAACGGCAACCATTGTTACAGCCTCGCACTGCGTGGGATTTACCTTACCCGGCATAATCGACGAGCCCGGCTCATTTTCGGGAATAAATATCTCGCCGAGACCGTCACGGGGACCCGATGCAAGCCAACGTACGTCATTTGCTATCTTCATCATATCGCACGCGAGTGCCTTGATAGCTCCGTGGGCAAAAACAAGCTCGTCCTTGGACGTGAGCGAATGGAACTTGTTTGCTGCGGTTTTAAAGGGCTTACCCGTGATTTTTGCTATTTCCTCGGCAACGCCCGTGTCAAATCCCTTGGGAGCGTTAAGTCCCGTGCCTACAGCCGTACCTCCGAGTGCAAGCTCTGAGAGCGGAGCAACGGCAAGACGGAGAAGCTCTACGTCACGCTCAAGGCTTGAACGCCAACCGCTTATCTCCTGGCTGAACTTTATAGGTGTCGCATCCTGAAGATGTGTTCTTCCGCTCTTGACGATTCCCTCGTTCTCTGCCTCAAGTCTCTTAAATGTCTCTATCAGCGTTTCAGCTGCGGGAATAAGCTTATCCTCAATAGCTATAACCGCCGCTATATGCATAGCCGTCGGGAAGGTATCGTTCGACGACTGACTCATATTTACGTCATCGTTCGGATGAAGAAGCTTTTTACCGAGTATCTGATTTCCTCTGTTTGCTATTACCTCATTCGAGTTCATATTCGACTGTGTTCCCGACCCTGTCTGCCATACGACAAGAGGAAAATGCTCATTGAGCTTTCCTGCCATTATCTCGTCGCAAGCCGCAGATATTGCCGTCATCTTTTCGTCTGTCATCTTCTCGGGACGAAGCTTGTTATTGGCTATTGACGCCGCTTTTTTAAGTATTCCGAATGCGTGTATTATCTCCGCGGGCATTGTTTCAATACCAACGCCTATCGGGAAATTTTCACGGCTTCTCTGTGTCTGTGCTGCCCAAAGACTGTCTGCGGGCACCTTCATTTCGCCCATTGAATCGTGTTCTATACGGTATTCCATATTCGTGTATCTCCCCCAAAATTAAAACTCAACGCTTCTGATAACAGACTTAAGACTTTCCGCGCTGTTGTGAAGCTTTGCTATCTCCTCATCATTAAGAGGAAGAAGTATCTTGTTGTGCGCGCCGTTCTTTCCGACAACGTTGAGAAGGCTGAGACATACGTCGTCGATACCGTACTCACCGTGAAGCATCGTGGAAACTGTCAGAGTCGTGTCGATACCGCTAAGCAGGCACTTGCAGAGGTGACATACCGAAATAGACACGGCATAGAAGGTTGCGCCCTTGCGCTGAATTACGCGAGCGCCGGATTTACGGACGTAATTTTCCACATCATCCTTGTTAAAATCAAGGTACTGTGTGGGATTGAGCACCGATTTTCCGTATGCTTCCACGGGAACGTTGGAAATGTTTGCGATAGACCACGGAACGAATGCCGAGTCACCGTGCTCACCGAGAATGTATGCGTGTACATTTTTCTGGTTTACCGAATAATATTCGGCAATTCTTGCGCGCAGACGCGCGGTGTCAAGAATAGTACCCGAGCCTATAATATGAGATTCGGGAATTCCGCTGGTCTTTGTAAATACGTATGTAAGGACGTCAACGGGATTACTTACTATGACGTACATAGCGTCGGGGGCGTATTTTACTATTTCCTTAGAAACAGCCTTTATAACGTTTACGTTAGTCTGCGCAAGATCGAGTCTTGACTGACCGGGCTTTCTTGCAATACCCGACGTTATAATGACTATATCCGATCCCTTTGCATCGGCATACGAGCCTGCATAAACAGTTGCAGGATTGCAGAAAGGAACGCCTTGTCTTATGTCAAGTGCCTCTCCGAGTGCCTTCTCCTGATTGATGTCGATCATAACGACCTCCGAGGCAAGTCCCATAACTGTGAGTGTGTACGCGATAGTAGAGCCTACGCTTCCTGTTCCGATTACTGTAATCTTGTTCATAATTAACCTCTTTCAGTATAATATTGTATAGTAGATTTTTTTGAGTTACTTAAGTACCGACACGGCATCGGTTATTGTTTTTTCAAGCGCTTCTCTGCCGTAATCGTCAACCTGCTTTTTGTTCTTCTCACCGTGAGTCAGACATCCGGCACCGCCAATGCATCCGCCCACGCACGCCATACCTTCAATAAAGTTTGCGTCCAAAACATTCTTACTCTTTTTAAGCAGCGCGAGCTTACATTCTTCAATACCGTCACACGCGACCGATTTAAGATTGAAGTCTATATTCTGCTCATTGAGTCCCTGCGCAACCGCATCCGAAAGTCCTCCGCATCTTGCAAAAATCCTTCCGAAATACGAAGCGTTGTCAAGCACGTCCTCGTCGAGTGTCGTGATATCGACATCCTTACTGTCGAAAAGTGCCTGAAGCTCTTCAAACGTAAGCACCACGTCAACGTACGGCTTTACGCTGTCAAGCTGCGCCTCTGCCTTCTTTGCGGTACACGGTCCTATAAATACGACCTTGGCGTCCTCGTCGGTCGATTTTATATATTTCGCAAGAGCACCCATAGGAGACAGGTTATGCGATACGTACGGCAGCATCTTTGGGAATGCCGTTTTTACGTACTTCACAAACGCAGGACAGCAGGAGCTTGTTAAAAATCCCTTTTCGGCAAGCTCTCTCGACTCTGCCTCTGCCACCATATCGGCTCCGAGCGCGGCTTCTATGACCGTATGGAAGCCAAGCTCCTTAAGTCCCTTTATGACCTGTCCGAGCTTTGCGTACACAAACTGGCTAGAAATCGACGGCGCGACCATAGCGTATACCTTATATTTTTTGTTGCCGTCACTGTTTTTTATGATATCAATGGCGTCAAGTATGTAAGACTTGTCCGTTATTGCGCCGAACGGACACTGATATACACACGCTCCGCAGGATATACATTTATTATGGTCTATCTCGGCGGCGTTCGTCTCCTTGCTTATAGAAATTGCTTTTATCTTACAAGCGTTCTGACACGGCCGCTTACGGTTTACAATAGCAGAGAACGGACATACCTTTGCGCACTGACCGCACTCTATGCACTTCGATTTGTCGATATGTGCCACGTGGTTTTGGTCGAAGGATATCGCTCCTCTTTTGCAAACGTCCTCGCACCTGTGAGCAAGACAGCCGCGACAGGAATCGGTCACCTCATATCCCGCAGACGGACATTCGTCACACGCGATATCTATTACCTGTATGACGTTCGGATTTTCTTTATCTCCGCCCATCACCATCTTGACACGCTCCGAAAGTATCGCTCTTTCCTTATAAACACAGCAACGCATTGTCGATGTCTTACCGGGTACGATAATTTCGGGAATATTCAAAATATTCTCAAGAAGGGTTCCGTCCCACGCAAACCGTGCTACCTCACGCAGCACTTTGTATTTCAAGTGCTGTACCTTCGTATCAAATTTTCTCATTAATATATCTCCATTAAAAATAGCTTACTTTTATACGCTTACCCATTTGTTTTAAACACTTGGAAAGCTCTTCAACAAGATTCATTTTTATGCTGAAGGTTATCGGCAGATCAGGGTTCTGATGCGCCGGATTCACCGCTCTTCCAACGTAAAAATTTATATCGGTAGCCTCTTCAAAAAGCATTCGGCATATAAGAGACGCTCCGTCTCTTTTGCAGCTCCAGTTAACATATTCTTTATTTTCACCAACATAATCCTTGGCATACTCAAGAACCTTATTGACCGTAATAACGCCCTCGGTCACAAGGTCAACACCCTCAAGCTTTGCTATCGGTGGAACATCGGACCTCTCAAAATCAAGAGTTGCCTGAAGCGGCTTTCTGAGATATTTTGCCGCTATTGAAGATGTTGTTCCTCCACAGATTATATGCTTTCCTTCCTTAGAGAAAAAAAGTGACATCATACGGTCTGCATCGTCTCTGTTTGACGGAGGACCGAACAGCATATTCATAGGCTCTCTTTTTCTTATACGCACCACACACGCCGTGGCATCGTCACCCGGCTTATGTCCGTACAGTCTGTCACATTCGTCGATGAGCATAGTAGACAGCGTTTTGGCAGTGTATCCCGCAGGTGCGAGAGCTTCCATAAAGCCTGCTATCTCATCGCGCTTCCAGCCAAAATTATACGACGTACCGATACCCGCATGAGGGCACCCGTCGCTCATAGCTACAAAAATATCGTTTTCCTGCAATTTTATGACCGATTTGTATATCTTTTTACCGCCAATACTCAGCTCGGTCTTGGGATATTCCCATACACTCTCGTTGCGAATTACTATGACGTGCGGATTGTCGTACTGTATTATCTCGGCGATATCATTATTATTTATAAGACGGATAATTGTGAAGGTCGAATACGCAACACCTCTTACCGAGCAGACCGGAAGGGTCGCGGCTATCGTCTCAACACATTCTTCAATAGACAGTCCCTCAGAGAGCATAGTTGAAATTATCTTTGACGTCAGCGTCGAAAGTATACTCGCCTTAACTCCGCTTCCAAGACCGTCGGAGAGAACTATGACCTTGGAGTCGTCACCCGTTTCAACTATATCAACGTGGTCTCCGCAAAGCTGTTCGCCGTAGTGGTTTATGCTTTTATATCCTATCTCAGCGCATAGATCATTCATCTGTTATCGACTCCTTAAGCTTTGACAGCGCGATCTTTGTCTCCGCGGCAGTTTCACCGAGAAGCGACGCGATCTCCTGAACTATACGCATCTGCTTATCAACGACCTTGTCCGCGACCTCGATAGTCTGGCGACTTATATTTTCTTTCTTTTCTCTTTCAAGCTCTTCGTCGGTCACGTCACGCATAATACCGATAAGAAGTCTTGAATCTCTGTCGTACACAACAGTTTGCTCAACGTATCTCTTGTACTCAGCAAGATATACCCTCTCGTTACGCACACCGCGTCCCGTTTTCAGTACGTTGGCAAATACCGTAGGATCAAGGATACGTATTACCTGATCTCCGAGAACGTCGTCTGCCGAGCGTATATTCATTATATTTCTTGCCGCGGTATTTATCTGCTGTACCTCAAGATTTTCGTTGAGAACTATCAGCCCGTTCGGTGAATTGTTTACAATAGTATCGGAAAAGCTCTCGGCTTTGTCCTTAAGATAAGGAAGGCACATTGATATTTCAGCCTTACCCTGAATTATCGCAATGGCTTTTTCACGGCAGGTATTATAACCGCACGAGCCGCAGTTAAGCTCTTGCGAGGGCTTGAATTTACCCATCTGGCGAAGCACATTGAATATCTCTGTCTCACTCGGCTGAGCAAGTCTGTGTTCTATGTACTCAAATTGCTTTTTCAGCTCCCCTGACTTCGGCTGATCGACCTTAAAGTCCTTTTTGCCCGCGTAATGCGCAATAGTTATATAATCGTTTACCGCTTCGGTACGGTGATATTTTTCCATAACAGGTCCGCCGACGCAGCTGCCGACACACGCCGACATCTCGATAAAGCACTTATGTACCCTTCCGCTTTCAATATCCTTAAGCGCGGCAATACAGTTTTCAACACCGTCAAGCGCGAGATAGGTATATTCGGTATCCTGCGCCATCGTCTTAAGAATACCGCCTGTCGTCGGGAAGAATCTTGCGCGGCTGTTCTCTTCATTATCTATCTCATTTTCAAGCTCTATATTTTCCTCGGAGAGCCAATTTGTCAGCTCTTCAAAGGTGAGAACAGCGTCAACTATGCCCTCGTAATGCTCGGCTTCATCCTTCTTAGCGACACACGGACCGATAAATACCGTCTTTGCTCCCGGATATCTTTTTTTTATATCCATACAGTGCGCCTGCATAGGAGAGACCACGTCAGCAAGATATTCGAGAGCCGACGGAAAATATTTTTGTATAAGCAGGTTTATAGAATGACAGCAGGACGATATCACAATATCGCGCTCATCCTCTTTAAGCATTCTCTCATATTCCGACTTGACTATAGTTGCTCCGATCGCCGTTTCCTCAACGTCGTAAAACCCGAGCTTTTTGAGAGCCCCTCGCAGCGAGCTTATACCGATTCCCTGATAGTTCGCAATAAAAGACGGTGCCATACTTACAATCACGGGCTGTCCGCTTTGTAAAAGCACCTTTACCTTCTCGGTCTCGTCAACGATCTGCTTTGCCCCTTGAGGACAAACCACGAAGCACTGACCGCAGAGTATACACTCGTTGCCTATTATGTGAGCCTGGTTTCCCGAAAAGCGAATGGCCTTAACGGGACAATGCCGAATACATTTATAGCAGTTTTTACAGTTGGATTTTTTTAACGTCAGACAGTTCGGCATATTCGTCACTTCCCTTCACAAACACTTATGTACTCTTCAAACCTTGGCCTTGACTTCGCTTTCAAAAAAGTCGTTTACCGTATCAGGGGTTACCGAATGAAAATTATCATCTACACGCACGCACACACCCTGCTGGCATTTTCCCATACAGAAGGTACCTCCGAGACTAACCTTATCCTCAAGACCGTTTTCGCTTATAAGAGTCTGAAGACTCTCAACAACCTGATGCGAACCCTTTATGTGGCATGAGCTTCCGATGCATATTGTTATTTTCATTTTTCGGATCATCCTTTCACAAAATAAGTTGAAATATATTTAGGAATAACACTTTGCTCAATCGTACTAATTATATCACACACACACCTACATTTCAATAGGCAAAGTGAAAATATTGTTATTTTTTTCACATATTTTTTTGGTATATATGCCAAATCGACTTTTTTCTTGTATATTAAAGCACAATTTCCAATAAAATACATTCGGATTCGCCTTTTTCTTATGAAAAAAGCCTATACGGAAATCGTATAGACTTTTTCTGTTACATTTTATTAAATCCGGTTACGGTGACCTCAGCGACTTTGTTTTGAAGCTCGTCGGTAACACTTACGGTATAGTAGCAGGTCGTTCTGCCGTGCTTTACGCTGTTTGCGGTCGCGACAAGTCTCTTGCCTTTTGCGACACCGACAAACGCTATATTACTGCTAAGCGACACGGTTCTCATTTCCTCGTGATTTACCGCCACCGCAAAGGCAAAATCTGCAAGCATAAAAGGCACACCGCCCATAACACCGCCTGCGGCGTTTCTGTGTCCGTCACCTATCGTAAGACTGCATTTCGCATAGCCCTCGCCGACCTCATCGATAACCGCTCCGTTATTCGTCGCAAAGGTGTCGTTTTTAAATATTTCTCTTATTTCATCAATGGTTTTCATAATGGTCACCAAATATATGATTTATGAAATAGTATACCACCGTTCACTCCGTTTTGTCAATAAAAAGCTTTGCAAATACTGTATTTTTTGTAAAAAATCTTGACAA
>JAZNPQ010000046.1:0-3689 GCA_045589735.1 Eubacteriales bacterium | reverse complement strand
AAAAAGTCGACGTTAGACTTTTTTGTCGCTCGGAATTTGCGTTTTTTGCCTTTATAAAGGCAAAAATGACGGTGTTTAACCGTCAAGCAAAAACGTTGAGGGTGAGTCAAATGCAAAAAATGCATTTGACTCACCCTCTTTTGTGACGCTCATTTCTTTTTGTTATAAAGCTCTCTAAACTGCTTGACGGTCGATGCGAAATCGTCTATGGCACTTCTGACGACCTCGGGCTTGGTCATATCTATACCCGCAACGAGGAGACTGTCAAGGGGAGACTTGGAGCCGCCGCACTTGAGGAAATCAATATATCGGTCAATATAGTCCTTGCCTTCGGTCTCAATGCGCTTGACGATAGCAGATGCCGCCGAAATGCAGGTCGCGTACTTATAAACGTAGAAGCAGGAATAGAAATGAGGAATTCTCATCCATTCGTATGCAATCTGTTTGTCGCATACCACATCGGATCCAAAGTAGAGCTTGACAAGATCATAATAGTGATTGTTGATAAGCTCTGCCGTGAGAGGCAATCCCTTTTCACACATCGCGTGCATATCTCTCTCAAACTCGGCAAACATAGTCTGACGGTAGAGCGTTCCCTTATAGGTTTCCATCAGCTGATTCAGAACATAGAGCTTTTCATCGTCGTTTTTACATTCGTCAAGCATTCTGTGTGCCATCAAAAGCTCGTTAACGGTTGATGCGACTTCTGCGACGAAAATTGTATATCCCGCGTTGTGTGGCTCGTTATAATGTGCGGAGAACCACGAGTGCATCGAGTGTCCCGCTTCATGAGCGAGAGTGAAAACGTCATCAAGCTTGCTTGTGTAGTTGAGAAGAATATAGGGCTCTGTTCCGGGAACGCCAGAGGAGAATGCTCCGCCTCTCTTGCCTCGGCAGGGGAATACATCGACCCAACCCTTTTCACAAAGACCTGCTCGAAGATTGGATTCATATTCCTCACCAAAGACAGTCACTGTCTTAAGAACCTCCGCTACCGCTTCCTCGTAAGTGTAGTTTGTATCAACGTCTCCGATCAGCGGCGCATATATATCGTACAGATGGAGTCCTTTGACACCGAGAATCTCTTTTTTGAGGTTATAATACTCATACAGGGCGGGAAGTCCCTCGTGAACAGCATCAATGAGATTGTTGTAGATCTCGGGCGTGACTTCATCGAGGAAGGTCGATGCGGTGATCGAATCTGCGTAATTTCTGACTCTTGCACCTGTGGTCGCCTCCTTTACTCTCGCTTCATATAGCGTTGCAAAGGTATTGGCAAACTGCTCGTATGTCTTATAAGTGCAACGGAAAGCCGCTTGACGAACTCTGCGGTCGGTGCTCATCAGATGCATAACGTAATTGGTGTCGGTGATCTCAACCGTCTTGCCGTCCTCACCGCGAATCTTTCCAAAACGCAGATCGGAGTTAGTGAAAATGCTTCGTATGCCCGAATGCGAGCCAAGCGCATTTTGAATGCCCGACATCAGGATCTCACACTCATCGGAGAGGGTATGCGCCTTCTCGCGAAGAGCCTTTTCAATCATGCGTCTGAAGGTTTCAAGCGCGGGATATTCCGCAAACCATGTCTCCACCGTCGCGGTATCGAGCTTCAGAAGATAGGGGTTGATAAACCACGATGCTTCACCCGCCTTGATTGCAAGATTTCGGGTTTTTGTATTCAATGCCTGAGCGTAGTTGTCTGCTGTGTCTACCGAGAAGCTCAATGAGGCATACTGCCACAGCTTTTCGATGATTGCTTCAATGGCAATCATATCCGTTAAAGCGGAACAGAGTGCTTCAGCACTTTCGAGCATGGTCTTTTCATGCGCGCGGAACTTTTCTATCAGCTCTTCTGCCAACGCATAATCCGCGTTAAATGCCGACTCGTCCTTGTAGATGACCGTAAGGTCCCATTTGTACTTCTTGTCTATGTTTTTTCTATCGTATACCATGTCATACCTCCCAAAAACAGTATATATTTATTGTAGCAAATATCGAAGTGAATGTCAAGAATTTCATCAGATTTAGAATTAAAAGAATATCACATAAAAAGAGAGAACGTTTCGACTTGTAAGCCGATTGTTCTCTCCTTCCGTTATTTCTCAAATTTTGAAATTGTGCTTTGTGTATCGTCGGTCGCGGGATTATCTATCAACTCTCCTTTTTCGGTGAAACGCGAGCCATGGCAGGGGCAGTCCCAGCTATGCTCGGCTTTATTATATTTCAGCGCGCATCCAAGGTGAGGACATCTCGGTGACGTCGGTGTGATCAGCCCTACCGCCGATTCGAACACGTTGACGGCAAGCTGCGGTCTCAGCATTGCGCGAGAGGGGTCGAAAATGTCAGCGTATCGGTTGCTTTTTTTCAAAACGAGGTCGCAAAGTATTCCTGCTGCAACCATTGCGTTTGTCATTCCCCATTTGTTAAATCCTGTTGCCACATATAAGTCGGGCGTGCTTTTTGAGTACCTACCGATATAGGCTATACCGTCAAGCGTCATACAGTCCTGCGTTGCCCATTTTGCTGTGATTTTCGCGTTTTTGTAATGATTCTCTGCAAAGTCTTGCAGCTCCTTCCAGCAGCCGCCTGTCTTTCCTGTACGGTGTCCGCCTCCGCCAAGCAGTAAAAGCTCTCCGTAGCTTCGAAAGGAAAGTCCTGTATTGGATTCGTCAACGTACATACCGCGAACGGTCTGCGCTCCTTCAAGAGCGACAACGTAAGAACGGTGCTGGTAGAGCTTGAGCGGATATAAGCCGTGTTTATTGAGAAATGGAAAGTGGGTTGCCACTATCAGCTTTCTGTAGGCGATCTCTCCGTGATTTGTTACCGCTTTACCCGGCAGCAGCTCCAAAACTTTTGTATTCTCGTAAATCGGTAGGTCTTTTGCTACACCGTACAGAAATTTGAGAGGGTTAAACTGTGCCTGGTCCTTAACGCGAACCGCGCCCGCCACAGCAAACGGCAGCTCACTCGCATCCGAAAACTCGGCTCTCACGCCGATTCGGCAGAGCGCGGCAACCTCTTTTGCTATCTTTCTCGGGGATTCCATTGAATAAACGTAGGAATCTCTTCTCTCAAAATCGCAATCTATACTACCGCAAAGTCGAGCGTATTCCTTTATTGCGTCACCCTGCGCCTCAGCGTACAGCCGCGTCTTATCCCTGCCAAAGCGTTTTATCATTTTATCGTACATCAAGCCGTGTTGTAACGTGATTTTCGCCGTTGTGTTTTTGGTTATACCGCCGCAAATCTCGGCGGCTTCTGTAATGATACAGTCCACACCTGCATTTTTGAGCTTATACGCGCACAAAATACCCGCGATGCCGCCGCCTACTATCAAAACGTCGGTGCTTTTATTTCCTTTAAGAGCGTCAAACCTCACCTTTGCCGCGTTTTTTTCCCATACCGAGCCCATTATAATTCCTCCGAAAACTTAATAGGATTAGTATTTTCGTTTTGAGGTAAAAATATGTGTGCCGTTTGTATACCGCAAAAGGTCACTCCTTCGTTATTGTTTTATTTTATTTTTTTAATTTTGATTTATCGGTGAGATTGATATGTGGGCGCTGCCCACACCCGCTTAAGGAACTTTTTGCAAAAAGTTCCTTAAGAATCTTCAAAAAACTTTAAACAAGGGGTTTATTTTAGGTTTTTGTTTATCTTTCAAAGCTTGACCGTGTCAAGCTTTG
>JAZNPQ010000045.1:0-5761 GCA_045589735.1 Eubacteriales bacterium | reverse complement strand
CGGATTCTCGCTTGTAAGAAAGGTATTTGATCTTGAGACTCGCGAGAACAAGAATCCGGTCGCATCTCTTGGCGGCAGATCGCTCCTTGAGGCGCTTCTTGAACCGACGGTTCTGTACGTAAAGCCGATACTTAACCTCATCGACAAGGTTGACGTCAAGGGTATCTCGCACATCACGGGCGGGGGATTCTACGAAAATATTCCGAGATGTCTGCCGAAGGGTATCGGTGCGAAGATAGATAAGAAGGCACTCCGTATCCTTCCGATATTCAATATGATAGCAGAGGCAGGAAACGTACCCGAAAGAGATATGTTCAACACCTACAATATGGGTGTCGGTATGTGTGTCGTCGTTGATAAGGCAGACGTTGACAAGGCGCTTTGCTCGCTCCGTGACAGCGGAATCGACGCATACGTAATGGGTGAGACCGTCGAGGGCGACGGCGTCGAGTTCATTTAAGGAGACCGAAATGACCGACAGAAGGGTTAAGATAGCCGTACTCGTTTCGGGCGGCGGCACGAATCTTCAAGCGCTTATCGATGCGGAAAAGTCGGGTATCATAAAGTCGGGGAAAATAGAGCTTGTCGTGTCGAGCAAGCCCGATGCGTACGCACTCACAAGAGCCGAGAACGCAGGAATAAAGACCGCTGTTGCCGAGAGAAAAGCGCTCGGTACGCAAGCGGCGTTTGAGGCGAAAATACTCGAGGAGCTTGAGAAAAACGGAATTGAAGTCATAATACTTGCGGGCTTTATGAGTATTCTCAGCGAAGGCTTTGTAAAAAAATACCCGAAGAGAATAATTAACGTGCATCCCGCACTTATACCGTCGTTTTGCGGAGAGGGCTTTTACGGTCTGCGCGTACACGAGGCGGCGCTGTCGTACGGCGTAAAGCTTACGGGTGCGACGGTACATTTCGTTAACGAGATAGCCGACGGCGGCGAGATAATCGCGCAAAAGGCAGTGAAGATCAGAAAGAATGATACGCCCGAAACACTTCAAAGACGCGTTATGGAAGAGGCTGAATGGAAGCTGCTGCCAAGAGCCGCGGAAACGGTGTGCAAAGAAATAGTGAAGAGTGAAGAGTGAAGAGGTAAGGAAGATTTTCGCGAGCGAAAATCAAAGCTAAATTAAAAATTATTGTTCCGCCAAGGAAAATTGGGATTTAACGGTGTGTTTGAAATTTTTGACACGTGGGCTTTGCCCACACCCACATAAGAAACTTTTTGAAAAAAGTTTCTTATGAATCTTCAAAAACTTTCAAAATTATTTGGCTTTTCTTATGTGTTTATTTACCTTTCAAAGGTCACTCGGACGTGACCTTTGAAGGATTATACAAACCAAATTCACGTCGGTCGCGCATTCACTTAAAGGCAACATCTTCAACCGACGCGACCTCCTCGCGCTTACGCAGTCGCGGGCTTAAACGCTCGCCATTGCGGCGTTCTCACTGCGCGACACGAAAGAGTCAAATTAAAATTAAAAAGTTAAATCAAATAACATTTCTGTTGTGTCGCGTCGTGCGGATGCCGCAATGGCGTGCATTTGCACAGCGACTGCGTGAGCGACAAGTCGAGGCGCCGCATCCTTATTTCACTTTTAGCAAGACCTCCGACCTCGACGCGCAAAGAACCGTATAAAATCTCAACGGTCACGCCCGAGTGACCGTTGAAAGATACACAAAAACCTAAAACAATCACCTTGTTTAAAAGTTTTTGAAGATGCCCAAGGAACTTTTCTCAAAAAGTTCCTTGGGCAGAGCCCGGGACACAGTCTCGCATAAAAAAATCAACCTCACCGATAAATCAAAATTTAAAATACAAGCAAACACATTCGAATTTAAAAAAATTTATTGCCGCCGCTAAGGCGGCGGAATGGAGAAAATATGAACGTTTACAAGACCTACGATATCGGCGCGCTGCTGCGCCGTAACAGCTATCCCGGACGCGGAATCATCGCGGGAATGTCAAAGAACGGCAAGTACGCCGTGACAGCTTACTTCATTATGGGAAGAAGCGAAAACAGCCGCAACCGTGTATTCAACGATTTCGGTGACGAGGTAATGATACATCCGTTTGATGCATCCAAGGTAGCCGACCCGTCGCTCATTATTTATTCTCCCGTCAAGAAGGTCGGCAAGAAGCTGGTAGTCACAAACGGAAACCAGACCGACACTATCGTAGATTTCCTTAATGACGGAAAGACCTTTGAGGAAGCACTCGAAACACGTGAATTCGAGCCGGATATGCCGAACTTCACGCCCAGAATCAGCGCAATGCTCGATTTTGAGGGCGGCTACAAGTACAAAATGAGCATTCTTAAGAGCGCAGACGATAAGGGAAGCGCTTGCAACCGTTATACTTATAATTACACTCCTGTCGCAGGGCTTGGACATTTCATCCACACCTACAACAAGGACGGAAACCCGATACCCACCTTCACAGGTGAGCCCGAGAGAATAAATATTCTCAACAGCATCGACGCATTCACACGTAAGATCTGGGAAAATCTCAACGAAGACAACAAGATCTCGCTCTACGTTCGTTATACCTCGCTCGCATCGGGCAGAACGACCGTCAGAATGATAAATAAAAATGTAAAATAAGAGGTACTAAAATGAACGAACTCGAACTGAAATACGGCTGTAACCCCAATCAGAAGCCTTCAAAAATATTTATGAAGGACGGATCCGATCTTCCTATCGAGATACTCTGCGGAAGACCCGGATACATAAATTTCCTTGATGCATTCAACGCGTGGCAGCTCGTAAAGGAGCTGAAGGCGGCAACGGGCGAGTGCGCAGCGGCATCGTTTAAGCATGTCAGCCCCGCAGGTGCGGCTGTCGGCAGAAAACTCACCGAAAAAGAGAAAAAGTCCTGCTTCGTTGACGACATAAAGGGACTTGACGACTCTCCTCTGGCTTGCGCATACGCAAGGGCAAGAGGCACTGACAGAATGTCGTCATTCGGTGATTTTATTGCGCTGTCGGACGTATGTGACGCGACCACGGCGGCGATTATCAAGCGCGAGGTGTCGGACGGTGTTATCGCTCCCGGATACACGGATGAGGCACTTGAGCTTCTCAAGTCCAAGAGAAACGGAAACTACAACATAATAAAGATCGATCCCGAGTATGTTCCCGCAGAGAAGGAATACAAGGACGTTTTCGGTATCACCTTCGAGCAGGGAAGAAACAATTTTAAGATCGACCGTGAGCTCATCTCGAATATCGTAACGGCAAACAAGGAGCTTCCCGAGGACGCAAAGACCGACCTCATGATCGCTCTTATCACGCTTAAATATACACAGTCGAACTCGGTATGTTACGCAAAGAACGGACAAACTACAGGAGTTGGAGCCGGTCAGCAGTCGAGAATCCACTGCACAAGACTTGCTGGCGGTAAGTCGGATAACTGGTTCTTAAGACAAAGCGACAAGGCGCTGAACCTGCCCTTCCTTCCGACACTTGGCAGACCCGACAGAAACAACGTGACCGATATTTATATTTCGGACGACTACGAGGACGTAACAGCCGACGGAAATTGGCAGAAATATTTCACCGAGCAGCCCGAGATATTTACAAGAGAGGAAAAGAAAGCCTACCTTGCAACTATCAGCGGCGTAGCTCTCGGTTCTGACGCGTTCTTCCCGTTCTCGGATAATATCGAGAGAGCAAACCGTTCGGGTGTCAGCTATATAGCACAGCCCGGCGGATCGGTTCGTGACGATCTCGTTATTGCCGCCGCTGACGAATGCGGAATGGTAATGGCGTTCACGGGAATGAGACTTTTCCACCATTAATAGAGGTGAGACGATGAAAATAATCGTAATTGGTTCGGGCGGCCGTGAGCATACCGTTATAAAAAAGCTCAGGACAAGCCCCGAAATTGAAAAGATATACGCGCTCCCCGGAAACGGCGGAATTGCCGCTGACGCGGAGTGTGTGAATATTGCCGCGACCGATATTGACGGTATAGTAAAATTTGCCGCTGAAAACGAGATCGGTTATGCGGTGGTAACGCCCGACGATCCGTTAGCCCTCGGAGCTGTTGACAGACTGAACGCGATAGGTATTCCTTGCTTCGGTCCCGTTGCCGCTGCGGCACAGATCGAGGCGAGCAAGGTGTTTTCCAAAAACCTTATGAAGAAATACGGCATACCGACCGCCGCGTTTGAGGTCTTTGACAATGCTGAAAGCGCGCTTGAATATGTAAAGACCGCGCCGCTTCCCACTGTTATAAAGGCTGATGGACTTGCGCTCGGTAAGGGTGTTATAATTGCCGAGACACGCGATGCCGCAGTCGAGGCGGTAAAGTCGATAATGGAAGACGGTATTTTCGGCAAGTCGGGCAACCGTATAGTCGTTGAGGAATTCCTCACGGGTCCCGAGGTCTCCGTACTTGCGTTTACCGACGGAAGCGTGGTAAAGCCTATGGTATCGTCAATGGACCACAAGCGCGCGCACGACGGTGACGAGGGACTTAACACGGGCGGTATGGGAACCGTAGCACCCAATCCCTATTACACCGAGGATGTTGCCAAGATATGTATGGATACGATTTTCGTGCCGACGGTTGAGGCAATGAAAAAAGAGGGCAGAGAGTTCCGCGGATGTCTCTATTTCGGACTTATGCTTACACCTAACGGTCCCAAGGTAATAGAGTACAACTGCCGATTTGGAGACCCCGAAACACAGGTAGTGCTTCCGCTTCTTGAATCGGATCTCTTCACGGTAATGAAAGCAACGACAAACGGAACACTCGCCGATACCGACGTGAAATTCTCGTCGGGAGCCGCGTGCTGTGTTGTTCTTGCGTCGAAGGGATATCCCGAAAAGTACGAAAAAGGGTACGAGATAACAATACCCGAAGGACTTGACGGTGAGGTATACGTTGCCGGAGCTAAGCTTGAGGGCGGTAAGCTTCTCACAAACGGCGGACGCGTGCTTGGCGCGGTTGCCACGGCAGACGACCTTAAGACCGCAATAGAAAAAGCGTACGCTGTAGCCGACAAAATAGAATTCGGCAATAAATACTGTAGACGCGACATAGGCGCAAGAGCACTTAAGGCGTTATAATAAAAAATATCGAGGTATTATATGGTATACAGAATATACGTAGAAAAAAAGGCGGGTCTTGACGGTGAAGCGAGAGGTGTACTCTCGGATCTTAAGACTCTCTACAGAATAGACAGTCTCACGGGTGTGCGTCTGCTCAACCGTTACGACGTTGAAAATATTGACAAAAAGCTGTTTGACTATACGGTAAATACCGTTTTCTCCGAGCCTCAGCTCGATAACGTGACATACGAAGCGCCGAAGGGTGATTTCGTTTTTGCGGTCGAGTATCTTCCGGGTCAGTACGACCAGAGAGCAGACTCTGCGGCACAGTGTGTGCAGATAATCTCCTGCGGTGAGCGTCCCACAGTACGTACGGCAAAGGTCTACGTGCTTGACGGAAAGCTTACCGAGGAGCAGGTAGCGGCGGTCAAAAAATATCTTATAAACCCCGTTGAGTGCCGTGAAGCATCGCTTGAGACGGTCGAAACTCTCAAGGTGGACTATGAGGTTCCCGCAGACGTTGCTGTGCTTGACGGTTTCCTGGGTCTTGACCGCGACAGCGCGGCTGAATTCGTAGCGGCATACGGTCTCGCAATGGACACGGACGACCTTCTCTTCTGCCGTGATTATTTCGCAAAAGAGGGAAGAGCGCCCACATTGACAGAGATCAGAATGATAGACACGTATTGGTCAGACCACTGCA
>JAZNPQ010000044.1:0-11682 GCA_045589735.1 Eubacteriales bacterium | reverse complement strand
AAACCTCAACGGTCACGCCCGAGTGACCGTTGAAAGATACACAAAACCTAAAACAATCCCCTTGTTTAAAGTTTTTTGAAGATTCTTAAGGAACTTTTTGCAAAAAGTTCCTTAAGTGAAGTCGGATCGTAGCCATGTCGTTCTGTGAGCCAAGGAGTTGAATACAAATTTTGTCTTCCTAAGGCCGCTTGGCCTCCGACTTGTGAGAACGCCACGAACGTGAGCGTTTGAGCCCGCGACTGCAGGAGCGAGAAGGCAGGGCGCCGCAACTTTATCTCACTTTTGTGAAAGCCTTCGACCCTGCCGCGAAAAGAACCATATAAAACCTCAACGGTCACGCCCGAGTGACCGTTGAAAGATACACAAAACCTAAAACAATCCCCTTGTTTAAAGTTTTTTGAAGATTCTTAAGGAACTTTTTGCAAAAAGTTCCTTAAGTGGGGTGTGGGGTGAAACCCCACATATATAACACACCGATAAATCAAAATTTGAAAGGTTTTACAACCAAATCAAATTATTTCACCCTCTTTGCCGCGAAATCGCAGCGCAGGCAAAGGGGTTCTGTTATTTTGCGGTTCTCAAATGAGGTCTTAAGCGCAACCGCTCTGGGCGACGCAAGAATATCCTCTATTCTGTCCTCAAATATATTTCCGAGCGTCAGTACCCCGTCGGCATCAAGACAGCACGGCACGACACGACCGTCCGACAGCACTCCGACCTGATTGCGAAGTCCGTAACAGGAATGCGAATTTTCGCAAAGCGGCGCGTCCTCATCGGGCCACTCAAACCGTTCTCCCCATTCAAGAAACACCTTTCGGCAAAGCTTATATCCGCTTTGATTTTTTGTCCATTCTCCGTCAAAAAATTTGTGCATACGGTCGAGTATATACTTATTAAGTGTGTCCTCTCCGCCAACATTCCAGAGTCGCATTATGCAAAAAATTCCCTTTTCCGACGCTTCACGGCAAAAATCAAAACAGCTGTCAAGATATTCGTCGAGTGTAATATTCATTTTGTTTGCTTCATACGCGTGAAGCGAGATACTGACCTTATGAAGCGATGGCGAATTCAATAAGATATCGCGTCTTTTCGGTATCAGCGTTCCGTTCGTGGTAATTATGACCTTGAAGCCAAGCTCTCCCGAAATTTTGAAGAATTCTTCAAGCTCGGGGTGAAGAAGCGGCTCACCCATAATATGAAAATACAGATATTCCGAGACTCTTCTGAGCTCCTTTGCCGCGTACGTAAATTCTTCTTTTGATAAAAATTTCGTGGGTCTTGACGTTTTATGGCAAAAATCGCAGTCAAGATTACAGCTGTTCGTTATTTCAAGAAAGACTTTTTTCAGCATAATTATCTCCATTGTTCAATAAAGGGGTGCCAAGCACCCCTTATTATTTTACTCAGTTACCGTTTCGTTTTCTTTTTTTGCTTTTATAAATTTAAATACTTCAAGAAGTCCGATAAGGAGCGCGCCGCCGGCAAGGCACCACCAATTAAATCTTGCAGGTGACATCCACGGAACAGGATTTTCCATATCAAGCGTTACAGGCCCCATCATTATCGAATAAAGCGAACCCACAAGCATTCCGATAACAAGATACACCGTCTGCGAACGGAATTTATCAAGGCACATCTTAATTCCCTTTACACCGACAATACCTCCCGTTGCCGCTCCGAGTCCGAGGAAGCAGAGCGATACAAAAGGCGAAAAATCAAGTGAAAGCACAGACGCAAACGCTTCTGTTATCGGCTGATATACGCCGAAAACCAAAAAAATCGTAGAACCCGAAATACCGGGAAGTATCATCGCTATTATTGAAATCGCTCCTACAAAGAAAAGCATTATTCCGAGAGGAAGCGTAAAATTTGAGAGATCTCTTGTTGCTTCAAGCTTGGTTGAAAAATACGTAAGTGCCGAGATAAGCGCGCAGCCTATAACTGTGTATATTATATTGTAGTATTTTCCTTTAAGGCATTCTCTCTCATCCCATATCATAAACGGAATCGAGCAAAGCACAAATCCGAAAAACGCCGAGCTTACGTCGTATATATTCGTCACAAGCAGCTTATCGAGAACGAGCATTGATGCTATCATTCCGCAAGCCCAGCCTATACCGAGTATCAGCACGTAAAACAGTCCCTTAAGGCGCTTTCCTTTATTGTATATAATATCGTTGAACGCACCGATAAAATCGTCAAAGAATCCCATAAGCATCGCGATAGTACCGCCCGAAACGCCCGGAACACTATTAGCAACAGCCATGCAAAAACCGTTTATGATTGTAATTATATATTTAAACGCGCCTTTCAATATTTACCTCCATGCTTCACATTATTCCGCTTTTTTTCTCAGCTTTTCAAGTATTTTCACAAAATCCTCGGGAAGCGGTGCTTCAAAGGTCATAAGCTCATTCGTGCGTGGATGTCTTAATATAAGCTTCCCCGCGTGAAGACACTGACCCATTATATGTTTTTTATTATTTTTTTCAAATTCAGTGTGTCCTCCGCCATACAGCGTGTCCCCCATAAGCGGATGACCTATATACGACATATGGACTCTTATCTGGTGCGTTCTGCCGGTCTCAAGCTCACATTTTATATAAGTGAAGCCACGGTACCGCTCCAGCACCTCGTAATGTGTTACGGCTTGTCTTGCCTGCTTTTCCGGGTCACGTATGACCGCCATCTTCTTTCTATCGGTCGGACACCGTCCTATAGGTGCGTCAACCGTTCCGCTGTCGGTCTTAAATCCACCTACAGCAACGGCAAAATAAACACGCCGCATGCTGTGATCCTTAAGTTGCTCAGACAGCGAAAGATGCGCCTCGTCATTTTTGGCGACCGCGATAAGTCCGCTCGTCTCTTTATCGATTCGGTGGACGATACCGGGTCTTGTCACGCCTCCGATGCCCGAAAGACTGTCACCGCAATGGTGAAGCAGGGCGTTCACAAGTGTTCCGTCGGGATTTCCTGCCGCAGGATGAACCACCATCCCCGACGGCTTATTTATTACTATTATATCGCTGTCCTCGTATACCACGTCAAGCGGTATGTCCTCGGGAGCAGCTTCGTCCGAGCGCGGCGCGGGTATAATTACCTCCACCGTCTCGTTTGCATTCAGCTTTCTGTTTTTCTGAACGGCTTTGCCGTTCACTTTTATACGACCGTCCTCCGCAAGCTTTGCAGCGGCAGAGCGGGTCATCCCCGTCTCTGCCGCAACGAAAATATCAATTCTCGTTCCCGTCGCTGTTTCCGCCGTCACGAGCGTCACTGTTTTGTCGCCCGTCGGGGTTATCAGCTCCGAGCTGTTTTGCAAGTTTTTCATCCTTATATTCCTTGACAGTCAAAATTGTCATATAAAGCATCAGCATTGCCGCACCGATACATACAAACGAATCGGCTACGTTGAATACCGGAAAATCTATAAACGTAAATTCAAGAAAATCCACGACGAATCCGAGAAGCACCCGGTCTATCATATTTCCGATACCGCCGCCCACGATAAACGCAAGCGAGATGCAAAGCAGCTTGCTTTTCGGGCGTTTTACGAACATATAAACGCACACCGCAATTATTGCGACCGTCGATATTGTCATAAACACCCATCTGTTGTCGGCAAACATTCCCCATGCCGCGCCGCGATTTTCAAGATACGAAAACTGTATGAACCACGGAATTACAGGCACGGAAGGGTTTCCCTGCAAAAATATTACCGCCAACCATTTTGTGATCTGGTCAAGAAAGATAACTCCGACCGAGATCAAAAGCCATATAAGCATATTAAACGCCAAGTATCTTTGCGCAACGCGGGCAAAGCACTCCCTCTCCGTCAGCTATGGGAGCGTTTGTATACATCCAACATCTGTCGCAGCGTTCGCCTGTAGCAGCCTCAACCTTAACACCGATACCCGAAGCAGTCTCAGTGAATACACCCTCGGGGGCAACGCCCTTGACGAGCTTAACGTCTGATACGATATAAACCGTCGTAAGCTCTGACTTAAAGCTGTCAAATACCGAGTAAACATCGTCGTTGTCGGTGTAAATGGTTACAGCGGCGTCAAGCGACTTACCGATAAGCTTTTCTGCTCTGGCTATCTCAAGTGCCTTCATAACATCGTCACGAAGCTCGAAGAGCTTATCCCAGCCTGCTGTGATCTCGGAGAAGCACCATGCATCGTTATATTCGGGAAGGTTATTGAGTAATACGCTTTCCTTATTATCGGATGCGAGGTGAGGCATACACTGCCATATCTCCTCTGCAGTGAAGGAGATCAGCGGAGCGAGAAGTCTCGTCATCGACGAGAGGACGAGCCACATAGCTGTCTGTGCCGAGCGGCGAAGCTTACTGTCTGCCTTTTCGGTATATACTCTATCCTTGGTTATGTCAATATAGAGCTTTGACATATCCGTTGTACAGAAATTGTTTATTGCGTGGTATACGATATGGAACTCATAGCCAATATACGCCTCGCGTACTGTCTTTGCAAGCTCGTTTACTCTTGAGAGCGCCCACTTATCTATATCGCAAAGCTCCTCTACGTCTACCATATCTGTATCGGGATTGAAGTCCCCTATATTTGCGAGCAGGATTCTTGCGGTATTTCTTATCTTTCTGTAGGTCTCGGAGAGCTGCTTGAATATCTCCTTCGAGCAACGTACGTCCGCGTGATAATCGGAGGATGCCGCCCAAAGTCTTACGATATCCGCGCCGAAATCCTTAATGAGATCGGCGGGGTCAACTCCGTTTCCGAGAGATTTGTGCATTGCTCTTCCCTGTCCGTCAACGACCCAACCGTGTGTCAGAACCTGACGGAAGGGTGCGCCCTTATCAAGCGCTCCGACAGAGGTCAAAAGTGAGGATTGGAACCAACCGCGATACTGGTCAGCTCCCTCAAGATAAACGTCGGCGGGCCAAAGCTCGGGGGTATCGTTCATAAGAGAGGCGAAATGAGTCGATCCTGAGTCGAACCAGCAATCAAGCGTGTCCTTCTCCTTGTCAAATTCCTTGCCTCCGCAGTGCGGACAGGTAAATCCTTCGGGAACGAGCTCCATAGCTTCCTTTTCAAACCAGATATTTGAACCGTACTCACCGAAAAACTTTGATATTTTCTCAATAGATTCGGGAGTTGATACGGGCTTGCCGCAATCCTTACAATAGAAAACAGGAATCGGCAGACCCCAACGGCGCTGACGGGAAATACACCAATCGGAACGCTCACGTATCATATTCGTCATACGCTCGCCGCCCCAAGCAGGATACCACTCAACGTTCTCGATAGCTTTTATCGCCTGGTCCTTAAAGGACTCAACAGAACAGAACCACTGAGGTGTTGCGCGGAAGATAACAGGCTTCTTGCAACGGTCATGGTGAGGATAAGAGTGTACGATCTCCTCGGATGCGAAGAGCATTCCGCTCTCCTTCATATCTTCAAGTATAACGGGGTTCGACTCCTCTGTCTTCATACCCGCATACTTACCCGCATATTCGGTGTGGCGTCCGCGATCGTCAACGGGAACGACGAGATCCATTCCGTATCTCATACAAGTCTGATAGTCGTCAGCACCAAAGCCGGGAGCCGTATGAACGCAACCTGTACCGGAATCCATAGTGACATACTCAGCGTAAACCAAGCGTGAGGTCTTGTCAAGGAACGGATGCTTTGCGAGCATGTTCTCGAAGAATGCGCCGGGATAGGTTGCGAGAACCTCATAATTCTGGAAGCCACCCATCTTCATCGTCTTTTCCATCAGAGCCTCTGCCATAATATAAGTCTCGCCGTTATCAGCCTTGACAAGCACGTAGCTGTCACGAGGATGCAGACAGATAGCCATATTTCCGGGCAGCGTCCAGATGGTCGTTGTCCAGATAACGAAATACGTCTTGGAAAGATCGAAATCCGAAAGCTTACCGAGATCGTCTTTTATAGGGAATTTTACGTATACCGAAGTACAGTTATCATCCTTGTACTCAATGTCTGCCTCTGCAACGGCAGTCGCACAGAAGGGGCACCAGGTAACAGGCTTGAGTGCCTTATAAATATAGCCCTTATCGAACATACGTCCGAATACCTTAACCTCCTGCGCCTCGAAACGCTTATCCATTGTGCGGTAAGGATGCTCCCAATCACCGACAACGCCAAGTCTCTTGAAGCCTGCCATTTGCTTCTGAATAAAATCCTCCGCAAAATCCTCGCAAGCCTTTCTGAACTCGGGAACAGTCATATCCTTGTTCAGCTTTTTCTTTGAGTTCTCAATAGCGCGCTCAATGGGAAGACCGTGGTTATCCCAACCCGGAACGTAAGGCGTATAATATCCCATCATCGCGTGGCTGCGAACGATAAAATCCTTGAGTACCTTATTGAGAGCGTGTCCCATATGGATAAATCCGTTCGAAAAAGGAGGGCCGTCGTGAAGAATGAACGAAGGCTTGCCTTCCGCGTTTTCGAGCATCTTGTTGTAAAGCCTTTTCTCTTCCCATGCCTTTATCGTTTCAGGCTCTCGCTGGGGAAGATTTGCCCTCATCGAAAATTCTGTTTTGGGCAGATTCAGCGTACTTGTGTAATCCTTTGACATCTTTTATGTCTCCTTAAATTGATTTCAAAAAACAAATATTCCGGGAAATGCCTAAAATTCCGCATTTCCCGGCTGTATTGTAAGATCTTAGTCGATAACCGGAGTATCTGACTCTTCGATCTCCTCGATGACCTCTTCCTCCGCCTCTTCTTCTGCGGAAACCTCGGCGACACCGACGCTCCTCGGAGCAAATACGAACGTTCCTCCTGTTACCATATTCATGGTTCCACCGAGAACGTGGGTCGCACCCATAAGGAAGTCCAGCATACGCTTGGTAGCGTTTCTGTCCATATTATCAATGTTGAGAAGCACCGTGCTTCCCTCTGCTATATAGTCTGCAATAGTGGGAGCTTCATCAAAGCTCTTCGGCTTTACGACCTTGAGGGCTACAGGCGAGCTGCCACCGTTGAAGGATACGCCCGCTCTTGTGTCGGCTACATTATCGCCTTCACCGTTTGCCTCGTCCTCTTTGTTCGAATCACCGTAATAGGTATCATCGTAAAAGTCCTCGTCGTATGCGTACTCGTCCTTTACGCGCTTTTTAAAGAAATTCATAACCGTCCTCCGTTTTTTGTTTTTAAGATATATTTTTTATTTTTTAATTACTTTTTTCAAAAAGCCCGCGACCGACGCGAACAACGTTTGCCCCTTCGAGTATCGCTTCCTCGAAGCTTTGGCTCATGCCCATCGACAGGATAGGCTCCTCTTCTATATTATGTATCGTTTTTCGCCAAATGTCAAGAGACAAACGATAAGTTTCTCCAAAATATTTTCTGTATTCGTCACTTGTCGAGCCAAGCGGCGCCATTGTCATAAATCCGCGCAGCCTTAGATTTGAAAAATTCCTTATTTTTTCGCAAAGCTCTTCGGCTTGCTCGGGCATAACTCCGCTTTTGTTTGGCTCGCGTCCCGAATTTATTTCGCACAGCACGTCGGTTACTACACCGTTCTTTTTTGAGATACGGTCTATCTCGGCGGCAAGCCTTTCACTGTCAACAGATTCTATCACATCGACCTTGCCTACAAGATACTTGACCTTATTTGTCTGAAGCGTTCCTATGAAATGCACTCCGAAGCGGTCATAGCCACAGATTCCGAGATGCTCTGTGAACTGCTGTACTCTGTTTTCACCGACCACGCGTATTCCGCAGTCATAAAGTCTTTGTATCTCCTCGGCATCAGCGTACTTGACCGCAGCCAGAAGAGTTATGTCCTTTGGGTCCCGTCCAGCAGCCTTTGCCGCTTTTTCAATTTTTTCTCTGACCGCCAGAACGTTGCGGTCGATATATGAAAGATCGGTCAATTTATAAGCTTCCCTTCATAGAGCCCTTTTCCCGACAGCACGTAGGTGTCGTTAAGGCTCAAAGAATTTTCGGTTTTCCCGTCCTCTGTCATATCGGTAGGGTCAAGAGCTATTGCGTACAGCTCGTTTTTATATAAAACAGCCACGTTCCGCCAAGATATTTTGCCGTTTGACAGTATCCAGACGCCGACGTTTCCATTATTCTCCGTCAAAGCTTCCACAGCTATACGGTTGCCTGTGTAGCTCGCGACCTCTATCTCGACGTTCTGGCATCTTGTTCTGTCAAAGCCCTCCGGAAGAGTTGATGACGAGAATAGCATAACCGCGTCGGTCTCGTTTCCGTCGCGTACAATTCTATACAGCTCCATATCAAGAGCTATACCCGACGTATATTTAAAATTCACAGTATAACTGTTCCCTTCGGTGAAATACACCGTTTCGCTCATCGTTGTCGGTATCGCTATATACCAAGTATAATCGGATATATAAGTTCCTATCGCGTGATCGGTTTTTTGTGGCTCTTTTGTAAAGGTCTCCTTAAGCTCAGACAGCGTCACAGTACCTATATTGCGGCTCGAATATATCTCCTCGTAGCCGTCAGCCCCATGGAAAAAGCAACCCGTACCGTTTGACACCACCGACGAATACGCTCCAAGTGAACGGCAAAGCGTTTCTCTTTCGGCAGTCAGCGTTTCTATCTCTGTCTCTGCCTCAGCAACGTTTTTGGCTATATCCGAAGAAAGACCCGTGTTTACTTCAAGCGTATACATACTCTCCATAACACTGTCTGCTTGGTCAAGCGCGTCGCCTATATCATTACCGCGAAGCGAAGAGAGGATAGCATTGTAGCCGTCTATCATATTCTGACGCTCGGTCTTGATAACTGCGTACCTTGCGCAATCACGAAGAAGTGCTATACGCTTGTCTATTTCGGCTATCCGCGCGACAACCTCTTTATTGCTTGACTCATACACCCTCGCAAGCTCGGCAGACGTCTTTGAATAGTCTCCGTGACCTATCAAATAGTCGCAGTATCCGCCGTTTTCCGACGTAAGCACTATTTCGTTTCGCATAATATACGCGTCGTAATTACGTACCACCGTTTCGGTAGCTCTTGTTGCCGTGTCGGTATTCAGCGCAGGGGTAAAGCCCTTAACAAGATGATATAGCACATAGAGTGTAAGAACACCCGCAAGGGCTATCCAGATAAGCGTTATTCTGACGTGTTTGGTTTTTTTTTCCTGTTTTTTTTGCACGTCCCGCCTCCCGAAAAATATTTCTACACTATATTTAATTTATTATATCACAAAACAGTTAAATATTAAATAGTTTTATAATATTTTTTACAATATTTTTAAATATTTTTTCGTTTTCTATGCCGTCGGCGTATACCCACTCGACGTAATCCTTTGCCGAGAACCACGTAAGCTGTCTTTTTGCGTAGTGTCGCGTTGCGGTTTTGAGTCTTTCGACAGATACCGAAAGCTCCTCATCGCCTCGTATATAGGGTAGTATTTCCTTGTATCCTATCGCCTGCGCCGCCGTTGAATTCGTCTCAAAAACGCCAAGCTCCAAAAGCTTTTTGGTCTCCTTGACAAGTCCTTCGTCAAGCATTTTGTCGATTCGTCGGTTTATACGGTCATAAAGCACTGAACGGTCACTGTAATTTATACCTACGACCGTCGCGTCATATCTCATACCGCTTCGTGCGCGCTTGTCGTATTCTGTTTTTGTGCCGCAAGAATTGCAGATCTCAAGCGCACGAATGACACGCTTTACGTTGTTTGGATGTATAGCCGCCGCGGCTTCGGGGTCTTTTTCGGCAAGAAGCGCGTGAAGCGCATCATTTCCCTGCTCGTCGGCAATTTTTTTCATTTCGTTTCTGAAGGCTTCATCAGGCGCGGCAGAGCAGTCACCGCAGCCGAGAAGAAGACTGTCAAGATAGAGTCCGGTACCGCCGACAAGTATCGGAAGCTTTCCGCGTGACGCAATCTCTTTTATCGCCTCATCTGCCACCGATGCATAATCCGAGCAGGAAAAGGATGCGCACGGCTCGACCGACGCAAAAAGACGGTGAGGCACACCGTTTGTTTCGTCGGGGGTCGGCGCGGCTGTGCCTATGTACATTTCTTTATACACCTGCATTGAGTCACAGCAGATTATCTCACCGCCAAGCTCCTTTGCGACCTCGACCGATAATGACGTCTTACCGCACGCCGTAGGTCCGACTATCGCGGCTATTTTTATTTTTTCGTTAGTCATAAATTCTCCGTATTTTCTTTCGGCTTTATGTCTTTAAACTCAAAAAATTTTGTGTTGTAGATATACGCCGAACTCGACGCGCCCTTAAGAGTTATATAATAAAATTCATTGTCCTTCACCGAAGTATTGTAAAGTCCGCTCGGCGTAAGGTTATATTCCTTGCTCCATCCATAATGCTTATTCGTTTCCGGCTCTCTCCAGCTTATGCCCGAATAAAAATAATAAATACGCACCGTTTTCGTATGATGTCGGCGCAGCCCCGCTTGGCGAGGTTCGTACCCGTTTTCGTATGATGTCGGCGCAGTCCCGCTTGGCGAGGTTCGTACACCGTTTCATTCGTTATGTGGCTTAGCTTTTCCACGGATACCGAAATATCATCTCTGTCGGCAACGCTATAAACATTGCCCGAATCTTTGGCTATTTTTCTGATTTCGGAGATATACCTATACAAACTGTACGCAAATATAAGCGCAAGAGGTATGACCAACAACCGATTTATAAAAAAGAAGCTCAGCACTGCCGCGATTGGAGTTAAAATTATACCGGCGAACCATTTGTCCGATACTCTTGCGTGATTTTCAGATGAGACCTTGGAGAGATCTTTTCTTATGTTTTCAATTTTCAGTTCTTCTTTTTTCATCTTGCCTGTCCTTTCGGTTTATAAGTAAAATTATATCATAAAACATAACGCTTTTCAACCCGCTGTATAAAAATCACCGAGGATTTTGTCCTCGGTGAAAAATTGTTTTTTCATTTTTAGAATTATAGATTACTGAAAAACAGTTTGGGATCAGTCTCTGCAATCTTCATACAGATCCGAGTCTTCTATGATAAACTTAGCCCCTTCGGGATAAGCGAAGAAATCTTCTCCAAAATATAGTTTATGTCCACTAAAGAAAAGATTTTTGTTATATGTATGGTCATCATCATAAGATCTGTCTGTCTCGAACAGATAGACCGCTCCATCAGAAGCCTCGCGCCAAATGAATTCAACTGTTCCGGACGATATGTCGCCGACACCCCAATCACGGTGTATTTCATATTCTCCCGTGCCGTCGGCATAAAAAATATACCATTCTGTATCAGATGAACTCATGTACTTTTCTTTAAATTCTATAGGATTTGAGGTTTTCTCTTTAGAACAAGCCGTAAAAGACAGGCAGACAGAGATCAAGAGCAAAGCGGCAAGTATAGCGGTTAATGTTTTTTTCATAAAAGTCCTCCAAATTTTTAATTTGTTGGTTTCAGTATACCACACAAAGCACTTAATGTCAAGCGGTTTATACACAATGATACTGTACAGCCGCTGCTTTTTATTATACCTTGTAGATAAGGCAGCTTCTCGATCCAAGAATTATTTGTGAGCCTTCAACCGTCGCGTTATGACTTAATAAGACCTCCGAAAGCTCGCTTCACAGGGCGAAGCCCTGCTTCATTTTTCATGCACCGCAGGTGCGCTTCATTTCCAAACAAAAGAGCACTGCTCTCGCAGTGCTCTTTTGTTTGAGACGTGTTGACAAAAAAGATGCCACTCATATAAC
>JAZNPQ010000043.1:0-11268 GCA_045589735.1 Eubacteriales bacterium | reverse complement strand
CGACAAATCAAAATTTGCAAGTCCACCGTCTGATTAGGATGGTGGACTTTTGTTATATCAGAGATATTCCTTGAGCTTTTCGATATTACGTTCCTCGAAGGAAACAACGTCGCGCGCGAGGTTCATCTCCGCGCTTCCGCCGTCGTGCTCCTCTGCTTCGTGTATCTTGCGAAGAAGGTCGTTCACGTTCATCGTGCTTCCCTCTATCATCATTTCTGCAAGGTGGCTTGTCGTTGAGTCGGTCAGCGTGTTCATCTGAACGCCCATTTTAGCCATAAACTTGCTCATCATCGACTCTTCTTTAGGCTCTTCGCCTGCCTTTTCAATAAGTCCTTTTACCTTCGTTGCGTACTCTTCATAGCTTGCAAGCTGTTCGGTAACGTCTTTTTTCAGCTCGTCATTTTTTATCTTCGGCATCATTGTAACTATGATCTCAGCACCCATAGTTACATTTTTATATATTGCCGCCGCAAGCTCGCCTGTTTTGTTAATTGTTTCGGGCATTTTAAATAACCTCCAAAAAATATAAAAATATTGCAGACACCTTTATTATTCGGTGTCTGCAATATTTTTATACTTTTAATTTTTGTTGACGAACGTCAATTCCCGCAAAGCCGAGAACATGAAATTCTCCGAAAATGCGGCTCGTTATTCTGTCCCAATAGCGTTTTCTCATCTCGTCCTGAGACAGATTTGTACTGATAAGCATAGATTTTCCTGTTTTGAGTCGTGTATCGATAACGTTATAAAGCGTCGTCACCGTAAACTGATTTGCAATTTCGGTTCCGAGGTCGTCAATTATCAGAAGGTCACATTCAAAATATCTTGACGTGGGCGATATCTCGGTTGATACTGTGCTTCCGAATCTCTGATACTCGAAATCCGACATCATACCGATAGCCGTCGTATACATTACATCGTAGCCCGAATCTATAAGCTCTCTTGCAACTGCGCTCGAAAGGTGAGTCTTTCCAACCCCCGTTCCGCCAAAAAACGCAAGGTTTCCGCTATTTTTACCCTTAAATTTCGTTGTAAAAGCTTTTGTTTCTGACAGCACTCGCGACATTTTTTCGTATACTGTTTTATTATTCTTATAATAATCGAGAGAAAAAGACTCAAACGACTGCTTTGCGAGAAGATTTGCGATACCCGACGACTCATAGCCGGCAAGTATCAGCGCGCGTCTCATACATTTACACATCTTACCGTCGGCATATCCCGTGTCGCCGCAGGCTTCACACTCATAATGTACCGAGTCATAGTCCTCGGGATAGCCTGCATTTTTAAGTATTTCACGCTTTTTAGCAAGTAATGCCTGATTGTCTGCTTCTATCTTTGCAAGTCGGGCTTCGAGATTTTCGGGATTTTTCATTATTGCGTCCATAATGAGAAGTCCCGTATTCATAAGTTCCCGGTTTATTTTGGCAAATTCGGGAAAAATCATTTCAAGCTGTGCGCGTCTTATATCGGCTTCCTGTCTTGCCTTCTCTGCTTTGTTTTCGTATTCTTCCCTGATACGTATAAAATTTTGAGGATTAAAGCTCATAGCATTTTTCCTTTCAGTCGTCCATAAAACTACGTTGGCTTGCAAGCTCAAAGAACTCATTAGTGTCAAAGCTACCGTTACTCGGAAGAGCCTCGGCTTCCGCCGCTTCTATTGCTTCAATGTCATTAAGTCCGTTCGCGTGCCAACGCTCGATTATTGCGTTTGCGTATGCAGGAACCGGCTCGTGTATTGTATCTATTGTCATTTCGTACGCTTTCTTTATGACGTCGATACCGTATCCGTACTCGCCTATCCACGCAGCGATAAATTTCTTTTCCTTTGTAGTAAGCTGTCGTCCGTGCATACCAAACAGTGTTTTTATCTCACCCTCAAGCCCTGCGATAGCTTCCATTTTTCTGATCTTCTCGGCAAGCATTGCCGCCTCGGTTATACCCTCGTCGCAGAAGCTGAACGCGCATTTTTTTATGTAGTGCAGAGAATTTTTACCCATTTTTTTGCAATAGTCGATAAGAAGCAGGATATATTCCTCGTCGAGCTTAAGATAATCGCGAAGCCCTATTATTACGTTTATCTCGTGCGTATTAAACACCTTACCGACAGCTCTCTGACATTCGTCAATAAGCACAGCCATATCCTTTTGCTCTTCAAGAAGCCCTGTAAGCTCGACCGTCGTATATTTCGGAAGCTCGTCCGCAAGCGCAGCCTTTTTTGAAATAGCGGCTTTATTTTCTGCTTTCTTCTGTTCCTCGGTCTTTTCGGTCTGTACTGTCTCGACGGTATTGGAAACAGCTTCGCTTTCCTCTGTCTCGATAATACCTGCCCCGCGCCAGAATGATATTGACGCCACCAGTTCAGATTCCGTACAACCTATAAGCGACGCGACCTTTGACGGTTCCGTTTCGGATGTTTCGCAAAGCATACGGTTTTCTGCCAGCGCAAAAAGTATTTTGAGATCTCGTTTTGTAGCTCTATCGAGTTTTGACGCTACCTTTGACGGCAGTACGACCGCGTTTTTTCCGTATAAAAATGATATACTCATTGTTGCTCCTTTGGAGAATTACCTTTTATTCTCAAGTTATAGCAAAGAGTCATAAGCGAATCGCCCATATGTATGTTTTCGCAAACAACATCGTTGTGCGGCGCTTTCACCTCAGTGCTGGTGAAATTCCAAAATCCCTTGATACCTGCATTTACAAGCCGATCCACAGTTTCGGATACAGCGTCTCTTGAAACGGTTATGACCGCGATGTCAATGTTATTTTCGCTTGAAAATTTCTCAAGCTCATTCATTGAATAAACAGCAACTCCGCCGATCTCTTTTCCAATTATGCCTTCGTTTATATCAAACATAGCGATAATATCCACACCGCGTTTTTCAAACATACGGCTGTTTACAAGCGCGCTTCCAAGATTTCCCGCGCCGACAATTATTCCTCTGTATCCCTCCCCGACTCCGAGAAGCTCACTTATTTTGGCATAAAGATAGCTTATGTTGTAACCGTATCCCTGCTGACCGAAGCCTCCGAAACAGTTAAGGTCCTGTCTTATCTGTGACGCTGTAACGTTCATAAGCTTTGCAAGCTCTGCTGAGCTTATTCTGAGCTGTCCCTTTAGCATAAGCTCACGCAAATATCGGAAATATCTCGGCAAACGTCTTATAACCGCAGGAGATACGTCCTGTATTTCGGGAGTTTGGTTTTCTGTAATACTCATATTTTATCTTCCTATTTTTCTGAATTTTGCTATATAAAATCCGTCTGTTCCGTGAATATGCGGCAAAAGCTGTACTCCGCACGGATAGTCCTTGCCACCCACCGTAATGCTTTCAGCCACAAATTCGGGATGACCTGACAAAAAGCGTTCGATATTGTTTTTGTTTTCTTCGGGCAAAACCGTACAGGTAGAATAAATAAGCACACCACCTTCTTTTACATATCTTGAACAGTTTTCAAGTATCGCATACTGTATTTCGGGTAATTTTTCGGCATCTGACAGAGGCTTGAAGCGTATTTCGGGCTTTTTAGCGATAACACCGTAACCTGAGCAGGGTACGTCACAAAGTACCGCGTCGGCTTTGCCCTCAAGCTCAGATCTAAATTCTCTTGCGTCTGCCGCATTCGTTTCAATTATATTTATACCGAGCGATTCAGCACCCGCGCGTATCAGCGAAAGCTTGTTTTCGTGAAGGTCAAAGGAGAGTATTTTTCCTTTGTTTTTCATTGTCATAGCCGCGCCGAAGCTTTTTGAACCGGGTGCTGAGCAACAATCCAGAACAAGACCTTGGGGTCTTGCGTCAAGTGCCGACACACAAAGCTGTGATGCCTCGTCCTGAACGAAAAACAGTCTTTCGTCAAAGCCGTAAAGCTCTGTTACGGGCGTTCCCGTGACATATATTGAATCACTTGTAAGTTTTCCCTGCTCTGCTTTGATTCCGCGTTTTAAAAATTCCGACAAAAGAGTATCTCTATCGGTTTTTAGTGTATTTACGCGAAGAGTCAAGGGCGGTGTTTCATTCATTGCCGAAAGCATATCACGCGCCGTTTCAAAGCCGTAGCTGTCGGTAAGCTTTTTGCAAAGCTCAATAGGATACGATTCCTCGACAGACAAACGCATTATAGGGTCACTCGGGAGCTCTACCGTGTCTCTTTCACGCAAAAATCTGCGAAGCACAGCGTTTACAAAGCTTTTTGCCCTTGCAGGCGCGGCGTTTACACTTTCATTGACAGCCGCGTGGTCGGGTATTCTGTCAAGGTACATCATCTGATAAAGACCCATACGGAGAATATTTCTCACCTGCGGCTCGATCTTTGATTCCGCGACCTTTGTCAGCTTTGAAATATAGTAATCAAGCGTAATTTTTCTTGCAACCACACCGAAAACGATACACGACGCAAGTGCCTTGTCGGCATCGGTGAGGTCTGCTTTTTTTAGCTCCGAATCGAGTGTCAGATTTGAATAGCTCTTATCTCGGTCGATCCTTGACAGAACCTTAAGCGCAACACGTCTTGCACTCATGATCCAAGCTTATCGCCAACGGCAATACCGCGACCGCGAATAAAGTCCGCGGCAGGCATTTTGCGCTTTCCCTCGGGAAGCACTGCCGTAATATCAATGCAACCGTCTCCGCAAACGACAGTTATAACACCGCCGTCAAGTGAAATTACGGTACCCGCTTCTTTTCCGTTTGCGTCCTTCGCCGAGAGCTTTGCCGAAACGATCTTAAGCATCTTTCCGTCGGGCATTTTGGTAAATCCGAGCGGGATAGGAGACAGACCTCGTATCAGGTCGTGCACCTTTTTTGTCGGCATCGAAAAATCTATTCTGCAATCGGATTTTTCTATTTTTGCGGCATACGTGGCAAGGCTGTCGTCCTGCTTTTCGGGTGTGACCTTTCCTTCTTTTATGAGCTTAATAGTATCCACAAGAAGCTCCGCGCCCTCGTTTCCAAGGCGGTCGTGTATATCCTCAAAATTGTCGTCGATATTTATTTTCGTTTTCTTGCGTGTTATCATATCGCCGGTGTCAAGTCCGACGTCCATTTTCATAATAGTCACGCCGGTATACTCACATCCGTCAATTATCGCTCTCTGCATAGGTGCGGCACCGCGATATTCGGGCAGATATGAGCCGTGAACATTTATGCAACCGTATTTCGGGTAATCTATAACGTTTTTCGGAAGTATCTTACCGTACGCCGCTACAACTATCATATCGGGAGCAATTTGTTTAAGAAATTCTGCAAATTCATCGCCCTTGAGTGTTGTCGGCTGATAAACGGGTATACCCACCGACTCAGCGAAGACCTTTACCGGCGGCGGTGTCAGAGTATATCCTCTTCCCTTCGGCTTGTCGGGCTGTGTTATAACTCCGACGACCTCATCGTCCGACGCGACAAGCGCTTTAAGCGAAAACAGCGCAAAGTCGGGTGTACCCATAAAAAGAATACGTAAATTCATCAGTTATCTCCCATTTCGGTTGCGATATCAACGTAAAGCTGACCGTCAAGGTGGTCGATCTCATGACAGAATGCACGTGCAAGAAGCTCGGTGCCTGTCATTTCGAATGCGTGTCCGTGTCTGTCAAGCGCGCGCACTGTGACCTTCATAGGACGCTTTACGATTCCCGACTGACCGGGCACGGAAAGGCAGCCCTCGTATCCCTCTTGCTCACCTTCAACCGAAAGGATCTGAGGATTTATAAGCTCGATAAGACCGCTGTCGGGCGTTTCGATAACAACAACACGGCGAAGCACACCGACCTGAGGCGCGGCAAGTCCTACCCCGTCTGCGTCTCTCATAGTTTCTGCCATATCGTCAAGCAGTGTGATTATTCTCGCATTTATCTCCTTTACGGGACGCGAGGTCTGACGGAGAACAGGGTCTCCTATTTTTCTTATATTAAGTCTTGCCATGATCTTTCTCCTTCTATACTATTACGAAGCTATTACGAATAGCTTGGCTCAACAGCCGAAGCATTTAGCTTTACGTCCGAAAAATGCCCTGCGAGATATTCAAAATATCCTGCCGCCGCGACCATTGCGGCATTGTCTCCGCAAAGATTTATAGGCGGTACTGTCAGCTTTGCGTCCATTTTTTCGCAAAGCTCGGAAAGGCTTTTTCTTATGTGTGAGTTAGCCGCAACACCGCCCGCGAGGACAATATGACGGTATCCCGTCTGCTCTATAGCTTTTCCGACCTTTTCGGTTATCGCTTCCTTTATGACACGTGTATACGACGCGGCAATATTCGCGGCATCGGGCTCTTTTCCCTGCTGAGTCACTGTATTTATATAGTTAAGTGCGGCAGTCTTAAGACCGCTGAACGAAAAGTCAAGTCCGTCTTTAAGTGCCGGCGACGGCAGCTTTATAGCGTATGCGTCACCCTCGTACGCGAGCTTATCAAGCGCGGCTCCGCCCGGGTACGGCAGACCTATAACGCGTCCTATCTTGTCAAACGCCTCGCCTGCGGCATCGTCTCGCGTTGCGCCTATTTCGTTAAATTCTGTATAGCTCTTTACCTCAAAAATTGAAGTGTGACCGCCCGACACAACGACCGCCAAAAACGGCGGTTCAAGTGTGGGATCTGTCAAATATGCCGCCGCAACGTGCGCCTTTATATGATTTACCGCGACGAGCGGAATTTTATTTGCATACGCAAGCGACTTTGCGAAATTCACACCGACAAGTAACGCACCGATAAGCCCCGGATGCGCCGTAACAGCTATTGCTCCGATATCCGAAAGCTTTACGCTCGCCTCGTCAAGTGCCCTGTAGGTTATTCTCGATATTGCTTCTATGTGCGCGCGCCCCGCGATTTCGGGAACAACGCCGCCATAGAGTCTGTGTATTTCTATTTGTGACGCGACGATATTCGACAGCACCGTCCTCGTCTCACCGTTTATGACCGATGCCGACGTCTCGTCACAGGAGCTTTCAATTCCCAAAATGTACATTACAGTTTTTTCTCCATAATTATTGCCGCCTCACGCGGATCAGTATAGTAATTCGGACGCATACCTATCTCCGAAAATCCTTCCGATAGATATAGCGAACGCGCCGCCTTGTTTGATTCTCTTACCTCAAGTGTCACGGTTACAGCTCCCCTTGCTTTTGCTTCCTCATAAAGTCCCGAAAGAATTTCTCTTGCAAGTCCCTGCCGTCTGTATTCGGGAAGCGTTGCCACGTTAAGTATCTGCGCTTCATCCGCAACGCACATAATTCCGCCGTATGCCGCAAATTCTCCGTCAACCATAGCGACAAGCCCAAATCCAATCGGTGACACAAGAAGCTTTAAGGATTCCCTTGACCACGGAACAGAAAAACAACGTATCTCGGCGTCGGCAGCCGCGTCAAGATGCTCTTCCGTAAAAACGGTTATCATTGTTTGTCATCTCCGCTGTTGTAGTTATCGTGTATATAGCCTGCCATATAGTAGCGTCCTACACTTTCATCGTATATAAAATACTTCCCGTAGTCGTACTTTACAGTGTAGCTTCCGTCTTCCTCTGCGACTATCTCATATTCAACGCCTTCTCTGAAATCGTAACGCGCTTCGACGTCAGCCGCATCGGTATAGCCCTCGGCTTTCTCGTATTCATATATGTTCTGCGAAAACTCAACGTAATCGAGAACGTACGATATATATTTGTACTCGTTCGACGTAAAGCGAAGTCCGTACGAATCGTTAAGCTCTGCTCTGATACTGCTGTTTGAGCAGGAAGGATTGCTAAGACATTCGATTATAGTGTCTATTTCCGACTTTTCCGTAATGGATATATCAAGAGGTATTCTCACGTCTCCTTCAACGAAAAAATCTATCGCTGCCGGATTCATCTCTTTGAGCGTCGGAAGCTTTTTATCACTGTTATAAAGAAGTGCCGAGTTTGTGGCGTCGTACAGCCAATCCGACGCATCTGCGCGGTTTCCGTTCGGGTCTGTAACAATATGAAACGTGAAATCGTGAGAATCTATTGCGTATGCTTCCTTTAAGTATCCAATAGCTTCATAGCTCGACGGCGCAATACTGTAATAGACCTCAAGCTTTTCATTGTAATATCCGCCCTGTTTTGTTTCAAGCTTGACGGCTTTTGAGCATCCGGAGCATCCCGCGCATCCGCCACAGGACACAAGGCACCCAAAAATAATAGCAACCGCCAAAACAAATGTAATTTTTCTCATTTTTTACTCCGAAAATTTTAAAGCTTAATAACCAAACGTTCCCGAAAGCGAGTCGTCGTTTTCTATCCATTCGGATACGTTTATAACTCGGAATTCGTCTTTAGTATCTCGGATAACGACTCGCTCAATGCCTGCGTTTATAATAACACGCTTACACATCATACAGCTGCTCGTTCCCGCGACAAGTGAACCGTCCTTCGGGTCTACGCATACCATATAAAGCGTTGCACCGAGCATACGCTCGCGAGACGCGGCAATTATGGCATTCTGTTCGGAGTGTATCGAACGGCAAAGCTCGTATCTCTCGCCTCTCGGAATATTTAGCTTTTCTCTCATACAGTGACCGAGGTCGCAACAGTTGACACGTCCTCGCGGAGCGCCGTTATATCCCGTGGATACGATAACGTCGTCTTTTACGATTATAGCTCCGTAGCACTTACGCAGACAGGTACTTCTCTCGGCAACAGTCTGAGCTATATCAAGATAATAGTTTTCCTTTGAAACTCTCATAACAATCTCCATTCCGCCGCCTATAACGGCGGCTCAAAAAGCAACAGAATTCAAATGTGTTTGCTCCGCAAACAAAAATGGGTTTGGGTCCCATTTTTAATTTGAATTTTGGAGCGTGAACAGTAAATAAAGCTTTTCGTGAAACAAAACTTCACGCTAACCATTATTTGTCCATGTTCTTTACAAACTCACGCAAAAATGCTCTGAATTCTTCACCAAGCTCTGCATTTTTTGCCGCTTGCGTAACGTTAGCCTTAAGGAATCCTATCTTAGCTCCCATATCAAAGCGCTCACCCTCAAAATCGACCGCCGTCATACCGACAGTCTGCGCCATTTTCTTCATAGCATCGGTGAGCTGTATCTCGCCGCCCGCGCCCGGCTCGAGTGTATCAATAATATCAAAAACGTCGGGTGTCAGAAGAACTCTTCCGAGAATCGAATAATTCGACCATATCTGCTCGGGCTTCGGCTTTTCTATCATATCGTCAACGAAAAAGCTCGTAGGGTCGTTTTCGATAGGCGTTGTTTTAAGAGAACAATATTTTGAAACCAGCTCTGTAGGAACTGCCTTAACTCCGCAGGCTGCTCGTCCGTATTTTTCATAGGCGTCGATGAGCTGTCTTACGACAGGACGCTCAGAAAAAATAACATCATCGCCGTAAAGCACGGCAAACGGCTCGTCTCCGATAAACGCTCTTGCGCATCCGACAGCGTGTCCGAGTCCTTTGGTTACCTTCTGACGCAAAAAGTATACGTTTGCCTTCTGCGCGCACTCGTACATAGCGTCTATTTCGGTCTGCTTTCCGGATGCTCTGAGCTTCTGCTCATATTCGGGGGAAATGTCAAAATAATCTTCGATCACGTCTTTGTCACGGTTTGTGATAATAAGAATATCGGTAATTCCGGAAGCGATAGCTTCATCTACAAGGTAAGATATCGCGGGTCTGTCCACAATAGGGAGCATTTCCTTCGGTACTGCGCGCGAAATGGGCAACATTCTCGTTCCAAGTCCTGCAGCGGGTATAACAGCTTTTTTAATCATAACAACCTCCAAATAGTAATTTATTTTTGACAGTTAAATATATTATACTATAAAAATAATACTAATTCAATAAATAATTGTAAATTCTGTATTCAAATTGTGGAGAGAATATGAAAGCTTGCCGTATTTTTTTAGTTTTTTTTATGTTTTTCGTCTTGTTTTATATGTGTTTTTGGGTTGATTCCAAAAAAAGCGACAAAAAAGAACAAAATTATACCGATGTCTCGCTTCATACGCAAGACGAAAAAGAAACACGGATAAATTACACAAACGTCAAGGCAATGTGGCTGTCTCAATACGACCTTTGCGACGTCTACAGTACCGACGAATATGCCTTTAGAGAACGTATTTCAAAAATTTTGGACAACTGTAAAAGAATTGGGATAAATACCGTTATAGTGCAGGTACGTCCGAATGCCGACAGTATGTATCCGTCAAGGTATTTCGCTCCGTCGGTCTACGTTGTAGGCAAATACGGAAACGAATTCGAATACGACCCCTTTCGTATAATTGTTGAAGAGGCACACAAAAAGGAGCTGTCTATTCACGCGTGGATAAATCCGTTGCGCGCAATGAAGGAAAGTGAAATTGAGTTTATAAGCGAAAAATATCCGATTAAAGAATGGTGGGGCGACCCTGCTTTAAAAACGCTTTATCTGCCGACTCTTGACGGAAGAGTTTATTTAAATCCCGCTTATTCCGAGGTCAGAGGGCTTATAGCTCACGGTGTTCGTGAGATAATACAAAATTACTCTGTGGACGGTATTCATATGGACGATTATTTCTATCCGACAACGGATACGAGCTTTGACGCCGAAGCCTATACGCTTTATGGGAATGGTATGTCTCTCGGTGATTTCAGAAGAAATAATATAAATCTGCTCGTAAAAGAACTTTACGCTGCCGTCAAAGAAGAGGACAAAAATTTACTGTTCGGTATAAGCCCCGCAGGCACTTTGGAGAAGGACTACGCCGAGCTTTACGCCGATGTTTATACCTGGTGCAAATCCGACGGATACGTGGATTATATCTGTCCTCAGCTGTACTTTGGATTTGAGCACGAGACCTGCGCGTTTGATGCTCTGCTTGACAAATGGAATACGATAATAAAGACCGACGGTGTCGCTCTTTGGATCGGTCTTTCGCTTGGAAAGGCGGTAAACGCGCAAAACGGCATCGGTGACAGGTGGGCGGGCGACACGGGACGTGACGAATGGATGAGACGAACCGACATAATAAAACGCTCTCTCGAATATACAAAAACCTCAGACAAATGTGTCGGTGTTTCCTTTTTCAGCTATCAATATTTTTATGACCCGATGACAGACGAAGAAAATATTTTTTCAAAAGCTGAAAGAGACAATTTTTTGCCGATACTAAAAAGCATAAAATGGGGGCTGAGTCATTAACGAAGCCCCCGCACAAAAAAGTCGACGTTAGACTTTTTTGTCGCTCGGAATTTGCGTTTTTTGCCTTTATAAAGGCAAAAATGACGGTGTTTAACCGTCAAGCAAAAACGTTGAGGGTGAGTCA
>JAZNPQ010000042.1:0-3621 GCA_045589735.1 Eubacteriales bacterium | reverse complement strand
CGGTCTTTCGTCCGAGCAATACAAAATAATCACCGAGACCGATGACCCAAAGTACAAGCTCCGCTTTAAAATCCTTGAAAGCATTGAGGGGATTTTCTAAGTAATTTCCCTTCAAATTTTGATTTGTCGTTGGGTTGATTCTTTATGTGGGGTTTCACCCCACACCCCACTTAAGGAACTTTTTGCAAAAAGTTCCTTAAGAATCTTCAAAAAACTTTAAACAAGGGATTGTTTTAATTTTTTGTCTCTCTTTCAACGGTTGCTCGGTCTCAACCGTTGAATTTCTATACAGAGCTTTGCGCGGCAGGGTCGGAGGCTTTCAAAAAAGTGAAGTCAGCATCGGCGCCCTGCCTTCTCGCTCCCGCAGTCGCGGCTCGTGTGTTGCCATTCGGACACACTCACTACGCGACATTACAAAAATATTATTCAATCTAATTTATTGATTTTTTTTAAATTTTACTTTTTAATGACGCGCAGTGAGTACGCCACACAAAATGTGAGCAACAAATGCTTCGCAATCGTTTTTGAGTTTGTGCAAACCACACACTTCTGCGTTTGAGCCCGCGACTGCGAGAGCGACAAGTCGGGGTGCCGCAACCTTACCTCACTTTTGGTAAGACCTTCAGCCTCGACGCGAGTTTATTCCATATAAAATATCAACGGTTGCGCCCGAGCAACCGTTGAAAGATATATAAACAATTATAATATACCCTTTTGTGTGAAAGTTTTTGAAGATTCTTAAGGAACTTTTTTCCAAAAAGTTCCTTAAGTGGGGTGTGGGGCAACGCCCCGCATAAAAAACGCAACTCACCGATAAATCCCAATTTACATAAAAGAGCAGACCGCCTTTGGCGGTCTGCTTTATTATAAACTTATTTATCTCCGAGGAGCTTGGCTCTTACCTTGATGGGAAGTCCGAACAGGTTGATAAAGCCTGCTGAATCTGCCTGGTTGTAGTCCTCGTCTTCACCGAAGGATGCGGTCTGCTCGTCGTAGAGCGTATAGGGAGAGGTTACGCCCGCATTAATAATATTACCCTTATAAAGCTTAAGCTTTACGTCGCCCGTTACCGTCTCGTTTACCTTATCAACGAAGGTGCAAAGAGCCTCACGCAGAGGTGTGAACCATTGACCGTTATAGCAGAGGTCTGCCATCTTGGGAGCGACCTGCGCCTGCATAAAGTGGAAGGTCTCCTTGTCAAGACAGATAGTTTCAAGAACGTTGTGAGCCTTATAAAGTATAGTACCTGCGGGAGTTTCATAAACACCGCGCGACTTCATACCGACAAGACGGTTCTCAACGATGTCAAGAAGTCCGATACCGTTCTTTCCGCCTATCTCGTTGAGCTTTGTAACAAGCTCGACAGCTCCCATTTCCTTGCCGTCGATAGCGGTCGGGATACCCTTTTCGAAGTGAATGGTTACGTAGGTCGGTACGTCGGGCGCCTGCTCGGGAGAAACGCCAAGCTCAAGGAAGCCCTCTTTGTTGTACTGAGGCTCGTTTGCGGGAGACTCAAGATCCATACCCTCGTGAGAAAGATGCCAGAGGTTCTTATCCTTCGAGTAGTTGGTCTCACGGTTTATCTTAAGCGGAATATTGTGTGCCTCGGCGTAGTCGATCTCTTCGTCACGCGATTTGATATCCCACTCACGCCAAGGAGCGATTATCGCCATATCGGGAGCGAATGCCTTAATTGTAAGCTCGAAACGAACCTGGTCGTTACCCTTACCCGTACAGCCGTGGCAGATAGCGTCGGCACCCTCGGCTTTTGCGATCTCAACGAGACGCTTTGCGATACACGGACGAGCGTGAGACGTACCGAGCAGATAGTCCTCGTACTTTGCGTCAGCCTTGAGACAGGGCCAGATATAATTTTCGATGTAGTCCTGCTTGAGATCCTCTATGTAAAGCTTGGACGCACCTGTCTTTATTGCCTTTTCCTCAAGTCCGTCAAGCTCGGTTCCCTGTCCGACGTCACCCGATACCGCGATGACCTCACAGTTATTGTAGTTTTCCTTGAGCCACGGAATAATAATTGATGTGTCAAGTCCGCCCGAATAAGCAAGGACGACTTTTTTGATGTCTTTTTTGTTCATGGTTTATCTCCTAATAATTTTTTGTTTATTTATTCATAGTATTCATCGATTTATGCAATCAACGCGAATAATTATACAGCAGTGTGACCTATTTGTCAAGTCTGTTTGCAAATTTATACATTATTGTTTTCAATTTATACACAATTACCCCTCTATCCACTTACAAAGCACGTCGTCAGGGATCTTTGATGCATCGAAGCGGTAATGCGCAGCGACGTTCTGCCGTCCGAGGTAGTCCTCTTCCCTCTCGGCTTGACCGCTGTTATGTATAATGTAGGCGTGTCCCTCGGCGTCTCGTTTGTCAGAAACTATACCTATATGCGTATTCCTTCCAAAAACGACGATATCACCGGGCTGCCACTCCTCGACAGCGTCAATATCGGTCGTCAGCGACACGGCGTACTTACCGAAAAACACACGCAGATTTACAACTCGTCTGAAATCTATATTCGGGTCGGGCTTGTCTATATCGACGTAGGCTTCAGGGTCACGTGCGACATCATTATCGACCATGCCTTTAAGCGAATAGCCTGCCTCGCGGAAGGCTCTCCAGATAACGTCCGAGCATACTCCTATATTATCGGGCGGATATCCGCCTTCAAAGTAGCTGTCGTCGTATGTCGGAAGTGCTGTGGCATCGGCGCGCGCGCCGTTTAAAAAGTCTGTATAGTCGTCTTTACCGTTATTGTTATAATCGACTGTACTGTATACGCGCTCAATCCCCTTCGGCTCTTCGTCTTTTCCGCAGGAAGAGACGGAAAAAAGCACAACAGCAGAGAGCGCGAGGCTTATTATTTTCTGTATAATATTTTTTATACGTATCTCCCCTTTATTTGTGATATGTTCTCCTATGATTTATCATAAAAGCTCTGTATATCTGTTCACAGAGAATTACCCTCATAAGCTGGTGCGGAAAGGTCATCGCAGAGAACGAAATACGTTCGTTGCAGGCTTTTTTTACTTCGGGCGAAAGTCCGTACGAGCTTCCTATAATAAAACAGATACAGCTTGTCTCACTCATTACATTTGAAATTTTTTCGGCAAAATTCTCCGATGTGACAGATTTACCCTCAACACACAGCGCGACACTGTACGCCCTTTGAGGTATAGCCGCGAGTATGTTTGCGCCTTCGGCGGCAAGCACATTTTTAATATGCTCGTCGCTTGGATTTTCGGGGATATGGCCCTCTTTAAGCTCAATTACCTCGACCTTGGCGTAAGGCGAGAGCCGTTTTACATATTCGTCACACGCCCGACGGTAAAAATCCTCTTTTATACCACCGACGGTTATAATTTTTACGTTCAGCATAAGGTGTTCCTTGTTTCAAATTTTGATTTATCGAACTGCCCGGGCGAAGCGTTTTGAAGTTTCGGTCAAGCCTTTTTAAAGGCTTGTCGGAGCCGCCGCGACCGGCGGTCGCCCTCCGCAGAGGGCGAAATACCCTGTGCAAAAAAGCGCCACGGAGGGGTTCGGGGAACCACACAAGTGGGGGGTTCCCCGTCCTAAGCGATGCTTTTCCGCTGT
>JAZNPQ010000041.1:0-37600 GCA_045589735.1 Eubacteriales bacterium | reverse complement strand
TATGCCTTGCAAACTTCAGAAGTATGCGACGCCATTTAAGATTTTTGCGGCGTTTTATATATCTTTTGTAGGATTTGCTTGTTACGCCTATTTTTTTGCCCTTTACGAAAAGTGACGAGACGACACCAATTATCTGCGCGTCGGTTATTCCGGGCTCAAGTACGAGCTGATTGTCGCCGCACATCGTATAGCTGTCTTTTTCAACCGACATAACTCTGTGGAGTATAAAGCTGCCGTCGGCTCTTTTGTAAAAAGCTATATCATCTTCAAAAAGACGGCCGTCAGGCTTTACAAGCGTGACAGAATCGCGTCCCTGAACGATAAGCGGAAGCATACTCGTGCCGCGAGGATACAGCTCGAATTCGCCGCCCGATTCAAGCACCTCGACGATAAGCTCTTCGGCTTCGGCAAGTGAAAACTCACTCGATAACGATTCCCGCATCCTTAAGCACCTCAACGAATTTGTGTACGTCCTCTGCCGCTTTCTCGGGTGCAACGTCGTACTGCTCAAGGATTGCTGCGACGATATCATCCTCGGTCACGTCCTTTGCGAGCGTATTCCAGATTATAAGTCCCGTGTCGTTGAGCTTTATCATTCCGTGAAAGCTTTTTGAAGCCTCACCGATAGCAACGGCGACGTTTTGCCCGGATATTTTTCTGACTATAAAGCCGGGTTTTCTTTTCATAAGAAAATTCCTTTCATTGATTCTGAGTATTTTGGCTCATGGCGTTATACGCTACTGTAACAGCCTCGTCGGATATGGTACAGGCAAGACAGTAGCAGGGGATAGTTTCTATCATTTTTTCTACGAGCGGGAAGAGAAGGTCTATAGCGCCCTCGTCTGTCGGCAACAGTATTTGAGGGAAAAGACGCATAACGGATTCATCGCTTTCAAGCTTTCGTATGGTGTTGGTTTTTCCTCTTTCAAGGAAGCAGACCGCTGCGAGAGGAGAGCTGTCGTTTATATTATACCCCTCTTTGCCGCACCAAGGAGTTCCGTACGCGCGAAGCTCACCGTGGGCAAATCGCATGATGGGCTTGTCGCCGTTTATAATTCTTGCGCGGTCTCCGAAATGCTTAAGCCAAAGTCCTGTGTGCGTTGACTTACCTGTGCCGCTTGCAGCCGCAAAGGCGTATGACCGTCCATCACATTCAATGACCGAGGCGTGAAACAGAAAGGCGTCATATTCGTGTATACGGTTACATATCTCACGGTACATACAAATACTTTCGGCATAAGGCGCGCTTGCAACGACACCTGTCGAAAGAGAGTCCTCTTGCTCGGCCTTTATTTGCTCTTCCGTTACAGAGACGGTAAGGTCGGGTGTGTCGCATTCTGTGAGATAGTCACGGCACAGCTCTTTAAGATAAGCGTATTTGTTGTCGATGCCTATATTAAGCTCCGCCATCTTTATATAAAACATAGAAAATCACTCCTCATTTAATATTATACCATATAAAATGTCAAATTTCAACCATGTTTTGATAAAAAATAAAAGAGGCTACCCCAATTTTCATTGAGGTAGCCCAAATTTTTATCAGCAGTATGCGTTCTTGATCTTTTCCTTGAGATAAGGTATTTCACTTATTGCATTGGCAAGCAGATCGCAGTGCATAGAAAAGAGCTTATCGTGAAGGACCTCGTTTTCATATAGCACGAGCATCGCGGCAAGATAATGACTCGCCGAATCCGCAAAACGGGGGCTCAGCGGAAACTCTGTATCGAGTTCAAGGCACACCTCATTAAAGCTTTTCTGCTCGTCAAGGCGGTGACTTTCGCGGTAGGAACGGTCTATGTGAGCTATCTTATCGCAAAATATAGCAACGATATAGGTAGCTCTTTCGGAATAATCTGAATCATTTTCGGATTCGGAGTTCTCCCCGATAAGACAGAGTGCTGAATTATAAATGTCCCTGACTGTCATTTGTTAGATATTAAGCCACGGATACACCGAGATTGAGAAGAACGACCTCTTTGGGATAAATGACACTGGCACCGTAGAGATGGAGACCCTTGACAGCGTCGGCGAATCTCGATTCGGGACGGTATGCGTCGATCTCGGAAAGCTGTTCCGCGAAAGCGATAGCGCGCTTTGTTCTCATCATGCACTTGTGATATATTATGTCGATTTCTTCTTCTTCTTTATGTATATTGTTGGAAACGTACACCTTGCAGCCTGCAATAGTGCCGAGAACACCGCTTGAAAGAGCAGTGTCGGAGATATCGTTGGAAAGCGATATCTTTGCTTTGAGGATAAAAGATGCGATCTGAGGCGAGACCTCAAGAACGACCTCGTCATTGTTTGTGACATTGTTGTCGAAAAGCAATTCTCTCGCGGCAATTATATGGTCAACGATGTTTTCGGCAGTCGTGTCCTTGCAAGTAAGGTGGTTATCAATATCAGCGTATTGATACAAAGAGAAAACGTACTTATCGGCGTCATTTGCGAGAGCCGATGCCGCGACCTTCATAGCAGCTTTCATAAGCTTGGGATTAGCCTGCGCGCGGTCAATGTCATCTATTTGGAAATTGAATGCGCGGGCACGTGAAATAACAATTTCAGCATATAAATCGGAAAGGGTCTGCATATTGCTTATATCGGTGTTTTTTGTGTAATCGAATATATTGATATTTCCAACTCCGCAGATCTTTACTGTGCCGCCCTGTTCCTTGATTTCGCCGTCAAAATCACGGTTACAGTTACGTACCGCGATATACTGTTTATCGAGCTGTTCATAAAGAGTTTCGCTCCATACTGTGGGAATAAAGTTTTTAATAGCCATAAAATTCCTCCAATTTTACTAATTTTTTTATTTTAGTTCCAATGACTCATTGAGTCGATTATTTTTGAATAATTTGCTTTGACCTCAGAGGCAGACATTTGTCTTACCTCGTCGGGTGAAAAATATACTTCGGTTGTTTTTCCGCTTTTTACCGCGAAGGAAAGCTCGCGATTCTTTTGGTTCACTCCTGACGCAACAGCTTCTGACATAGCGCGGCGGCGTTCATAAAGCGCATAAGCCGCAGAGAGCGGAACTCCGTTTTTGACACTGCTCAGTACACTGTCGGGAAGCTCGCTGACCGACACGCCGGGGAAAAGCGATTTAAATTCCGCATATTCGTTTGATATACGTTCTTCACGTATAAGACTGTTAAGATAGTTTTCAGATTCCGAATCGGGTTCGTCCTCAGGTGTAACTTCTTTTGGAGTATCTTCGATTTCCACACAAGGAAGCTCGTCACTTGTTGGAATATCCTCCGATTCCGGTTCGAGTTCGGGTTCTACTTCTGGTTCGGGAGCTTCGTTTTCTTCTACAGGAAGGGAAGACAGTTCTATAGCTTCTTCCTGATTTAAAATTTCACTGTTCATTTATGCTTTGTTTCCTTTCTCTTTTGATGCTTTCTATAATTTCTTCTTTTGCTTGAATAATGCCTTGAGGCAGGAGAGATATATAGGTGTCGGCACCGATATGACCTCCGTCGAGAAGCTTATCGAGTATGCTTTGCGTTGCGACAGGAGAGGAACGCTCTATGTTGCTTACTTCAACGTGAGAGCATATAAGCGCATCCTTCATTTTATCAAACGAGAAGCATTCGGCGTGTATCTCTCCGTTTTCCCTATATGGAACGAGGCGCTCCTTTGGATAATAGAGAAAGATCATTTCAGCCCAGATAGACGCAAGCTCCTCAATACAGCGGCAAAGCGAAGAACGAACCTGCATAAGAGGAACACGCGCTGCTTCCTGCATCGCAAGAATCGCGCTTGTGTTTGTAGGGTCTGTATTACCGAGAGCCGTATCGGTTGCTCCGTTAAGCTCTTTTGTAAGGGCTATGGCATTTTCGATAAGCTCAAGATAACCGTCCTGCATCTGACCGACGCCGACGACCGAGACCGAATCTGAAATATTACCCCCGCCAATGGCGGCAATAGCCTCACCTACCTCATTTGACCATTCGGGTATTTTTGATTTGTCGTAAATGACCTTGGAAAATGCGGTGTCTGTCATATGCTTCATTATAAGGGCGTAGGCTCTGTTGATAAACTTCTGATTTGCTATCATTCCCGAAACGGGCGGTGTGCCGTGGAAGCTGTCCTTTGTAGGATACCAGTTGAAGTAGGCTACGGGATAAAGTCTCATACCGGTAGGGCCGCGTCTTATGACTGTGTGGCGAGTGGATTTTTCAAACATAACGTAGCCGTCCTCACGCCAGAATTTTATAAGGTAAGTAGCCTTTGCGAAATCCTCGTCCTCAAGCTCATACTCCGAAAGGTCTCCCGAACCGCAGTCAAATTCGCTGTCGGGTATTATTTTTTTCTGCTCGCTTTCGCTCGCACCGTATTTTTTTGCTTCGCGTCTTAGCGAAGATACACTGTCACGACCCGAAAGAATGATATATTCCTGAGACTGCAGATCTGTGCTGTTGACGTCGGCAACAAAAAGATTAGAGTTGTCGACGGTTTCGGTTACGATGTCACCTGCATAAGGCTGTCCCGTACGAATTGACGGATCCCACCAACAATACAGAATTCCGTCACCCGAGATAGCGGCGTCGAGCATGAGACGGTACATAACGTTATCGAGCTTTTCACGCTCCCAACGGTACGCTGCGTTTTTTGTAAGAAGCTCGGTGCCCGAAAGCATCATCTGACGTGTTGCGGAATTGTCGGCGTAGGGAAGATCCTCGTCGGTATAGTTGATATATAGATTTCCCGAAATAACGGTGCATATCTGGTAATCGACGATACGTCTTATTACGTTGAAGATGGGACGTGGAAGATCCGGAAGAGCCGCCCCGTACCATTGGTCACCTCTGTAATACCGTTCGTTGCGTCTGACCGTTTCGTAAAGGCCTATGCGGCGTTTGTAGTCTTTACCGGCTTCATACTGCCGCCAGGTAGATGTTGTGTTGCTTTTCATAGTGTAATTCCTTTCTTTCTAAATTCAGCATTGATTTCCGTCATCGACCGTCAGCTCAAGCGCAACGTCATATATACGTTCACTGCTTGCGCCGTCTGCGGTTATGGTAAAGCGAACTTCTCTGAAGCGTGAATGAGGCAGTCGCTTTACGAATATCTGCGGAGAGAGCGAGGCTTCGGTAACGGTATATAAGGCATCATCTGTACTTCCGTAATTATAAACAAGAGTTATAGAGATCCTTCCGCCCCTGCCCGAATACGCCTCAGTGATAAGACGGTCAGCATGTTTTATCTTTCCCGTGTCGTCTATTTTTGCCCAAGCCGACGTATATACAGCCGAGATATATTGAGGTATTCCGTCAATTCTTTCATCGTATACGGCGTCGTCATCGAACAGAAAAATTCCGCTGCCTTCGACAAAGCCTACCTGTCCGCCGTAATTGAATATAAAGCTTGGATAGAAATCACCGAAGCTGAACCATTTTTCAGCCTCATAGTCATATATCAAAATGTTATCGGTCTCGGAGCTTTCGTTAAATATCCAAAGCTCACTGCCGTATCGATTTACAAACACCTTTATAAATTTATCGGCTTCGGCTTCCTGAAGCTCGACCGAATTTGAAACGCTGACAGCGTTTAAAGGATTATAGGGATCAAGCGTAGGAGTCCATATAAAGAGACGGTTGTGACATACTGTAACGGGGGATTCTCCGCAGTATGCGACGCCGTAAGGAGAAGAACAACCGATACTTTTATTAAGTGTTTCGGGCATTACCGAGTTGCTTATTATAGGAACGAACCATGCGTCGTGATCTGTGAATACTATGACGCGTTCGTCATAAGGAATGACTGCGCGTATCGTATTTTCACCGCTACCGACTGTAAAAGAGCCGCCGTAGGGAATATATAGATCAAATTCATCGGAATATACGTAGTGCATATTCCGTCTTTCTTCCTCCGAAACGGGAACGGAACGGAGACAAAAGATACCGTCTCTCCCGCTTCTGCCGTAGCAAAATATAACCGGACTGCTTCCTGAGCTGACCGCCAGAGCCTTAGTGCAGCTGTGCAGTGTAGAAATCTCTTCGTTTTCGAAGGAGATCCAAAAGGTAACGCTTCCGCCGTCTGAAGAAAATTTCTCTGAATGTACGAACTTTGTGCTTCGGTCAAAGGAATAGTCGTCGCTATATAGCGCTTCTCCGTTAACCTCGACGTAATCTATATAGTCTGCATTGTTCGGCAGACGTATTTTGTCGGTGTCAGACGAAAGAGAATAATTTACACGGTAGCGCTCTGAGACAATATTAAGCTGTTCATGCACAGGACCGCCACCGGTAGGGTGCCATGCTTTGCCGTATAGAGGGACATAACCGTTAAAATCCTGTACCTCTCCGTCTTTTACGAGCTTTGCATGCGTACCGTCAAATATCAATATATTTTCGTTATAGAAAACTATATCGCAATTCGTTGCCTTTGCATCAAGAGTGCCCATATATTGGGAGCATTCACCGCTTTCAAGATCGACCTCAAAAATTTTCTTTCCGATCACGGCGAGCCCAACCTCCGACGAATTTATATTGAATATACCGAAGTAAGTCGGAGCCTCGGAAAGAGTTGCCAGCCGCTTAAAGCCTTGACGCTTCATTATGGAACCGTCGGGCATTATTCTGAAATTGTAGACCTCCGAGGCGTTTTGCTTCGGATTTTTGAGGTCGATACCTCCAAATCCATTGGGAGTAAAGTGGTGTGTATAATGATTTTTACTTTTTTTTGGCATAAAAGTCCTTTCAGTTTAAATGGTTTAGTGCCGTGTTAGTTCGCTTTTTAAAGCTAAACTGTCCGACGGTTCTATCGTAAGGCATCGCTATACGGCTCATTACCGCATATCGCAAAGCCTCGGGCGCGTGCGTGACCGAATGAGGCTCTCCCGCCGCATCCTCCGGGCGCAAAGTATCGCAAAGAAGAGCAGGCAGACATCGTATCAGCTCATAGCAACGGCTTGAAATAATCAAACGCGGATCGCCGGATGAGCTCGAAAGATATTCACGAAGCATTCGCCAACCGGGAATACGACGGTCGTCAGCGGGAGTCATAGGCGGCATACCTTTTACCTGTTGCATTATCTCAAAACCGCTTTTACCGCTGTCCTGACGGCGATTCCACAGGTCAGGCGACGCAACGGCATACTCCGCAAGTCCACCCGACAGCGCCGCAACACGTTCTGCTGCTTCCGACAGCGTGAGATTCGGAGCGCAATATTCGGATTCAACGATAAGCCTGTCACCGTCAACCGCGATAAGAAGCGCCGCAAGCATATCAAAGCCGTAGTCAAACGCGATAAAATGCCGCAATTTTTTAGTGGGGACGGCGTTATCCGTGACGTGACGTTCGATATCGAATTCGGGAAGAAACTGTCCTTCAAATACGTTCCATTTACCGTGAAGCCATGCATCGCGCAGACGCGGCGGCAGGCTTTCAAGCTGCGCTATATATTCTGGACAGCTTGACATCAGTACGCTGTTGTCGTAAACAACGGCAGGAATAAAAAGATAGTCCTTTGGTTCTTCTCCCGTACGGAAATCACGGTCAACAAAGAGACGTTTTACCCATGCGTGTCCCACTCCGCCGGGATTGCAGGTCAGGTACATACGTTTTGGGAATTCGTTTACCCCTCGCAGACAAGCCTTAAAAACAGAAAATTGATGTTCGCCAAATTGCGTTGCTTCGTCAAGGGCGATAATGTCGAATTCCTGACCTTGATACCTGAGAGTATCCCGTGAGGAAGAACAGTATCCGAGAGTGATAGTACTGCCGTTTGAGCAGACGATGCGTTTGTCAGACTCCGAATAGGTCATAAACGCACCGTATTCTCGGAGCATGGGAATAAGATGATTGGTCTTGAGCTCTGCCATAGTCCGACGCACAAGCAAACAGGATATTCCGGGATAGCGCAGACAGAGCGCGGCAAGCTTACGTCGAAGCGCCCAGGATTTTCCGCCGCCGCGAGCGCCGCCGTATGCAGTGTACTTTGCGCGTGAGGCAAAAAATTCTGCTTGCTTCGGATTTGGCTTACCCGGTATTCTGACTATCCTCGGTTCATTCTCCGTCGGCGACGATGTCATGCTCAAAAACCAATTTTAACTGCTCGAAGCTCAGCGAGGAGTCGGTTTTTTCCTTTTCCTCACTGTATCCGAGACGCTTTTTTAAATACGCCGATAGCACCGACGCAGAAACGTCCGAGTTAAGCGCCTCGTCTTCGAAAATAAGGCACAGAGCCGAATAACTGTCGGGATACTCGCGCTTTATTTTGTCAAGCGAGTCACCGGGAAAGCCGAAGAAACGGCAAAATCCTGCAATGTTTGGGAAGCGTCCCTGCTTTCCGAAGTCCTTGTCCTCGCGGCAGGCGAGAATATATTTTTCGGCAAGCTCGGATAGTCGCTTCATCTGACAAATTGCATCAAGATCATCTGTGCACACGATTCACCTCCTTGGTTGCTTGTGCGAGTAGATTTTAACACGCGGTATAAAAACCGACAGTGCCATAAAGTGCCAAACAGTGCCAAAAAATAAAAATAATTGAAAAATTTTTTAATTTGTGTTATAATTACAGAGAGGTGAGCAAATGAAAGCGTTGACCTATTGCAAAATAAAAGACAGTATAGACCCCCTGCAGCTTTGCGTAGCTTTTGACTGTCGGGAATATATTGAGGAAATCAAAAAAAGAAAAAGCCGAGCTTCGATAAATGAAAGCTGTGCGGCTCTTTTTCTGCTTGCAAAAACGCTGAAAAATGAATTCCATGAAGATATCTCCACGATGAAATATAAAAAGGACGAATACGGCCGACCGTACTTCCTAAATAGAGAAGATATAAGCTTCAGTCTGTCACATTCGGGAGAATACGCGGTCTGTGCGGTGTCAACGGAAGGAAATGTCGGTGTTGATATAGAAAAGATTCCGACAGACACTAAATATGAAAAAATAAAGGAAAGATTTTTTTCGGAGAGGGAAAGGAGCAGAGCAGGAGAGAGTGCCAAGGGCTTTGCGACGGTATGGACGAGAAAGGAAGCGTATTATAAGTACAAAGGCGGACAGTCACACGAGCTTGACAGTGAAAAAGACGAATCGGTTGCGTACGACAGCTTTGAAATAGAGGGGAAATATACAGTAACGGTTTGCAGAGGCATAAAAGAAGGGACTTTTTCTACGCTGAAAGAGCTAAAAGGAGAGAAATTTTAAGACCTGAAAAAATTTTTGAAAAAAGTGAAAAAAGGTGTTGACAAAAGGAAAGTGATGTGATATAATAGGCACGTTCCGAATTTTGCTGGTGTGGCTCAATGGCAGAGCAGCTGATTTGTAATCAGCAGGTTGTTGGTTCGACTCCGATCACCAGCTCCAAAAAACCGACCCGCAGAGGTCGGTTAATAATGGGGGATTTCCCGAGCGGCCAAAGGGGGCAGACTGTAAATCTGTTGTCACTGACTTCGGTGGTCCGAATCCACCATCCCCCACCAAATAAAAGACCAAGCCCAAAAGGCTTGGTTTTTTATTTGGTGGAAAAGGTGGGCGAAAGGAACACCGAAACAAGAACGCAGGAAAACAAAAAAACAAATCGTATAATAAGCGTTCTTGAAAGCGATAAGGAGCGAAGCGACGCTCGCGAGGGTCACGAATCCACCATCCCCCACCAGAAAAAAGCACTTGCATTGCAAGTGCTTTTTTCAACGAAATTCGCCTTCGGCGAGTGAAATATGGCTTCGCCATGTGAATAGCTTCGCTGTGAAATATTTGCTTCGCAAATGTGAAAAGGCGAATTTTATTTCACATCGAACGAAGTGAGATATTTCACAATTCACAACGTGAATTATTTCACATTCGGCAACGCCGAATATTTCACTTAAAAATAAGGTCATCATTATGTTTTAAGACAAATTTTATAAGGAGACTCAAAATGAAAATCTCAATAATCGGCTACAGCAGTTCGGGCAAATCGACACTTGCAAGAAAGCTTGCTGAGAAATACAGTATACCCGTTATGCACCTTGATGACGTTCACTTTTCTGACGGTTGGACAGAACGTAATGCCGAAGAAAAACTACGCGACGTTGAGAATTTCCTTAATGAAAACAGCTCTTGGGTGATAGACGGAAACTACACAAAGCTGTTTTATGACCGCAGAACAGAGGAAGCGGATATGATAATAATGTTGCTTTTCAACCGCTTTGCCTGCCTGTCTCGAGCCTATCGAAGATACAAAAAATATAAAGGACTGACAAGACCCGATATGGCAGAGGGGTGTAACGAAAAATTTGACGCTGAATTTGCCTGTTGGATACTTTACGGCGGACGAAATAAAAAAGCACGCGACAGATACAAGAATTTAGCCGAAAAGTATCCCGACAAGATCGTAATAATAAAAAACCAAAGACAGCTCACACACTTTGAAAAAGAAAACAATATTTTATAAACACAAAATATCCTCACGGGACTCCATAGGATACGCGACGAGAGTATCCGAATCGAGCGCCGTATTTTTAAGTGCAACAGAACGTATACGCCGACATCCGTAGGTCGTAAAGCAGTAGGTGGCGGTTTCGGTATCGGCGCAGGAGGTGTAGACGGTCGATATAGGCTTTCCCCCGTCGGTTACAGCACACCCTGACGGTTGCGCGACGGTGTCCATAATATGAAAAAATCGAGATATTTCATCCGACTTGGTTTCGCCGTGAGCTGTGTGAGCCGAGGCAAAGGTGGCGCGGATAAACCTCGATGCTGACGAAAAATCACCGGGAATACCGAGCGCACCGCTGCCGCGCGAATAAGAAATAAGCTCTGCCGATGGAAAAATGCGATTTTTCGGCGGATACGGACTTACATTCATTAATTCCGATAAACGGTTGACGTGATACGGAAAATCGGGAGCGTTCGTCATCACGCCAAAGGGATTTTCGTATATTTTAAGACCGTCTTGCGTAGGTTCTGCAACGACGGCTCCCGTCCTGTCTGCAATCATCCAATGAAGAGGAGTTGAGGGAAGAGAAGTGTCAACGCTGTCGTCGGTAATATTTATATTTTTAAGCATATCCACAGCAGATGAAAGATCACGGCACCGACAAAGAAGCCACGGTATAAGCTCAAACGACGCAAGATTTGTAAGCTTTGCGTCGGGCTTGCGGTAGACGGCGCACCTCGGAAAATTCAACGCCGCGGCGGCAAGTCCATGCTCGTTTACGGCGTCATAGAAAAGAGGAATACCTCTGTTGATGTGCGCGACACCGATGATTGCGGCGTGGTCGTGTTCAGGTGATTCACGCAAAAAATCAAAACGAAACCGACGCGGAACACACACAATATTTTCACCGTATGAGTATTCGAGGTCAAGAGTTCTTCCAAAAAGAATACCCGAATGAAGAGCGGTACACATAACAACACCTCGCAGTACTTTATTAAAGAAAAGTATGCTCTGAATCGCGATGTTTTATAATCTAATAGAAAAAGAAGGGGCAGAGTCATTAACGAAGCTCCCACGCAAAAAAGTTGACGTTAGACTTTTTTGTTGCTCGGAATTTGCGTTTTTTGCCTTTATAAAGGCAAAAATGACGGTGTTTAACCGTCAAGCAAAAACGTTGAGGGTGAGTCAAATGCAAAAATGCATTTGACTCACCCTCTTCTTTTTTATTGCTTTGCAGTAAGAGTGATATCTACTGTATAAACGTTTCCGTCTCTGAGATAAGTTACCTCGACAATGTCACCTGCCTTATATTTGGCAAGCTCGTCTTTGATAACGCTGACAAGATTCACGGACAGATTTGAGTTTGCCTCTTCCGAAAGATTAAGAGAACCGAAGCTTAATATGATATCTCCGGTATCGAGAATCCCTTTAGCTCCGGAATTATCGGCCACCTCTTCTATCCATATACCACTTTTATGTGCGGTGAAAATAGTACCGGTTTCAAGAACCTCGTCTGTGATTATTACCGTAGTCTGTTCTTGCGTAAATGAATCATATTTCACGAAATACTTTTGTGAATTATCATCGGTTTGTACGTAATACGCTGAACCGTCGGTCATAAAATACTCTCTGCCTTCATAGACAGATACGCAGGTTATACCGAGTATGGGTTCTTTCATGTTACCGTCAATAAGCTCTTCAAAGGTATCGATGACTTTATTTATCGGAATAGCAAGCCCGATTCCGTCAGCTCCCGGCATAGTATATCCTATAATCTGACCGTTTGCATCGTAAACTTCTTCTTTGTCTATGATACGCGCCTGAACGATACCTATGACCTCACCGTTTGCATTGATAAGAGGTCCGCCCGAGTTTCCGGGGTTAACGGCGGCGCTTATCTGTATATACGTCTGCATAGTCCCCGACATATTGGATTCGCGCTTTGCATAAGAAACGTATCCCGTAGTGAGTGACCACGCAAGATCAAGACGTACGGGAGTTCCTATAACGATTATACTGTCACCTGTTTTTACCTTGTCGGAGTTTGCTATCTTTGCAGCAGGGAAGGTCTGACCGTTCTTCCCGTTTACCTTAAGAACAGCTAAGTCAAGCTCGACGTCAGAGCCTACTATATCGGCAGAATATTTTTGTCCGTTGTTAGTATAAACGAGAACCGAAGATGCGTTTGCTATAACGTGATGGTTTGTGACAACGTATCCGTTTTCGGTAACAAAGAAGCCTGTGCCGATAGAGCGGGCGTCGGTCTCAATAGCAACCGTGAAAGGACAGCTGCTTTCATAAAGCTTCGAAACAGAACCCATGGCTGCGCCCGAGGTGTAGTCTGGGGTAAAGTAGAGAACTGCGGAAAGACAAAGTATGGCTGCCGCGAGAGCAACGAGCATGATCGCTATGAAAGTCGGTGTTCCGCCGTGCCTTTTTTTCTTGCCGTTGTTCTTTCTCTTGCCTTTCCACGTGTCGTCCGAGTCAAGCTCCCAATGATAAACGTATTTGGGCTGACTGTCATCCTGCAGGGGAGGTGCGGACATTTCAGACTCTGACTGAGTGCTGTCTGTTGTTTCGCTTATAGGCTCAGGAACTTTAGCGCCATCTGTGTTTTCGGCGTTCATACCGTTTTGGTTAATGTTTTCTTCTATCATAGGTTATATCCTTATTATAGTTAAGAGTGAAGACGAATCGGTAATATCTACCGAAAACGCTGTCAACACTTATTCTTCGTAATCAGTTAAGCAACTCAAATTTATATCCGACACCCCAAACGGTTTTCAGTACCCATTTGTCGGAAACACCTTCAAGCTTTTCGCGAAGACGCTTTACGTGAACGTCAACCGTGCGGGAGTCTCCGAGGTAATCAAAGCCCCAGACCTTATCGAGAAGCTGATCGCGTGTAAATACTCTGTTATAGTTAGATGCGAGGAAGTAGAGAAGCTCAAGCTCCTTCGGTGGAATATCCACAGATCTGCCACCTAATTTAAGCTCATATTTCTGGAGACTTATTTCGATATTTTCAAATTTGATTATCTCCTCATCATACTGCTTGGTATGTATATAATAGCGTCTGAGGACTGCCTTGATACGTGAAGAAAGCTCCTTCATATCAAATGGCTTTACCAGATAGTCGTCAGCACCGAGCTCAAGACCGATAACCTTATCGATAACATCCCCCTTGGCAGTTATCATAATAATGGGCTTACCTGAAACCTCACGAATTTCTCGGCAGACTTGATATCCGTCCTTTTTCGGGAGCATAATATCAAGAAGGACAAGATCCGGCTCATAAATCTTAAAAAAGTTTATGCCGTCAACGCCGTCGTTTACAGCTTTTACCTCATAGCCTTCCTTTTCAAGATAATCTTTAAGTAATTCGCAAATAGTAGGATCGTCGTCAATAATTAGAATTTTTGTATCCAACATTTTTACCTCCCGCTGATTTATCTTTGTTGCTTAGATAAATATATAATGTGAATTTGGATTCTGTGTGAAATTAAGTTGAATTTTTGCACAATTCGGTCAAATTTTAACCCATTATGAACTTATTATAACACATAATTTGAACTTTGTGAAGTATTTTTTGAAAAAATATTTAAATATTTTTAACTAAAATTGAAATTTAGCATTAAAACGTTATTTACTATACTCAATGACAGTAGGGATTATTCCGTCCAGCTTCTTTTTCAGCATGTCGTTGGGAGACACAAGCGGCAGACGGTATTCCTCGCGGCAGAGCCCCATTTTTGACATAACGTATTTGACAGGTATAGGATTTACGTCTGAGAAAAGCAATTCTATCACGGGAAGGAATTTTAGCTGGAGTTCAAGCGCGTCTTTGGAATTACCGTCAAGATATTCGTTGCACATTTTTTGCACGGCGCGCGGAAGAATATTTGATAAGACCGATATAACGCCCTTGCCGCCGAGCGACATAATGGGCAATATTTGATCGTCGTTTCCCGAATATACCGTAAGTCCCGGTATGTATGCGGCTATTTTTGCAACTCTTGAAAGGTCTCCCGATGCTTCTTTTATTGCCGATATCGCACCGCTTTTATATAGACGCGACAGCGTTTCAATAGGTATATTGACTCCTGTACGTGACGGTACGTTATACGCAATGACAGGCAGATCCTTTGCGGCTTCGGCGATTTTCATATAGTGAGCGTAAAGCCCTTCGGGTGATGATTTGTTATAGTAGGGTGTGACCGCGAGCAGAGCGTCACAGCCCGACGATACCGCAGAGCGCGAAAGCTCGAAAGCGCGTTCGGTACTGTTCGTTCCGGTTCCCGCTATGATGGGTATGCGTCCCCCAACTCGGTTTGCCGTGTATTCGTAAAGCTCACACCTCTCGCTGTCGCTGAGTGTCGCCGACTCTCCCGTAGTACCGCTGACGGTAATTGACGCAATACCCGACGAGACCTGCATATCTATCAGCTTTCCAAGTGCCGTAAAGTCTATATTTCCGTCTTTAAAAGGAGTTATGAGGGCGGTCGAGGCGCCCTCGAAAATTATTTTATTCATATGATACCTCAAGCTATTGAAAAAAATGAAAATATATATTATAATGTATTGGTTAGTAACATTATATGTCGAAGAAGAGAGAAAGGCGTATCATTTTATGGATAAAGTCATAGTAAACGAGAAAAAACCGACAGACCTTCTGACGTCCGATTTTTATTACGATCTACCTGAGGAGCTTATAGCACAGCATCCCGCTGAAAAACGAGACGGATCAAGGCTCATGATCCTTGACCGTGAAAAAAATACTGTCGAGCATAAGCATTTTTACGATATAATAGATTATATAAATCCCGAGGATACCTTGGTTATCAACGATTCAAAGGTAATTCCGGCAAGACTTCTCGGAAATCCCGTGGGACGTGAGTCGGCGGTAGAGCTGCTTCTTCTGCGCTCAAGAGGGCTTGACACCTGGGAAACACTTGTAAAACCCGGCAAACGCGCAAAGGTTGGTGCAACTCTTGAGTTCGGCGGAGGAATACTTAAAGCGACTGTTACCGATATAGTCGACGAGGGCAATCGTATAGTCAAGTTTGATTATGATAGAGAAGAGTATACAAGCATATATGAGGTGCTCCATAAGGTAGGTCTTATGCCGCTTCCTCCGTATATAACCGAAAAGCCGACCGACATATCGAGATATCAGACGGTCTACGCAAGAGAGGAAGGCTCAGCGGCAGCACCCACGGCGGGACTGCATTTCACGCCCGAACTCATTGAAAAGCTGAAAAATAAAGGTGTCGCGGTAGTGCCCGTAATGCTTCATGTGGGACTTGGAACGTTCAGACCTGTAAAAGCCGACCGAATAGACGAGCACGTAATGCATACAGAATTTATTTCTGTAAGCGAGGAATCCGCAAGAATAATAAACGAAAGACGTAAAAAGGGCGGACGGATAATAGCCGTCGGTACAACCTCATGCCGCACACTTGAAAGCGTGACAGACGGAGAGGGAACGGTGCACGCAGTCACGGGAGACACGGGAATATTTATCTATCCCGGCTACAAATTCAAGGCGGTAGATGCGCTTATAACTAATTTCCACCTGCCAGAAAGCACGCTCTTGATGCTTGTCTCGGCACTTTACGACAGAGAACACATACTTGACGCGTACAAAACGGCAGTTGAGGAAAAGTACCGCTTCTTCTCCTTCGGCGACGCGATGTTGATTGTATAAATTACCGTATAGGCTTCATCTCGCTCGTGCCATTACGCCTCGTCTACGACAATTCCTACTAACCAACATTCAAATTTTCTTATATCGCATACAGTTCATAGAATAAAAGAAAAACAGGGCGTACAAATTTAAACGATTTGTATGCCCTATTTGCATATTGTTTGAAAATTTATGTGCAAAGAAACTTCGCCATTTGCTTGACAAACTGCATATTTTGTGGTATACTATATGCAGATATGGAGGAATGAATATGAGAAAATTTGATTACTCTTTTTTGAATAACGGTCTGCTCCCCGCTCGGCTCGTCAATCTAACTGCGGGCATTACAGAATTGAAAACAATGGCGGGTGTTCGCAAAGATGAATACGCCAAGATATTCACCGAACTTGAAGCGGTTGCAAAAATACAGTCGGTCAAAAGTTCAAATGCCATTGAGGGTATCGTAACGAGCGACGACAGAATTGCCGCAATCGTCAGCGGCACCAGCGCACCTCTCAATCATAATGAGGCGGAGATAGCGGGATACCGCGACGCGCTGAATGCCATTCACACGGGACACGAATATATCGACTTCCGCGAGGGCGATATTCTCCGTTTGCACGAAACGATGATGTCGATTGCGGGATATGAATTTGGCGGCAAATATAAGACCGATGATAACGTCATTTTGGAAGTCGATGCCGACGGAAACCGTCGCATTCGCTTCCGCCCCACGCCCGCTCGCGAGGTTAAGCAAGCGATGGAACAGCTTGAGCTTGCCTATCTTGACGCGAGAAATGATGCAAATATCAACCAGCTTTTGCTGATCCCCTGCGTGATTCTTGATTTTCTGTGCATACACCCATTCCGTGACGGAAACGGAAGACTATCTCGTCTGCTCTCACTTCTCTTGCTTTATAAAAATGGATTTGACGCGGGTAAATATGTTTCCTTCGAGGAACAGATCAACAACTACAAGGGTTTCTATTACGAGGCATTGAAGCAATCCTCGGACGGATGGGATACGAACGAAAACGACTATTTCCCCTTCATCGAAAACTTCCTCTCTACGCTTTATATGTGCTATAAGGAGCTTGACAAGCGTTTTGCTATCGTCAACGGCAAGAAGATCACCAAGAAAAGCCGTGTCGAAGCCACAGTTCTTAATAGTTTGATACCAATCTCCAAGTCAGAAATCTGTAAGATTCTCCCCGACGTCAGTCCCACCACCGTGGAAGCAGTCCTCGGTCAGATGGTAAAAAACGGAAGCATTAAGAAAATCGGCGACGGAAGAAATTCGAGGTATATGAAAAATCTTTAATAGCGGAGAATGAAAATGACAGAAACAAATAAAATGCAATCGCAAATGGTAAATGCCCCTATTCTTAATTTCAAAGATCTGTATAAAAAACATTATTATAATGAAACACATACCCATTTTTTCAAGTTATGGCACTATACAAGTGCAGATGGTCTGATGGGTATCATAAGAAACGAGCCCAAAGAGCACGGGCAACTTCACTTTTGGTTTACAAGAAGTGATTGTTTGAATGATACTTCGGAGGGAAATCATATTTTATTCTTGTTTCGTCAAATGTGTGCTGAACTTCTTCAGCAAAAAACTATTTCTCAATCTTTTTATGATGCTATAAATAACGCAGAAATCCCAGATCGTCAATTTGTTAATTTTCCCATTCCCTCACGTGAAGATTATGTTCATGAAAGTGTATTGGATTGTGTTTCATGCCACGCATTCATATGCAGCTTCTCTTTAAAAGAAGATTCCCTTGACATGTGGAGATATTATTCTAAAGGTAATGGCGGTTATGGATTAAAGTGTTATTCGTTGCTTTTTGATAAATACAAAAGTTATGAGTATTCCGACTACCAAGAAGATGCAATATTTAGTTTAATTAAATCATATAAAGTAATTTACAAAGATTCAGAAAAGCTTCAAATTTTAAGAGACATTATTGTTGATGCCTTTTCCGCCTATCAAAACTCCGACCAATCAGAAAGCGAAAAAAATCAAGCATCTAAAGGATTCATACAGTATGCACTAAAGAATTTCCAATTTCAATTTAAACATGAGTGCTATTCTTCCGAACAGGAATATAGATTTGTTTTCTATTTGCCTTATAATAAACCAGAACTGTTAAAAAATCAAATGCCAAGTATAAAATATAGAACGCAGAATGGAATGCCTATTCCTTACATCGACCTTATAGTAGAAAATGGAACTTCGTATTTGGAAGAAGTATTAATAAGCCCATTTATCGATAACGAAAGCATCATAAGCACGACAAACGATTATTTAACTCAATGCGGATTCAACTGTTCAACAAGAAAGTCGAAATTACCGGTTAGAAAATAATGTGAATATGAAATCAAACAGGCATTTTACATACTTTTTTAAGACTATACAAAGTATAAAAGGAGCAGAAGACAATGTCCTGCTCCTTCCGATTTTTTCGGCATAATTTATTTTAATAATTTGCAGTTTATCCTTTGTATCATTATTGTTCAGACAACAAGGCAATCAATACAAATATGGAAACTGTTTGATGGTGCTATGATTTGTTGATGTATTAAGAATAGCTACCGGTCACATGTGTTTTGGGTGCATAATTTTTTATATCAGTTACTGATAAATCCTTGCTGCCCCATTCAGTATTATCATCATACAACACACTAAACACATAAATATCTACTGACTTGCCGTCAGAAAAACCACTTAATTCCCATTCTCCTAATCTTTCACTACCAGGGTTTATGCTAAATTTATCATATGTCGCAGTTAATGAAGAAGCACCGTAATCATATTTTTGTAACACTTCGCCATAGACATCATAAACAACTATCAAATACTTAATTGCAACTATTGTTTTTTTACTTTGATTGTTGGCACGTATAGATAATACTTGAGAGGAAGTACGATATGTAGCATTTACATTCACGGGGCAACCACCAGAAAAAATATTCTCATATTTCTCTTTATTATTTGTATCGATGTTTTCATCAGCTTCTTCCTGCTTTGTTATTGCAGCAGTACCATCTCTGTTATATAAATGGTATGCTTGTTCAGTATGCAAAAAGCCCCAATCGAAATACATGATATAATTTTTTTCAGTCATTGAATAAGGAACTTTAAATTGTAACCAAAATGTTTCTTGCCCTCCCGCAATGATTGATCTATAAAATAAAAATTGTTCAGTAGTATATCTCTCGTTTTTATCTTCTGTCCTAAGGTCAAAACAATCATCGTCAACCGAAAACTCTTCCGTTCCGTTGTTTTTTAAAGTAAAGGTCACTTTTATGATGTACCCATTTTCATTATTTGAAGACAGAGAATATTGTGTCTCGGAAATTGAGTCTACCGTAACATCAATGTTGTCATAGTTCATTGTTTCACCAACATAAAAATTATTATTGGTATCCGTATTGGTAGTTTCTTCGGATTGCATGTTTTCACTATTGCCTATAATATTACTTATTATGATTCCTAAAACTGCCACAACAATAACGAACACAATAACAATTGTCTTTTTGTTACGAGTTTTGTTAGTTTGACTGTAATTATAATTTTGATTGTAGTTCATAAATGCTTCCTCCAAAATAAAAAGTGCGCTCCGAGAGGAACGCACCGAAAAAGCGCAATCCCTCATTGTCGTCACACAAGCTCACTTATCCGTAGATATGAGCAAAGAGAGAAAACACCTTTTACCAAGATAGTTTTCCCTACGGATAAAATAATATGAACTTGTGTGACGAGTACATTATACCACAAAGTTATATAGAATTCAAGAGAATAAAAGGATTTCTTGAAAGATTTTTGGAAATCCCCACTACTGTAATACCCTTGCTCTTTAATAAGCATAATTATTGATTTGCCAAAATGAATATTGTATAGCCGTTATTAAAGCGTGATTAAACACGCCGCGATAGCGGCTTTTTCTTACCTTAACTTACCTTAAATTCTCAAACACCCCTTGAAAAATCAATGAAAATATATTATAATGTATTTATAATAGATTATTATGCGCATTTTTTAGAGAAAGCAGGAATAAAAACAATGAAACTTGGTATCGTAGGACTTCCGAACGTCGGTAAGTCAACACTTTTTAACGCGCTGACAAATGCGGGCGCTGAGTCGGCAAACTATCCTTTTTGTACTATTGAGCCGAATGTCGGTGTTGTAACGGTTCCCGACAGCCGTCTTGACGTACTCGCAAAGATGTACGACCCTAAAAAATATACTCCCGCAATTATTCAGTTCGTTGACATAGCGGGACTTGTCAAGGGCGCATCCAAGGGCGAAGGCCTCGGAAACAAATTCCTTTCAAATATAAGAGAGTGTGACGCGATCGTTCACGTTGTACGTTGCTTTGAGGACGATAATATCATACACGTTGACGGCTCGGTCGATCCCATGCGTGACCTTGAGACCATTAATATGGAGCTTATTTTCTCCGATATGGAAATGGTCGAGCGCCGTATCGACAGAACCAAAAAGGCAATGAAGGGCGACAAGGGTCTTTCCTCGGAGCTTGAGCTTTTTGAGAGAATATACGGGGTTCTTGAGGATGGTAAATGCGCGAGAACCATGGAGCTTACAGAGGACGAGCTTGCAGTTCTCCACGACACGCCCCTTCTTACTATGAAGCCCGTCATATACGTTGCAAACGTAAGTGAGGACGAGGTAGCATCGGAGCCGACGGATAACGAAGCATATATGAAGGTCAAGGCGTTTGCTGATACCGAGCGTTCAGCTGTCATTGCGGTATGCGCCGGAATCGAAGCGGAGATCGCCGAGCTTGAGGGCGAGGAAAAGGCAATGTTCCTCGAAGACATGGGAATTGCAGAGAGTGGACTTGACAAACTCATTAAGGCAAGCTATGCACTTCTCGGGCTGATAAGCTATTTGACCGCAGGTCCCGAAGAGGTACGTGCTTGGACGATAACAAAAGGCACAAAAGCGCCCCAGGCGGCAGGAAAGATACATTCCGACTTTGAGCGCGGATTTATCAGAGCCGAGGTCGTAGCCTACGATGACCTTATCGAGTGCGGAAGCATGACATCCGCAAAGGACAAGGGACTTGTCAGAAGTGAAGGTAAGGAATACGTAATGAAGGACGGAGACATTGTTCTCTTTAGATTCAATGTGTAAAAAAAGCACAGCTACACAATAGAGTGTAGCTGTGTTGACAGTAAAGAGAAATTTATCCTATATCGTTTGCGTTTTCAGTAGATTCGGACACGGGATCAGAACCTTTGAGCTCATTATAAAAAATTGCGTGAGACGCATTTATATATGCAGACACCCAGAGAGTACCGATACCCAAACACAAGAAACCTACGATTATCCATCCGATAAAGCTGAGGTCAAGACAGAAAAGCTTCCACTTATTGCCGTCCATCATTTTCTTGCTTTCGTCAAGACACTTTTTCCAATCATATTCGGGATGATCGTTCTTTATGTAAAAGCACATACTGTAGGAATAGCTTTTAATAATGCCGGGTATTACGAAAAGTAAAGACCAAAGGATAATAAAGACATTGTAAATAAGACCTAAAAGGATGTTATCGCTGATATTTTTCTTGACTCCGTTAAATGCGTTTTCCAACGTTATCTCTTCACCGAATCTGACAAGTTTTAAAAACACGAATGCTATACCAACCGAAATAGGGCCCGATAAGATGATAGACGCGAATTGAATATGAGACTGAATAGCCAACGCTATAAAAAATATAACGACAGCCATTAGCCAGCAATTCGAAAAAATCTTATTTCCAAGCATAGCCCGAGCTTGTGATCTTATTTGAGAATTTCTGATATTCATAGTTACCTACCTCCTAATGTTTTAGTACATTTTAGCACAGCTTACGTTAAAAGTCAATAAAAACTAAAAATTAAATCAAACAGGAAAAACAAAAAATGAGAATGAGAAAGAAAAAGCACGGCGCCGAAAGGATAGCAGCGTGCGGAGAGTTTTTAATACCGAACCCGCCCGAAAAGGCAATCTCGGAGTATTTTAATGTGTCGCGTCCTTTGCACCTTGAAATAGGCGCGGGTAAGGGCGGATTTGCCTGCAAAATGACCGAAAAATATTCGGATTTCAACCTTGTCGCCATGGAGCGCTCGGCTGATGCGGCTTGTGTCGGACTTGAACGCTGCAAGGAAAGCGCGGATAACCGTCCCGACAATTTAAGATTCTTTATTGCCGACGCGTCACATCTGACAGAGTACTTCGCGCCTCACAGCGTAGAGTGCATCTATCTGAATTTCTCGGATCCGTGGCCCAAAAAAGGACACAGCAAGAGACGCCTTACATATAAAACGTTTCTTGAACAGTACAGAGAGATACTTGTACCGGGCGGACTTTTAAAGCAGAAGACCGACAACGAGGGACTTTTTGATTTTTCACTTGAGCAGTACCGTGAGGCGGGACTCAAAATAGAAATGGAAACGAGAGACCTTCACTCAACCGACCTTGCCGCAGAAAACGTAATGACTGAATACGAGGCGCATTTCACGGCAGAGGGTAAGCCCATATATTCGGCATGGGTGAGATTTTAATAGACGAGCCCTGCGGACTTCTTATAGTAAATAAGCACGCAGGGTGTACGTCACTTGATATAGTAAATAAAATAAGACGGCTTTACGGAACGAAGCGCGTCGGACACACGGGCACACTCGACCCAATGCCGACGGGTGTGCTTGTTGTGCTTGTCGGCAGAGCCGCGAAAGCGGCGGAGCTTGTACCGTCGGACAGAAAGACCTACCGCGCAAAGCTGAAGCTGGGTATTACGACCGACACGGAGGATACCACCGGAAATATACTCACAAGTACAGACACAATACCCGACAAATACAGGGTCTTTGAGGTCTGCCGTGAGTTTGTCGGTGAAGTAATGCAGGTTCCTCCGATGTACAGTGCACTCAAGGTAAACGGTCAAAAGCTTGTCGATATTGCAAGGCGAGGCGGCGAGGTCGAGAGAAAAGCAAGACCTATAACGGTGTTTTCGCTCGAATGTAAAGAGACCGACAGAAAAGAGGAATACGTGCTCGACGTTGAATGCTCGGGCGGCACGTATATAAGAACGCTTTGCGCCGATATCGGCAAAAAGCTCGGATGCGGCGGAGCGATGGCGGCACTTGAACGCCGTGCGGCGTGCGGATTTCCCATAGAAGAAGCCATGACGGTAGATGAGCTTACGGCTCTTGACGAAAACGAAAGAGTTTCGAGGATCATACCGCTGTCGGAGCTTTTTTCGGAGCTTCCCGAGGTAACACTGCCTGAATTTTATGAAAGACTTTTCCGCTCGGGCTGTGAAATTTATCAAAAAAAGATAGGAACAAATTTTGAGACCGAAACACTTGTTCGTGTGTCGGGTGAGAATTGTGGATTTTTCGCGATAGGACAGGTAAGGGAATACCCCGACGGATCTGCGATAAAATCCGTCAAGCTGTTTTATCTGTAATATTTCTTGGAGGAATAGATATGTTCAAAACCGAAATATTAAAGGAACGCCGCCTTATACTTGACGGCGGTACGGGAACTTTACTCACGGCGGCAGGACTCAAAGCAGGAGAAAGACCCGAAACTTGGAATCTGACTCATCCCGAGGAGGTCGCAAAGCTTCATCGGGCGTATTTCGATGCGGGAAGCGATATAGTTTGCACCAACACGTTCGGAGCGAACGCGCTCAAGCACGACAGCGAAACGCTGAAAAAGATAATAGAAGCCGCAGTGAAAATTGCGGACACCGAGCGAAAAGCGGCAGAGAAAAAATACGGCGGTGAAAAATACATCGCGCTTGACCTTGGCTCACTCGGAAAGCTGCTTAAGCCTTTCGGTGATCTTGATTTCGAGGACGCGGTTAAAATTTTTTCGGAAAGCATAAAAACAGGAGCCGAGGCAGGCGTTGACCTTATATATTTTGAGACCTTTACCGACGTATACGAGCTTAAAGCGGCAATAATTGCGGCAAAGGAGAGCTGTGGGCTTCCGATTTTTGCGACTTGCGCGTACGAAAAGAACGGAAGACTTATGATGGGCTCGGACGTCAGATCTGTGGTCGCTATATGTGAGGGACTCGGCGTTTCAGCTATAGGAACGAACTGCGGAATGGGTCCCGACCTTATGAAAAACGTGGTTCGTGAGCTTAATAAATACGCCTCTGTTCCGATAATAGTGAAGCCTAATGCGGGACTGCCCAAAACCGTGGACGGAAAAACCGTATACGATCTGTCGGTGGATTCTTTTGCCATGGACATGAAGGAAATAGCAGAGATAGGCGCATCTCTTGTCGGCGGTTGCTGCGGAACGACTCCCGAATATATCGCCGCGGCGGTTTCGGCAGTTTCGGATGTAAAATACATACCTAACGAAAAAAAGAACGCAAGGCTCGTGTCGTCCTACTGTCAGACGGTAGAGCTTAATGAGCAGACGGTAATAGGAATGCTGAGTGATGGCGCAGAAACCGAAGAATACGAAGCGGCTATCAGAGAACATGACGTTGACTACATGATAGAGCAGGCGATGGAGCAGGTCGAAAGCGAAGTCGAAATACTCGGTATAAACGTTGAGCTTGACGGAGCTGACGAGGTATCTATGATGTGTGAAACCGTAGGTGAGCTTCAGAGTATCGTAAAAATTCCGTTTATGATAGAGAGCGAAAATATTCACGCGATCGAAGCCGCGATAAGAATATATAACGGAAATCCTTTAATCAAATACAAGGGCAAAGATGAGGAAAAGATAAAGGCTGTTATAAATAAATACGGCGGAATATTTTAAAAAACAAACAGGGTGAGTCAAATCAATTGACTCACCCTGTTTATATGTTAAAAATCAAAATCTACTTCGGTATATTCATCTTCGTCGATATCAATTTCTTCATCGGACATACGAATAACGCTCTTACCCTTGGTAGCCATTTCCATGGTTGCGGAACCATACATGGATTCAAGCATCTCCCCGGCTATTCCCATACTTTCATACAGCTTGCTCATATCAACCGAAAAAGCAACGTCGATTTCCTCGGAGATCTCAATAAGTGCGCCGTCCTCGTCAAATTCAAAGGAGATGATGTATTCTTCAAGATCAATATTCTTGTATTTTATCATATCTGCATACGCCGCGAATTCTTCTCCGAGAGAATCAAGCGCGCCGTTTGCGGGACCTTCCTTGAGAAGATACTCATAATATGCTTCGCTGAATTCAAAGCGGTAAAGCTCGCCGTCGTCATCGGTCTTGGTAACGAAAACCTCAACCTCAAGCTCTTTAAGCTCTTCTCCGTCCATTTCTTCAAAAACGAAAAGGTAATTTTCGATCTGTGACGTATAATCAATAAAGGAGCTGAGATCCATTTCGGAGCTGAGGTCAACCTTTATTTTTCCTGTGTCCTTCATGTCGAAATAGCAATAATCTCCCTTGAGATACGCAGTTCCAAACTCTGCATACTCTTCGCTGAGCTGAGACATATCAAGAGAATAGGTCTTTGACTTAGTATCAAATATCATACTATAGACCATATCTGTTTCTTGACCCGCAATAGTCTGCTTTATGTCGATCGACATTTCAAGGCTATCCCAATCTTTAATATCGTCCTCAATTCGGTCACCCTTGGCTTCAATAAATTTGTCAACACGTTTTTCACTCATAGGCTTTGAGTCGGAATACCGGTTACAACCGACAAACGAGATACACGTGATGGCGAGTGCCAATACCAAAACAATAATTTTTTTCATTGAAAAACCCTCCTTGAATTTTATTTTGGTGTTTTAATTATATTACTTTTTCAAAATATTGTCAAGATTAAAGTTTGTTTTTACCGAAAAAAGATTCGGTCTCACAGAAAACCTCTTTTCGGTACAAAAAAAGCACAAAAACGTTTATAAGCGTCATAGCGCCTATTGAAAGATCAGCGGCAGACATTACTGCTTCGGGAGAGATGACCGCGCCAAGCACCGTGACCGAGCAATATAATATAAGGAATAAAAATACAGGAAAGCGTTTCTTTCTGCCGAAAAGACAGCGTACAGTTTCGCTTCCGTAGTGGGCGCGGCATATAATAGTGGCAAGACCGAAGACCGTGACCGACAGAGACAAAAAATATTCCGCAAAAGAACCGAGCGTCGCGGAATAGGCACGTATAGCCATCATGATTCCGTTGCTTGACAGGTGACGAACGGCATCGTAATTTATAATAATGACAAGCGCTGTGAGCGTGCAGAGAATTACCGTATCGACAAACACCTCGAATATTCCCCAAAAGCCTTGCTCGGCAGGGCTTTTTGCATCAGCCGAGGCGTGAGCCGTGGGGGACGATCCGCAGCCTGCTTCGTTTGATAGCAGACCGCGCATGGTTCCAAAGCGCAATGCTCTGGATGTGAGAAAACCGAAAATGCCGCCGACAGCGCTGTCAAAATCGAATGCCGATGAAAAAATCTGCCCGAAAGCCGTGGGAATTTCATTCGCATTAAGGAGAATGACCCAAATAGATATAACTATATAACCGAGGGATAAAATCGGGATGAGCCATTCTGTGAGCTTTGATACGCCGCGAGCGCCCGTGATTGCGACAAAAAAAGTAATCAATGCGACCGAAATACCCACAAAAATCGGAGAAATACCGAATACAGATGAGGCTGAGCTTGCGGCGGAATTTATCTGAACCATATTTCCGGTGGTAAAGCTGTCGATTATCATAAATATTGCGAACAGCGAAGCAAGAACAGCACCTGACTTGTCGGCGCCTATCCTCGAAAAAAGGTCGCGTATGTAATAAAACGCGCCTCCGTAAAAGCCCTTTTTGTCGGTTCGCCTGTGAGAGACAGAAAGCACTATTTCGGCATATTTTAACATCATAGCGACAAGCGCGCTGACCCACATCCAAAAGATCGCACCAAAGCCGCCAAGGGCAATAGCACTCGCAACTCCGACAATATTTCCAACCCCAAGCGTGCCTGCAAGTGCCAGAGTGACCGCGCGGAACGGAGAGATACCGTTAACGGAGTCATTTTTTAACATCGAGGATGTTATTTTGATAGGGTGAAAGAGCCAAAAAAAGCGAAGCTTAATAGAATAATAAATGCCGACAGAAAACAAAGATATAGGCACAAGAACACCTAAAAAACGGTTAATAGCTTCTATAATGCTCACAAAGCCTCCAAAAAATGTTAATAAAGTGTTAATTATGAAAAAAACTATTGCAATTTTACTGTAATGGTGTATAATAAGCATTGTTGGTTAGCACTCAAACATCAAGAGTGCCAAAAAACATTAAATTTATAAAATATTACGCAAAATAGCGCATATAAAAGGAGGAAATTTATATGACAATCAAACCGCTTGCCGACAGAGTTGTTATAAAGCTCATGGAGGCTGAGGAAAAAACAAAGACCGGAATCATTCTCACAGCAGCAGCGCAGGAGAAGCCCCAGGTCGCAGAGGTTATCGCAGTAGGTCCCGGCGGACATGTTGACGGTAAGGAAGTAGTTATGACTGTAAAGGTTGGAGACAAGGTTATCACAAGCAAATATGCGGGAACAGAAGTAAAGTGCGACGGCGTTGAATACAATATCGTACGTCAGAGCGATATTCTCGCAATAGTTGAGTAATCGGAGGTAAAGAGAAATGGCAAAACAGATACTTTACGGAACAGAAGCAAGAAACGCACTTATAGCGGGCGTTGATAAGCTTGCAGATACAGTTAAGATCACACTCGGTCCGAAGGGAAGAAACGTAGTACTTGACAAAAAGTACGGCGCACCCCTTATCACAAACGACGGTGTAACTATTGCAAAAGAGATCGAGCTTGAAAACGAAGCCGAAAATATGGGCGCACAGCTCGTAAAAGAGGTCGCAACAAAGACAAACGACGCCGCAGGTGACGGTACGACCACGGCAACACTTCTCGCACAGGCATTCGTCCGCGAGGGAATGAAGAACGTAACCGCAGGAGCTAACCCCATGGTACTCCGCAAGGGTATGAAGAAGGCTGTAGACCGCGCAGTTGAGAGCCTTATCGCAAATTCTAAGCCCATCAGCGGAAGCGAGGACATCGCACGTGTCGGTACTATCTCGGCGGGGGACGAGGTCATCGGTGAGCTTATTGCAGACGCAATGAAGAAGGTAACCTCCGACGGCGTTATCACCGTCGAGGAGTCGAAGTCCGCAGATACGTACTCCGAGGTTGTTGAGGGTATGCAGTTTGACCGCGGATACCTCTCTCCCTACATGGCAACAGATATGGATAAGATGGAAGCAGTTATCGACGACGCTTGCATCCTTATCACAGACAAGAAGATATCCAATATTCAGGAGATACTTCCTCTGCTTGAAAACATCGTAAAGATGGGCAGAAAGCTTCTCATTATCGCTGAGGACGTTGAGGGTGAGGCACTTACCACACTCGTACTCAATAAGCTCAGAGGAACGTTCACCTGTGTAGCAGTCAAGGCTCCCGGCTTTGGCGACCGCCGCAAAGAGATGCTCCGTGATATCGCGGTTCTCACAGGCGGTGAGGTAATTTCGAGCGAGCTCGGACTTGAGCTTCAGAACACCACAATGGATCAGCTCGGATATGCAAGACAGATCAAGGTAAACAAGGAAAACACCATTATCGTCGGTGGAAACGGCGACAAGGAAGCAATCGCAGCTCGCGTAAATCAGATAAAGGCGGCTATCGTTACCACTACGTCCGATTTTGACCGCGAAAAGCTCCAGGAAAGACTTGCAAAGCTTTCGGGCGGTGTTGCTGTTATCAAGGTCGGTGCGGCTACCGAAGTTGAGATGAAGGAAAAGAAGCTTCGCATTGAGGATGCTCTCAACGCAACCAAGGCTGCCGTTGAAGAGGGAATACTCCCGGGCGGCGGAACTGCATATATGAATATCATAGCAGACGTTGCAAAGCTTGTTAACACCGTTGAGGGTGACGAGCGCACAGGTGTTAAGATCATACTCAAGGGTCTTGAAGCTCCGCTTTATCAGATAGCACAGAACGCAGGTCACGACGGCGCGGTTATCGTAGACAAGGTCAAGTCCTCTAAGAAGAAGGGCTGGGGCTTCGATGCATACAACGAAGTATACTGCGATATGATGGCAGCAGGTATCGTCGATCCTACAAAGGTAACACGTTCCGCACTCCAGAACGCAGCATCCATAGCATCCACTATCCTTACAACAGAGTCGGTAATTGCCGACATCAAGGAGCCCGCACCCGTAGCACCCGCAGGCGCCGGCATGGACGGAATGTATTAATTTCAAGAAGGAAAACGCTTTAGCGTTTTCCTTCTTTTTATTTTTTGAGCTTTAAGACCGAGGTTATCATAACGGCGGCATCGGCGCGAGTGAGAGAATCGGACGCGCAAATTTTTCCGCCAACATCGTCGAGTATACCAAGAAGATGCAGGCTTTCGACCGAGCGTTCAGCCCAAACGGGAATATCTGACGAATCGGAGAAGCTGGGAGAAAATGAGAATGAACCGACAATGCCCGAAGCACCGACAATACGGTCAACTATAAGTGCGGCTTCGCTTCTTGTAATAGGAGTATTCGGGTAGAAATTTGAACTGTCGGTAAGTCCGTCAAGATATCCGAGCTGCTTTGCTGCGGAAATATACGGCTTCGAAGCGGCAGAGATGTCGGAGTCGTCAGAAAAATCGGTAGATGTGACTGTTGGCAGATCATTGATACCCGCTGCTTTCATAGCCATAACGGTAAATTCCTCGCGGCTGACATTGCCTTGGGGAGAAAAGCAGTACTTGCCGCCGTCATTGCTTCCTTGCATAATGCCAAGCTCGGCAAGCATCAGCGCAGAGTTGTTCGCAGGGTGATTCAGCATATCGTAATATACGTATTTTAAAGACAGACGCGTTACGTTTATGTTAACTGTCGAAGACTCGGAATAATTACCGTACTTGTCGCGTACAACGTATTTAAAGCTGTCTGTACCCGAATAATTCTTTGACGGCAGGTAAACGTAATCACCGACAGAGGTATCATTCATTATAAGCAGTCCGTGAGAGGGATAACGTATTATTTCATACCGAAGCTCACTTCCCTCGGGATCGTACGCAGGGAGGTTGCCAAACGCTGAAATGTCGGAATAGGCAGAGAGCTTTAGTGACACGTCAGAGCTGTGAGCAGATATGGGAGACTTATCAATTTTGTCAAGCATATAAACCGAGCAGGTGAGCGTATAGCCGAGATCTGCCACTGTGAAGTCAAATTCGGCGGAGCATTTTTCGTCCGACGCGGGAGAAAATGCCAGAAGGTCAAGGTTTGCCGACGAAATTTTCTGACCCGACGAGACAAGCGTTGTTCCGAGAAGTAAGCGCCCTGATGTTGCATCAGGAAGGGAAGTGACGGTAATACTTTCGACCCTTGAAAGATTCAGCGCACGGCAGAAATCGTCGGACGAAAAGACAAGCGTACGCCCGACAAGCCCTGCCTTAGCCATACCCGAATCTGCGGCAATTATCGAAAGTGCGGGAGAGACAGCCGAGCTTACCTGCTCCGATGATATGGGTATAACATCATCAGCCCCGATGGGTAACGCACAAATCAAGCAAAAGACAAGCGCAAATACACAAAACATAAATTTTTTCACTGTAATATCCTCTCTTTTTAAAAGAATCTGTTAAAATCTTATTCGTGATATACGAAAATATGCAAAAAAGTATTTTATTATATTTGTTGACATAAAAAATAAAATGTGATACAATGAAATTAATATAGAAAATTTTGGAGGTTTTTATGAAAAGGCGTTTGATACTTGCGCTGACATTTGTTCTCGTCTGCGCGCTTGTGCTACCCGTACTTGCATCCTGTGATCTGTTCGGAGAAAAAAGCGTATGGTTCTGCCGTGAGGACGGAGATATCGAATACTATATCTCGTTTGATGAAAAGGCAGAGGAGATACTTGTCGTTGTTGTTGACGGTAAGGATGCAGAGTCATATACTTTTGACTATGAAATAGACGACGATGAGATAGAGATCAAGGATGCCGCGAAGAACAAAGCGGTATTCACCTACAAAGAAAAGAGCGAGTCCTACGTTGTTATCGACGGAGTTAAATTCAAGATTGCCGACGAGGGACCCGATGATTACGAGGAAGGCGACAGAGAATTTACCGTATATGAGCTTCTCGGAAAGCTCGGTGAAGCTGTACTGTCGGGTACGTATCTCACGAATGACGGTGCGACCTTAATCACCTTTAAAGCCGACGGTAGCGTAAGTATAAAGAACTCTACCGATATCACGGTTGTCACAAAGACAGGAAGGTACGAAATAAAGGAAAACAAAATTGCAATAACAGTTGACGGCAAAACCGAGGAATATTCGTATTCGTTTGAATCCGGGAAGCTCACAATAGACGGCGTAGAATATGCTCCGGAAAAAAACTCCGCAACAACGAAGCCTCAGGACACGATGCGTCCGAATGAAGACGCCGCAACAATAAAGCCCCAGGACACGGTGCGTCCTAATGAAAACACCGCTGTAAATAATACAAACAAAGGGGATTATACAAAGGAGCCTGAGTACTCAGTACATCCCGACGACGATCCTCACTATACTGTGCCAAGCTATACAGAGGATGAGCCGGATGTAGTATATCCCACAGACCGTCCCGTTACCGGAGCAGTTGACACGACAACGCAGAAAGACCCTTCAAACGGACCGTTTACTGCAACCTATGAGACAAAGGATCTTGGCGACGGAAGTTATATACGTTGGCTTTTCCTCGATGACGGAAGCTGGATTATGTACGACATGTACGGAAACGAGGGCGAAAAGATGGACGGAGGGAAATACTATCTCCGTAATAACGTTCTTGTTGTAATGTCTACAGATACGAACTTTGAAATTGATAACTTTTCCATCGGTGAAAAAATTGATGTTGACGGAGTTGTCTTCTACCACCACGCGCCGTATGCGGATTTTCCCTCTAACAACGGAAACGCTGACGATACTACAGAGATGGAGAAGCCGGGATTCATCGGAACCTATCTGGCAAACGACGATGACGGGGACACGGTGACCTATCTGTTGGTTATAGACGGCGGTATGTATACCGTATACAGCATAGATGTATGGGGAAACAATGCGCAGCGGATTGACATGGGAAAGTATAGTGAGAACGGCAACATTGCTACCCTGAAATCAGCATATAAGGACGGTTGGAACGGCAAGCTCATAATGAAGGACAGGGATATTCTTATATTCCAAGACATACACTTCTTCCGTACCGCTACAGCTCCGGAGCATCCTAAAATAAATACTTATGAAGAAAATTTCGACGGAGAGAACGGATTGGTCTATAACCCCGGAGTAATCATAGGCTCAGGCGTTGATATTTACGAAACAGACATCGACATTCCTTTGGATGACGTAATTGCTTACGATAAATTTGTGACGGATAACTAAAGCTAAAAATTAATAAGAGACTGTATAAAAAGCTAAATGCGTTTTATACAGTCTCTTTCACATTTTCTGTGTAATATGAATATAATTATAGTAAAACTCAAAGGAAAAGGTGTATATGGCGATAAAGATTTATATTGATCAGGGGCACAATCCCGTAAATCCAAATGCGGGAGCAGAGGGAAACGGACTTCGCGAGCAGGATCTTGTATACAGAATAGGTATAGAGCTTGCCGAAAGACTTCGGAATAACGGAAATTTTGAAGTACGACTGTCAAGACCGACACCCGATACACAGATAGGAACCTCGAACACATCTTCGCTTCGCGCGAGAGTTAACGACGCGAATTCATGGGGTGCTGACTATTTCATAAGTCTGCATACCAATGCGTCGAATATAGAGTCGGCAACAGGGAGCGAAGCGTTTGCATACAGTGAGCCGTCTGCCGCATTTTCGCTCGGAGAGGATATACTCGCGCGAATGAGCGAAACTACGGGACTGCGTAATAGGGGAATGTTCGTGCGCCCGGGACTTTACGTACTCAGAAAAACGGCAATGCCGGCAATACTTGTCGAGCTTGGCTTTATCACCAATCCAAACGACGCCTCTCTTATGCTTAACAGTCCGGGACTTTTTGCAGAGGGAATTTATCAGGGGATAGTTGATTATACGCTTTAAAAAAGTATCTGTCTCTGAAATGAGACAGATACTTTTTTATTCTTGTTCTTTATTTCCAAATATGGCAACGAATTTTTGCTCAATAGTGCTGAATCGTTCGTCGTCAATTTCAAGGAAGGATTCATATTCCTTTATCGGTGTCGGCATTTTGTCCTTGTCCGAAATACTAAGCTTTATATTAAGCGATTTTTCAACGGTATTTTCAAAATCCGTCGCGCCGTCTTTTTTATAAGTGTACTTATAATTTGTTATATCGTAACAAGTGAGATGCTTATCCGAGGTAACTGTGCCGGATATTTCATAACGTTCTTCTCCCTCATAGAATAAGAGGAGCGCAAGCTCAAAGCCGTCTTTTCCGTCAAGATAGTAGGTTATTTTAGCGAAATCTTCAACAACGACAGAAAAGCTCTTTGAGTCACTGCCAAGCTTATATTCCACCGAGGTTCCGTTAAGGTTCAGTGTAATAAGGTTTGAGCTTTTTACACCTTCAGTACCAAAATCAGCGCCGTAGGTGCTGACGACTCCGTTTTTATCAATGGTTAACGTGAAGGCAAGGAGCTTTGTTGAAAGCTTCGGCGTGATTACGTCAAACGTTATCTTATGACCCTTGACGTCGTTTTTTATATTAGAGATACAGTTATTTATATCGTCTGTTATTTTGGCATATAACTCAGCGGCGTTGTTCGTATCGGTCAGATTAAAAATGCTTATGAGCTTATCGCCATAGGTATAAACGAAATCCTTGAAGCCCTCATCCTCTGCAAGGAGAGTGAGAAAATCCGATGCGATATTTGAGATAGCAGCTTCGTCAAGAACGAGCGTCATCATACGCGCCTTCATATAGGACGTGCCAACTTTGAAGGTTCCTTTTTCGGATGAAAATTCACCGTACTTTGAAATAATATTTTGAAGACTGGTCGTATATTTTGTGATGAGCTTTCCTGCATCCTTTTTCATTTTATCGGGGAAATGATTGTCGAGCGCCGAAAGAATTTCATAAACGGAATCGTGCGTTTCTTCATCTGCGGCGTATTTTGACCCCGAACCGAATGCGAAAATACTCTTTTCAAACTCTTCTGCCGCGTTTCCCGATTTGATACCGAAGGTGCCGTCAAGTATTTCCTCGTTCTGCGCGTAGCAAAGATTCTTACTTATATAAAAATCACCCGAAAGCGAAATATCACCGCGCTTAAATTCAATATTTTCTCCCATAAGCTTATAGTCATCAAGCCCAAAATAAAGCTTGCCGCTGACATCGGTGTTGCTCTCCTCGTCAAGCACATCGAATTCAACCGAGCCGTTTTCAAGCACGTTCTGTATCTGCTTTACGTCGTCGCGCTTCATAAAATCCGAGAATGCGGAGGTAACGGTTGGCACCATTACTATGGAAGGAGTATTTATGATCAATATGGTAGAAACTATTCCTGCTACCAGCAAAGTGACAGCGATAATTATCGCTATGATCATTTTTTTCAAGCTTTTTCCCTCCTTAAAATATGATAATATATTATAGTTTATCATACTTGCTCGGTTTTGTCAATAAAAGAACAGAAAAAGACCTTGCAAATAAAGCAAAGTCTTTTACGTGACGCTGTTTTTAACACGGTCGAGTATATAAGGAACTACGTCGCCTTGGTCTATTTTAAGAACGAATGAAAATTCCTCAACTATGACCTTTGAAGCAGATGCGAGCAAACGCTCGTCGGTTGCGTAAAATTTTTTCTTTTGTCCCTCAAGCTCTCTTTTCATAAGAGAGAGCGCTTTGAAGATAAGTAGGATGTCAAGTCGGTTGCACGAGGATATCATTTCGGTGAATTTTAACATACGTTGCTTGTTGTCGGGTATCCATTCAAGATCGTTTTCCTCGGCTTCTTCTATAAGCTCGTTTATCTCGTCGGGAGAGAGAAGCTCAAGCATACAGGAAGTCAGTCTTTCCGAATCGACGGGAACAAAAATGACAGAACTCGGATCGCTTACGGCGTGCATAACGAAATATTCCTTTGGCTCGGTGCCGAAATTTTCGGTGCGTATGTCGTCAATATGACATATGCCTGTGCCGAGATAAAGAATATCGTCGTTTATATTAAAGCGTTCCATAGGTGTCAGAGCTTTCATTTTGTGCCTCCTATAGAGTTGACATATATTATTTATATTAATATTATACCATAATAAATGACAAAAATCAAATTGTGATTTTGAACAAGAAACTCAAAAAAACTTGAAAAATAGTGGACAATGTGCTATAATGTATAAAATTATTTATAAACGGAGTTTTTTTATGATAAGAACTGTAAAGATAATGTCAGCTCTGCTTCTTGCGATTTCATGTCTTGCCGTTTGTTTTGTCGGTTGTGGCAAGCACATAGAAACCGTAACACCCGAGGGAAGCGCGTTTTCCTTTGAGCTTGACGGTAAAAAGGGAACAGTTACACGTATAACCGTAAAAAAAGACGGAAAGTCCGTTTGCGTACTGAGCTGTGACGGAACCGATCTTGAATATCTTGATATGAATTTTGACGGTAACAAGGATATTCGCCTTAAATCGTCGAAGAAAGACGGAACGTTTGATTGCTTTATGTTTCAGCCGAACACGGGTACGTTCACAAAGCACACCGAGCTTGGAACTCTGCTTGAGCCTGAGTTTGATTCCGAGACAAAAGAGATAAAATGCAAACTATACAGAAAAACAAACGTAACGACAGAAAACCCAGACGTTCCGACGGCATATGTCGAGGTGAAGGGAAGTGCTGTGTGGTATTGGAATAACGGAGTGCTGACACAAAAATCCGAAAACGGTATAGAATACTATTCGTCGGACGGAATATACTGTGTATATGAATGCGTCACAGAAAACGGAAAGCTTCAAAGAAACGGAGCTGCCGACAAATGGTATATGAGCCTTGACGCGCTGAATAAAGCAGGATACAGCTGGTAAAAACAAATCGGAGAGACATATATATGAAGATCAAGACACAAAAAAAGACCTACGATGAGGTAGTCGCAATACCTGAGAAGGAACACAAAAAACCGATAAAGCCCAATATGGTATTCAGAACGCTCACGAAGGCACTGTCGGTCTATGCGTCAAAAAAATCGGAGCTTTCGTGCAACAAGATAGGAATGGAAAAGCTCGGAAAGGACGAACCGTGTCTGTATCTTATGAACCATTCCTGCTTTATGGATTTCAAGATCGCGGCAACTCTGCTCTATCCCCGCCCGTTCAATATCGTATCAACGCTTGACGGATTCGTCGGTAAAACGTGGCTTATGAGACAGGTGGGATGTATACCGACGCTCAAATACGTAAACGACCTGACGCTTGTCAGAGATATACTTTACACCGTCAGAAAGTTAAAAAGCTCGGTGCTTATGTATCCCGAAGCGGCGTACAGTCTTGACGGTACAGCCACAGTTCTGCCCGACAGCCTTGGAAAAATGGTCAAGGTAATGAAAACACCGGTCGTAATGATAAAGACGTACGGCGCGTTTTTGAGAGATCCGCTGTATAATAATCTCCAGCTGCGTAAGGTAAAAATTTCGGCGGATATGAAATATGTGCTCTCACCCGACGATATCGCGAATATGACACCCGCCGAGATAAATAAGATCCTGCGAGAAGAGTTTACGTTTGATAATTTTAAGTGGCAGCAGGAGAATAAGGTAAAGATAGACGAGCCCTTCCGCGCGGACGGACTCAACCGTGTGCTTTATAAATGTCCGAATTGCAAGACCGAAGGCAAAACGGTCGGCAAAGGAAAGTATCTGGTATGCAAGGCATGCGGCAAGAAGTACGAGCTTACGGAATACGGCTATATGAAGGCACTTGACGGCGAGACGGAATTTGACCACATTCCCGATTGGTTTAGCTGGGAGCGAGAGTGCGTAAGGGAAGAGATACTAAACGGAGAATACGGACTCGACGTAAAGGTAGACATAAAAATGCTTGTCAATTCCGATTGTCTGTACGACGTAGGAACGGGCAGACTTACCCACGGAAAAGACGGATTCCGACTTGTCAGCGACGACGGAAAGATAGACTACAGCCAGAAGCCGCTCGCGTCGTATACGCTTAACGCCGACTATTTTTGGTACGAGCAGGGCGACGTAATATGCATAGGGAACCAGAAGGGACTTTACTATTGCTTCCCGAAGAACTCCGGAGACCTTGTTGCAAAGACGAGACTTGCCACCGAGGAGCTGTATAAAATGGCAGTAGCCGAGAAAAAAGCCGCGAAGGAAGACAAGAAGGAGAAGGAAGAAAAAGAGGAATAAATAAAAATATAGTTTGCAAAGTAACAATTCAGTAATGATATACCGTTGCTTTCGCAACTAATAAAAAATCGACAAGCTTTGAAAGAAGCTTGTCGATTTTTCTGGCCTGCCCGAAAGGATTCGAACCTTCGACCTTCAGAGTCGGTGTGTGACGCCCTAT
>JAZNPQ010000040.1:0-26996 GCA_045589735.1 Eubacteriales bacterium | reverse complement strand
TCGGATAAAAACCGAAAGTCAAAAAGACTTTCGGTTTTTTGGCACCCGCAACGGGAATCGAACCCATAACTAACCCTTAGGAGGGGTTTATTATATCCATTTAACTATGCAGGCTTATTTGATTTCACCAATAGATTATACCACATCTCTTCCCTTTTTTCAAGTCCTTTTGAAATAATCCTCAAGTTTTACGTTAAAGTATTTTTCACGCATACGTAGCGCCGCTCTATCGCGTGTCATTTTCGCTTTTGCTACGTATTCGGGGATAACGTCCGCGCAAAATTTATTGTATTTTTCATTGATTATAAGACATACCGACACGACATTGCTTTTCTTTGCCGCGTTTTCAGCTTCCGACACAAAGCTCCTTATATTGTCGTGTATCGGAAAATCCTGATTGGGTGTGAATCTTTTTATTTCTTTTTCACAAAGACTCTCGCTGTAAAGATACGCTCTGTACTCGTTTCCGCAGGTCATATCAAGCACCAAAAATTCAGTTCCTGTTGTTCCGAATCGGCTTTGCTTTTCTATGTAGTGCTCCTTTATAAGCCCTGCTCTTCGCAGTACCGTGACCGCGTTATTCACTGTTCCCTGCGAATATCCGCTTGTGTCGGCAATCTCGCTTCGTGTTTGTTTTATTTTTGACCCAACTACCGCTTTATATATTTCCCACAATGTTTCTGTTCTCATTTTTTCTTTTTCCCTGTTTCTTTTATATATATTATATATCCCTTGCCTTTGTTTGTCAAATAATATTATTTTTTGATAAAAATCTAAAAAAGCTATTGACAAACGAACTGATACCGTGATATAATATACTGCCGCATATCGTTCGGCTCTTCTAAGTGCGTCTAAAAACGCCGCCGTACATAGCGAGTCTATGAGAAAGTGAGGTACATTTCCGTGTTTGCAATTATTGAAACCGGCGGAAAGCAGTACAAGGTCAACGAAGGTGATATCGTCTTCATTGAAAAGCTTGATGTTACTGAGGGTGAATCGGTTACATTTGACCGTGTTCTCGTTCTCTCCGCAGCAGAAGGCCTTAAGGTTGGTACTCCCGTTGTTGAAGGCGCAAAGGTAACCGCAAGTGTTCTTAAGAACGGCAAGGGCAAGAAGATCCATGTTATGACTTACAAGCCCAAGAAGAACGAAAAGAGACACATCGGTCACAGACAGCCCTACACAAAGGTTCAGATCACTGCTATTGAAGGCTAATGACGAAGATCAGGTTTTTCAGAAGCGGCGGAAGCTTCTACGGCTTTGAGGAAAAAGGTCACTCAGGTTATGCTGAAGCAGGTGAGGATATCCTCTGCGCGGCAATCTCGGCTATGACGATGCTACTCGTCAACACGATTGAGATCGCCTATGCCTCAGATGTTGAATATGACGTCAACGAGGGCGCAACCGAAATAAGAGTTCGTTCCAAAGCGGCACTTGCCGAATTTGAGAGCGACGAACGCAAGAGATATGCGGTTTCGGGTCTTTTCTGCGGATATTACTACCAGCTGAACGATCTGCTTGAAGAATACTATGACAACCTCGAGGTCGATGTAATCGACGTAGATTACGAATGAGCCGCAAATATTAATGGAGGTAACACACAGATGTTGAGAATCAGTTTACAGTTCTTTGCACATAAGAAAGGTGTCGGTTCCACAAAGAACGGCCGTGACAGTGAGTCCAAGAGACTTGGTGTTAAGAAGGCTGACGGAAGCCACGTTGTTGCAGGTAACATCATTATCAGACAGCGCGGTTCGACAATACTTCCCGGTGAAGGTGTTGGAATGGGCAAGGACTATACCCTTTTCGCTCTTAACGACGGTAAGGTTAAGTTCTCCTACAAGACAAAGGACAAGAAGCAGGTCAGCGTTATCGCCGACTAATGCATAAAATAACGGACTGTCAATTGACGGTCCGTTATTTTTTATTATTTACATATCTGTACTTGTATTATTTCATATTAAATGATATAATAATTATGAAGTTAAAAATGGAGGTTCGCTATGGTCTTTACGGTTACGCCCGACGGTGACGGAATATTGCTCCGAACCTACCTGAAAAGGCTTTCGCTTTCAAACAAGCTTATCGCGCGGCTCAAGCGTATAGAAAACGGAATAGCCGTCAACGGCGAACACGTTACGGTTCGTTACACTCTCAAAGTCGGTGACGTTATAGGCCTTTCGATTGAGGACAACGAAAGTAATGAAGCCCTCGTTCCCGTCGATATTCCCGTGGATATAATATACGAGGACAGCGACCTTGTTGTCTGCAATAAGCCGCCGTTTATGCCGACGCACCCCTCTCACGACCATTACGACGACACTCTTGGAAATGCGCTTGCCTACATTTACCGTGACGTGCCGTTTGTCTTTCGCCCCGTAAACCGACTTGACAGAAACACAAGCGGAACAGTTTTGGTTGCAAAGAATGCTCGAAGCGCGTCAATACTGTTTTCGGAAATGAAGAAACGAAATATAGAAAAGACCTACATTGCCGTAACCGAGGGTGAATTTGACGGCAGCGGAATTATCGACAAGCCTCTTTGCCGCACCGAAGAAAGCATAATAGTTCGCCGTGTCTGTGATATTTCCGAGGACGGCGCAAAGGCGGCGCAAACAGAATATACAGTTCTATGCTCAAAAAACGGTATGTCTGTCGTTCGTCTGCGTCCTCTTACGGGCAGAACGCACCAGATACGCGTACATCTTGCGTCGATAGGTCATCCCATAGTCGGAGACGAGCTTTACGGACACGAAAGTGAGCTTATAAAACGTCAAGCGCTTCACGCCGAAGGTCTCACGTTCGTAAAGCCGTCTGACCGTTCAAAAATAACAGTGACAGCACAACTCCCCGAAGACATGAAAAAGCTCGCCGAGCTTGCGGGATATATTACAGAATAAGGAAAAAAATTATGATATTAAAAAAGAAAAAAGACGCGGAGGCAACCGAAAGCCTAACAGAAGAAACCAAAGCGCCAAAGCCTAAAAAACTAAACCTTGCATTTAAAATCATATACGGATTTCTCGCACTCTCTGCGGTAATATACGTTATTGCGGTAATCTCGCCGAGCTTTGCCGACTTTTTTAACAGATACGTCTCATCGGGTGTGCGTGCCTTTCTCGGTCTTATAACGAGTATCCTTCCTTTTTCTCTTGCGGAAATACTCCTTATTTTGCTGATACCCGCCCTTATTTTCGCTATGATAATAGCCTTTAAGCATTACTGCGACACCTGGAAGAACGTTCTTATTTTTTCCGCGAAGCTTCTCTCTGTAGCGTCTCTTTTACTGTCTCTCTTTGTGTTTACGCTCGGAACGGGCTATCACGGACAGACGCTTGACAAAAAGCTCGGACTTGACCGAAAGGAAGTCACAAAAGAAGAATTAAGATACACCGCCGAAATACTCACGCAGTACGTAAACGAGCTTTCATCTGACGTTGAATTTGAGTCCGAGAGCTTTTCGGTTATGCCGTATTCAATCAAGGAAATGAACAAAAAGCTGCTTGACGCATACGAAAAAGCGTCCGCAGAATATGATTTTATACCTAAAATGTACAGCCGCGTCAAGCCTGTTATGATGAGCAAGCTGATGTCGTACACTCATATTACAGGAGTTTATTCGTTTTTTACGGGCGAAGCCAATATAAACGTTGATTTTCCCGACTACACTATTCCCTTCACCGCCGCGCACGAGCTTGCCCACCAGAGAGGAATCGCGCGTGAGGACGAGGCTAATTTCGTCGCGTTTCTCGTATGCTCAATGTCCGACGATACCTATATCAGATATTCGGGTTATCTTAACCTGCTTGAATACGTATCTAACGCCTATTATTCCGCAGACACGTCAAAGGACCACGGGGATTATATTGAACTACGCGGCTTACTTGACTTAAACGTACGTTACGAGCAAAAGGCTTATAACGAATTTTTTGAAAAGTACCGTGACAGTGTCGCGTCCGATGTGTCGGGTGCTGTCAATGACGCTTACCTTCAATCGCAAGGTGTAAAGGAAGGCTCAAAAAGCTACGGTATGGTGGTTGACCTCGCGGTTGCCTACTACAAAGCTAAAAAGTAAACTTTTTTTGGAATTTGCATATAATATCTAATAGAAAATTTCAAAAATCGGTTTATTTTTTTCGATGTATATGATATAATGTAAGAGTGAACCGAAATTGACTTGCAAAGGATTTGCTTATGAATAAAATTTCAATCAACGGAGGCAAACCGCTAAACGGCACTGTTAAGATCAGCGGAATGAAAAACGCTGCCCTTCCCATTGTCTTTGCCAGCATAGTTACCGGTGCGGAATGTATTATCGAGAACATTCCGCCGGTCAGTGACGTCCTCAGGTCTCTTGAAATTATTAGGGAAATGGGTGCTGAAGTCGAATTTACCGATATTTTTCAAACAACAGTAAAAATAAATTCTAAAAATCTGAAGCCCTGCACGTCACAAGCTGACGAGGTTTCGCGAATCAGAGGCTCTATCTACCTTGCAGGCGCCGAGCTTTCGCGCTTCGGAAAATCTCACATTGCGCTTCCCGGCGGTTGTAATTTCGGAAGCCGTCCCATTGACCAGCACGAAAAAGCATTCAGAATGCTTGGAGCTGAGGTGTATTCGGACGACGAATCACTTACCTGTAATGCCCCCGACGAGGGTCTTAACGGTACGACTATCGTGTTTGATATCGTATCTGTCGGCGCCACGATAAACGCAATGATAGCCGCAGTTCTTGCCAATGGCACGACTATACTTGAAAATGCCGCGCGTGAGCCGCATATCGTTGACGTTGCTAATTTCCTTAACACCTGCGGCGCAAATATCCTCGGCGCAGGCACCGATACGATAAAGATACACGGTGTAAATGAACTTCACGGATGTGAATCCTACACTATAATTCCCGATATGATAGAGGCGGGTACATATATGGCAGCGGTCGCGGCGACCGGCGGATGTGTCAGAGTTGAAAATATTATACCAAAGCACATGGAAACGATATCGTCAAAGCTTCTCGAAATGGGCGCGCGCATCGACGAAGAGGATGACGCCATAACCGTTACGGCGGCGCGTAGACTTAAGCCCACGCACGTTATCACAAAGCCATATCCCGGATTCCCGACAGATATGCATCCGCAGTTCAGCGCGCTGTTCTGTACCGTTGCGGGAGATAGCTTTGTTTCCGAAAAGATATTCAATAACCGATTCAAATACGTTGACGAGCTTCGCAAAATGGGCGCTGATATCACCGTTACAGGTGATACGGCAAAAATAAACGGAACAGAACATCTTCACGGAGCCGTTGTCAAGGCTGTTGACCTGAGAGCAGGAGCCGCGCTTATTATCGCGGGACTTGCAGCCGAGGGGCAAACAGAGATAACCGACGTTGAATCAATACAGCGAGGCTACACCGACATAGTACGTAACCTGAAATCACTCGGCGCAGACATTGAAGCTATAACCTTTGCACAGCACATCTTTGGAGAAGAAGATTAACAAAAAACAAACACGCAACTCTGAAAAACGTTGCGTGTTTGTTTTTCTTATTTCTTAAGTGCCTGATCAAGCCATACGGTTCCGAGGGAAAACGCCTCGTAAAGTCCAGCCTTTGATCCCTGCTTTACTATCTTTCCGGGATCCTTTGAGTCAATTATCTGAATAAGTATTTTGTCGGGTATTTCGTTGTTGCCTGCCTTTTTATACGACATTATCTCAAGGATAAGTATACACTTATCATTGTTCATATCACCATAGCATATCGTATCGCCCTCACGAACAAGTGGCTTGCCCTTGTATTCGAGGTACTTTCCCGAAACAAGCTCGCGATTATCAATATTCATATTTTATCTCCTTTACAGTTATCTTCACGTTATAGTTTACCACATTTTTTATTATAAGTCAATCTTTTTCGAATATTTTGGGAGATCTTCTCAAAAACTCTTCAGACTCTCTCTCTTTTGGCAGACATAGAGTGAAAAGCGCATCGAGATTACGCGACAGCTCGGTCTGTCGGCATATCGGCGCATCTGCGGGCTTTGTAACCACCGCTATACCGTCTTTATCTCTCGCCGCAAGGAATTCCCTGCCCCTTTTATTTGCAGCAAGAAGCGTGGTATATTTCGGCGGTTCTTTTATATCGTCCTCTGTAACACCGGTAAGACAGTATATAGCGGCGCGGCGAAGCCTTGCGTCGGTATATCGCTTTGTAGATGCGAGTGCTATCATAGCTTCAAAGTCTGTTGCTTCTTTTGCCGCCGCAGAGAGTCTGCGTCCGACACCGCCGACCGCTTCTGCAATTTTATCAAGGGCTTCGGGTGATGTCAGTCTGAAGAACGCAACTGCGGCGGTTGATATTTTTTCGGTGTCTGTCGGAAATAAACCTTCTTTATAGGCTTCTCTGTATATCTCCGACGCGCCGCTTGGCATATATCCGTATCCCTTTTCGTATTCACCTAAAGAAAAGCATTTTCTTATTGCGGTTGCCGATGGGTATTCATTTTCTTTTACCGTGTCATCGGAAAATCCCGTGCCCTCACGCTTTATGGCGGTGAGCTTCATATTTGTGCCTGTTTTTATTGCCGCCCGAATATATGAAATTCCCAAAATATCGTTAGGCGTCGTAGGTAAGTTTTCACCCGTAAGCCCGTAATAAGCCTCGGCATACGCTGCTGCCGAGCCTATATCCGTCTTTTTTTGTAGTATATTTTTATAACATTTCGAAAAGTCTTCGCTCGCGGTTACTTTGGCGACCTCTGACAAAAGCTCAATATCTCCGCACTCGCTTCCGAAATTCATTTCGCAGGTGCCGAGAGAATCAAGTATACACACTCCTGCCGCGGCAAAATACTCGGCAGACGCCGACGAATACGGATACGGCAATTCAAGCACGATATCGGCGCCCGACGCAACAGCCGCCGAGGCTCTCGTATATTTGTCGGCAACGGCAAATCTTCCCCTCTGCGTCACATTTCCGCTCATAAGGCATACGACCGCCGCGTCGGGATCATTCTTTTTTATAATTTCAATTTGTCTTCGATGTCCGTTATGAAACGGGTCGTATTCGCAAACTATACCAACCGAACGCACCGTATACCTCCATATTATTAAAGGGCCGGGGCAAAATCTGCCTCAGCCCTTTTTGGTTGTTGTTTGTTTTATTTCTTGCCGCCAAATGCTCCGATATAGGATGCCCAATCGTCGTCATCCGAATCGGCGTCTGCTGCAGGAGCAGCCTCACGAACGACGGTCTTCTTAGCCGCAGGAGCAGCCTGCTTTGCAGCGGGAGCGTCGTCCTCAGGCTTCTTGTCAAAGCCTGTTGCGATGATGGTGATACGCATCTCGTCGTCAAGCTCGTTGTCAAATGCAACACCCCAGATAACGTTTGCACCGGGAGCAGCTTCCTTCGAGATTATAGTTGTTGCAAGGTCTACGTCCTCAAGTCCGATATCGGGTGATGCTGTGATGCTGATAAGAACACCTGTTGCTCCCTTCATCGAGGTCTCGATCATAGGACTTGAGATAGCTGCCTTTGCGGCAACCTCTGCCTTATCCTTACCGTTAGCCGCGCCGACACCCATGTGTGCGCAGCCTGCGTCCTTCATTACTGAAGTTACGTCAGCAAAGTCAAGATTGATATATGCGGGAACGGTAATAAGCTCTGCAATGCTCTGAACACCGCGACGGAGAACGTCGTCGGCTATCTCAAATGCGTTTGCAAGTGTTATTCTTGTGTCGGAGATCTGTTTGAGCTTTTCATTGGGGATAACAACGAGAGAGTCAACGTACTTGCTAAGCTCATCAATACCTGCCTCAGCCTGATCCATTCTTCTCTTAAGCTCGAAAGCGAAGGGCTTGGTTACAACACCGATAGTGAGTATGCCCATTTCCTTTGCAACGCGTGCAACGATAGGAGCAGCACCTGTTCCTGTACCGCCGCCCATACCTGCGGTTACAAATACCATATCTGTGCCCTGAAGGATATTCTTTATCTCCTCAATAGACTCCTCAGCGGCTCTTGCGCCGATTGCAGGGTTTGCGCCCGCGCCGAAGCCCTTGGTGATCTTCTCACCGATAACAAGCTGAGTTGAAGCGTCGGAACGGCGGATTGCCTGACGGTCTGTGTTGACCGCGATAAAATCCACGCCTCTCATGTTTGTTGAAATCATTCTGTTGACGGCATTGTTTCCACCGCCACCCACACCAATTACTCTTATATTGACGCCGCAATCCAGAGTATCGTCGTGTTCAAAAGCCATTTGTAAGTCCTCCGTTTATGTATCTTAATTTTTTTACAACCTTATTGCGAGCGTATTTTTTATTCCAAAAAACTCCTCGCAACATATACTATATATATAATAATATTTTTTTGCGATTTTTGCAATACCTTTTTCGAAATTTTATAAGATTTTTTTCAAAAAATTTTTATATATAGAGGCTACGGACGACTTTTAGCACCATATTTTGTGTTTTTTCGCCTTTTTCGTTCAATCGAGGCTCTCAGATGGAGTTAGTATAGTTTTATCGGGATTCGAAACGTCAATAATTAAATATTTTATACTTTCACCTTTATTGTAAAGATTTTCCAAATACTTAGTTGCTAATCTTATCTTTTCTTCGATATTATCGGGTTTACCGAAAATAACTCTGCACTTTCCGTAAAAATCGACGTAGCAATCGTCAAACCTGCTCGAAAGACCTATTGCAGTTACCGTGTCCTTGTATTCCTCCGAGGAGAAATAATCAAGATTTTCTTTAACGTATCCGCATTTTTCGGGCTCGTCGTATTCTATAAAACGGCCGACCGAGCATATTGCAAGGTGCGGAAGCTCAAGATAGATAAGCTCTTTTTCTTTTATCGACTCAATATTACTGCTGCATTCAAGCACGCGAAGGTCGGAGGATAAAACATAATACTCGTTTGTTTTGTCCGAAATTTTCAAATAATATTTCGCGGTATCGGCTTCCACCTTGATAACAAGTCTCGTAAACACACGGTAGACCTTTACCTTTCTTAAATAGGGCGCGGAATCGAGCAGCTTGGTTTCTATGTCATCTTTATCAAAGGAATACGAATACGCTCCTTTTTCGACTCCCGAAAAAGCGATTATTTCTTCATTCGTATACGGTGACTCACCCTTTACGACGATATTCGTCACCTTTATCAGCCTAAAAAATTCAAGGACCGCAAGCACGACAAGAAGCGCCGTCAACACGGCCATTACGGCGGCCGCTATCTGTCGGCGTTTTATCTTCATAAATCTTGCTTTAAGCTCCGAGAATTTTTTGATCTGCATTTTGTTTCCCGATTATTTTGCGGCCAAGCTTTTTATTTCACGGTATATAAGCTCACACGCATCCTCTCCCGCAAATTTTGAAATGTTCATACTCATTTTTTTGAGCTTTTGACTGTCAGAAAGCAGCTTTTCGGTTGTCCTTGCAATACTTGTGCTTTCAAGCTCCTTCTCTTCTATAAGCACGACGGCATCGGCATCCGAGAGAACCTTTGCGTTCTTGTACTGATGATTTTCCGCGACGTACGGTGACGGTATCATTATACACGGCTTTTTCATTCTCGCCATCTCGGTGACAGTCATAGCCCCCGCGCGGGAGATAACAAGGTCTGCCGCCGCAAGCTTTTTCGGCATATCGTACAGATAGTCGCTTATCTGTATATTAGAACACGTGTTAAGTCCAAGCTCAATAAATTTCTTTTCAAAATCCTCGTAGCGTTCCTTACCCGTTGCGTGAATGTAAAGCACGTCGGGACGGTTTTTTACGAATTTATCCATTATCTCAAGCGCCGCATTATTTATCGCCGGTGCGCCGAGACTTCCGCCAAATGAAAGTATGACCTGCTTGTGAGCATCACTGATGCCAAGCTCGACTCTTGCCGATTCCTTCGTATATTTTCCGAAGCTTCCGCGAAGAGGGTTTCCGACAACGACCGCTTTATCCTTTGCTTCAAGGCGCTCTCGGCTCTCGGCAAAGTTCAAAAGTATTTTGTCTATGTCATGCTGAAGAAGTCTTACTGCAAGTCCCGGTATCGCGTTCGATTCGTGGACTGCCGTCGGTATTCCGAGCTTTGCCGCGGCTTTAAGCGGCGCGTAGCAGACATATCCGCCCGTACCTATAACAATGTCGGGTTTAAATTCTTTTATTATCTTTTTCGCTTTTATCGGAGACGACACGAAATACCACGCCGCGAGCAGATTCTTTGGAGAGAGCGAACGGTCAAAGCCGCGCGCTTCAACGTGACGTACCGTGTATCCTTCTTTACCGACAAGACGGTTTTCTATTCCCTTTTTAGTACCGATAAAAATTATCTCGGAATCGGGCTCTTTGGATTTTATTATATCCGCGATGGCAAGCGCGGGATTGACGTGACCTCCGCTGCCGCCGCCGGTAAGTATCACTTTAAGCATTTGATATCTTCCTCTTTAGTCTTTTATTGTTTTGCCGCCGAATATCTCGATATTGACAGAAGTATTCCTATCTCAAATATCTGAACCGCGAGAGACGTACCTCCCGAGCTGAAAAACGGCAGAGCGATTCCCGTATTAGGTATTGAATTCGTAACGACTGCGATATTGAGCAGTGCTTGCAGGGCTACCTTAAAGGTAAGTCCGTACGCCACGAGCTTTAAATATTTGTCGGGGCATCTTTCGGCTATTTTAAATCCGCGCCATACGAGAAGTCCGAAAAGACCGACAACAAGGATCGCGCCGATAAAGCCAAGCTCTTCACAGATTATCGTGAATACGAAGTCATTCTGAGGCTGTGAAACGTAACCGTATTTTTGCCGTCCGTTTCCAAGCCCAAGACCGAACAGACCGCCCGAGCCTATTGCGTAAAGTCCTTGAAGCGTCTGCCAGCCTCCGCCGAGCGGATCGCTTTCAAGGTCTATCCAAGAAAGCACTCGCGCCTGCGCATAGCTTGAAACAAGCACGAGAAATATCGCCGCCGCGCCGAGCGTTCCGAGTATCAGAAGCAACCATTTTGCGTGCGTTCCTCCCATAAACATTACAGAAAGACCGATAAGACCGATTATGATAACACCCGAAATATGCTTTTCAAGCATAACGAGCAAAATTATAATACCAATTATCGCACCCGGCATAAGAACGCCTTTTCTGAAGCTTCCGCCGAAAACGTGTACCGATTTTATTTCTTTTTCGTAGTATGACATATAGAGCGCCAGCATCATAACGACAGCCATTTTTGCTATCTCTGACGGCTGAATGGTTATAGGCCCTATCTGTATCCATCTTTGCGCTCCACCGCCCGTACGTCCTATAACAAGAACGAGCAAAAGAAGAACTATAGATATTGCATACGCGCCCGCACCGAAAATTTTAAGTCGTCTCGGTGTAAAGTAAACAACGAAAAACGACGTTGCCACAATACTTGCTATTGCAAAAAATATGTACCGCTTAAAGAAATAGGCGCTGTCATCGTATTCCTGCTCGGCGTATACGTAGCTTGCCGAAAACGACATTGTAGCGCCGAAGGCAAGCAAAGCAACCACAACTAAAAGAAGCTTTATATCAATTCCGCCTCGAACCATCGTGGGCGGCTTTTCTATCGGAGCCGGCGTTATCGTTTCGGTAAAGATAATATCGCGCCTTGCTCTCTTCTCTTCGTAATTTGTGTAGGCTGTATTTATTTTTTCGCGTGTCTTGCCGAAAATATCACGGAAGAAGCCGCCGTTTTTATTTTTATTGGGTTTTTCACTCATTTTTGCGGTCTCCTTCCCGTTTTTTTATTTATCAGTACGCGAACCAAGCGGCGATACAGCAAAGCAACGTAACTGCAGAAAATACCGTTACTATCGTTACCTCGCTCCAACCGCACTTTTCGAAGTGGTGGTGTATCGGCGCCATTTTGAAAACTCTCTTTTTTCTTCCCGAGAGCTTAAAGACTCCGACCTGAATAATGTCTGAGAGAGCCTCACAGATATATACAAATCCGGCTATAACGATTATAAGCGGTTGCTTCATCATAAACGCCATTCCGCAGACTGCGCCGCCAAGAAACAGAGAGCCTGTATCCCCCATAAATATTCTTGCGGGATGCCAATTATACACTAAAAAGCCAAGGCATCCGCCGATTATGACCGCTGCCATAATGCTGAGTGAGCGGTATTCAAGGTAAAATGCCATAACGGCGAAGAAAGCACCGACTACCGCCGTAACACTTGCGGCAAGTCCGTCAATACCGTCGGTAAGGTTTACACTGTTCACAACGCCCGTTATAAGTATCAACGCAATTACATAGTAAAGTATCTTATACACTCCGACAAATTCGACGGTATAACCGACAAACGGTACAGTCATCTCCATCGGAAGATTGTCGGTGAGCTTCATTACGATAAGGTATGCCGCCGCAACGATAAGCTGAAGCATATATTTCTGATACGCCTTAAGACCCTCATTCTGCTTTTTAAGCAGCTTACAGTAATCGTCGAAGAAACCGATCATTCCGTTTGCGACCGCAAGACCGAGCGCTAACGCAAGCGGTATAAGCTCCTTCGCACGACCTCTTATAAAGGAGACAACGGTAATTATCAAAACTATGGCAAGTATAGCCATAATAAATCCTATACCTCCCATGACCGGTGTTCCCTCTTTGGATTTGTGCCAGCGCGGACCTATATCCTTTATGCTCTGTCCGAGCTTTTTACTTTTAAGAACAGGTATGATATAGTGAAGCAAAAGCACGGTAAATCCGAATACCGAGCATAAGGCTATCAAAAATTCTGTCAGAAGCATATTATTTCAATCTTTCCTTAAGTATTTCTATTATTTTTTCGGCAGCAACGCCGCGACTTGCTTTAACGAGCAGTATATCGCCCTTTTGAAGTATACCCATAAGTACGTCAGCCGCCTTTTCGTGAGCGGTTATATCTTCGAGTCTTACAGCGTCCGATATACCCGACGCATCCGCTATCTCCGATGCAAGCTCACCGAATGTCACAAGCTTTTGGAGCTTCTTTTCTGCGGCATATTCGCCCACAGACCGATGAAGCTCACGTGAGCTTTCTCCAAGCTCAAGCATATTTCCAAGAAGAGCCACACTGCGTCCGACCCCTCTTTGCTTTAAAAGTCCCGCTTCAACATCAAGCGCGGCTTTCATTGATTCGGGACTTGCATTGTAGCAGTCCTCAATTATAGTTATGCCGCCGACATCAAATATATTCTGTCTCATTTTCGGCTTTTCAAACCTGCAAAGTCTTTTCTTTATGTCGGAATCGCTTTCGCCCGACAGACTTGCCGCCGCATAGGCAAACAGCGCTGCATACACGTTATGCTTTCCAAGAACAGGAATCGTAAATCCGTCTATCTGTTTTCCTTTTGCAAGTATAGAAAAGCTTGTATTTTCTCCGCTCTCTTCTATATTGACAGCTCTGAAATCACAGCTTATATTGTCAATACCGACAGACATAACCGAAACCTTAACATCAAGTTCCGAAAGCATGGGATCGTCTGCGTTTACGAGCAAAATACCGTTTTCTTTCATGCCCGAAACTATCTCAAGCTTCGCTTTTTTTATGTTTTCTCGGGTTCCGAGCCTTTCAAGATGTGAGCTTCCTATGTTCGTTATTATAGCAATGTCGGGCTTAACCGTTTTCGACATCAGCGCTATCTCTCCAATGTCGCTCATACCCATCTCTAGCACAGCAACAGATGCTTCCTTGGGTATCTCAAGCACAGACAAAGGAAGTCCTATAGTACTGTTGTAATTTCCTTTTGTTTTATAAACAGAGGATTCGTCAAACACAAGCGAAACAAATTCCTTGGTGGTCGTTTTTCCTACGCTTCCCGTTATCGCTATTTTTTTATGATTGCGTTTTTGCAGATAATCCTCGGCGAAGGAGTTCATCGCGTGAACCGTGTAATCCACCAAAACAAAATTCATATCCGTAGGGGTAAAATTTGTCGGTATTCGCTCGGCAATAACACAACGGCACCCCATGTCATAGGCTTTCTCTATATAATCGTGTCCGTCAACTCTTTCGCCCTTCATGGCGCAGAAAACAGAGCCGTACGTCGCTTCACGCGAGTCTGTGCACATTGAGTCAAATTCATGGTCACAGCCTATATATTTTCCACCGCAGATCGTCGCAAGGGTAGTAAAATTAACTTTTTGACTTCCGATATTAACCTTCATCTTTTCCTCCATGCATTTTTTACAGCCTCTGCTTCATCAAAGACGTGTTTTCCGTTTTTGTCTATTTCATATTTTTCGTGACCCTTACCGGCAAGTATTATAACGTCGCCGCTTCGGGAGTCTTCCATTACGTACCGTATCGCGTCAAGACGGTCTTCAATTACGGTATAGCGTTTTTCTTTGTCAATTCCTTTAAGTATCTCTCTTATAATATCGCGCGGCTCTTCACTTCTTGAATTGTCGGACGTTACGACAGTGAAGTCGGCGTACTTGGTCGCCACAGCTCCCATAAGCTTTCGTTTTCCTCTGTCTCTGTCGCCGCCGCAACCGAATACAAGCACGACCCTTCTTCCTTTTGCGAAATCCCTTACGCTGAGAAGCAGATTTTCAAGTGCATCGGGCGTGTGCGCGTAATCTATAAACACTGAAATATCTGCATCATCGGGAAGTATAACCCGTTCAAGTCTGCCCGGAACGCTCGTTGAATTTAAAAGCGCTTTTTGTATGTGTGTCGGTGCTATTCCGAGTGTTAGCGCAGCCGCCGCGGCTTCAAGACTGTTCATTACGGTAAATCTTCCGGGGATACGGCACTCTATATCAATACTTTGATTCAGAGTGTAGCTCACGCCGTCTATACCGTATTTTACGTTTGTCGCCGTGAAATCGGCGTCAGAGTTTTGCGAACAGGTCAGCGCGCCTTCGCAAAAATCTCTTCCGTGTTTTGTATCAGCATTGGTTATTATTCTTTTTGAAAGACCGACAAGACGGCGTTTCGCTTCGAAATATTCCTTCTCGGTCAAATGAAAATCAAGGTGGTCACGCGTGAGATTTGTAAATATACCAAGCTCAAATTCAAGAGCGTCGAGCTTTTTTAGCGCAAGCGCATGAGACGAAGCCTCTATAAATACGTATTCGCATCCCTGCCTCGCCATATCCGACAAGGCTTTATACAGCTCTTCGGGGTCGGGTGTGGTCATATTTCCGTTGCCAACTCTGCCATTCGGAGTTCTTATGCCGAGCGTTCCGACCGTTCCACATTTATATCCCGCTTCGGTGAAAATATTTTTGAGAAGCTCCGTCACCGTGGTCTTTCCGTTAGTACCCGTGACTGCAACGAGCTTTAGCTTTTCAATACCTTCACCGTACATTTTTCGGCAAAGCCTTGAAAGCGCAAGTCTTGTGTCATCAGAATACAGCTCGCCGTACTCACTTGATGTGTGTATTATTTCTGACGCGCCGTTCTTTATTGCTTCCTCACAGTATTTTTCGCCATTTTCGTGATTTCCGCAAAGGCAGACGTAAAGCCCACCCCCCACGACTCGCCTTGAGTCACAGGTCACCTGAGTTATTTCGATGTTTCCTTTAGTGTCGGGGCAGTATATATCTGCCGCCAGACAAAGCTCACACAGCTTCATTTTCCCTCCGGAAGAATAAATTTCTTTAAACCTCCGAAGCTTTATATCAGCCTACGGCTACCGTAGCGTCATCCACAAACTCATCCACTTCCGCATCATCCTCGTCAAAATATAGAGTAATGATAGTACCTTTATCCATTATAGTACCCGCGGTCACAGATTGTGACTTTACGGTCGCGGTCAAAGGATGCGTATAGTATGAGACTCCGACTACGTTTACGTTAAAGCCTCTGTTTATCATATTTTTGATTGCCGCCTCGGCAGACATACCGACGACGCTCGGGACTGTTCCCTGATTTTCGTTTGCAAACGACTTTGAGGTGTAAAGATATATCTTCGCGCCCGCTTCACGCATACTGCTTCCCGCTTCGGGCATCTGATAGCGTATTACAGCTCCGTCGCCTATTATCTCGTAATCGATTCCGTACCATTCCTCGATATTGTTCTGTACGGCAGACACCGACCAACCGACAAAATCAGGAACCTTCATATCTATCTCGTCACGTTCTGATTCGGTATACTGCGCTTCGACAGCAAGCACGGGAAGCATTTCTTCCATAAGGCCCTGCATATACGGCGCAGCAACCGTGCTTCCGTATGTGCTTCCGTATTCGGGGTCGGGCTCGTCACACATAAAAAACGCTGTTGCCACGGGATTTTCCGCAGGAGCGAATGACATAACAGAGCCTATTCTGAGGCTCTTATCGTCACCGACCTTTTCGGACGTACCTGTCTTTGCAGCTACACGGTACCCGGGAACATAGCAGTTCTTACCGCCGTATCCGCCCGAAACGCACTCTTCAAGCACGACACGGAGAAGCTTACAGGTTTCCTCGCTCGCAACACGGCGAACCTCAACTACTCCGTGAGAGTAGGTCGTGTTTCCGTTAGTGTCAACTATTTTATCTACAACAAACGGTTCAAGCAGCATACCGCCGTTTACAACAGCGTTTACCGCCGCAGTATGCTGTATCCCCGTAATCTTAAAGTTCTGACCGAATGCCGAGGTCGCAAGCTCAACTATTCTGAGATTTTCGAGCTTATGCATTATGCTCGTTCCCTCGCCCGGAAGGTCTATTCCCGTTTTCTCAAGATATCCGAACGCCTTAAATGAGTTATAAAATCTTTCGGCGCCTATATCAAGACCGATATTTATAAAGGTTACATTGCAGGAATTCATAAGACCCTCTGCAAAGTTTTGCGCGTGGTGCTTTGAGTGACAACGTATCGTAACACCTCCGACTGTAGTATATCCGAGCTTACCGTTACCGTCACAGTAGCAACGTCCGTCGGTCGTATAAACGTCGGTCACAACGTCGTTTTCAAGCGCGATGGCAGAAGTTATTATTTTAAAAGTAGAACCGGGAATAAACGCCTCGGTTATCGCCTTGTTTGCCCACATTTCCTGGCGAAACTCTGCCTGCTTCTTAGTATATTCGTCGCTGTCTGTGGCAATATTGTTTTCGACTGCATATTCATCGAGCTGCTTCTGAAAATAATCCACCAAAGTCCAGGGTGAATTAAGATCAAACGCGGGAGCCGTTGACATTGCAAGTATTCCGCCGGTTTTGGGGTCCATAACTATACCCGTCGTACCGTTTCTCGAGCCCGTATTTATAAGTGACTGCTCACACTGCTCGTCAAGCGCAAGCTGTATATCAACATCAATGGTAGTATAAAGGTCGCATCCGTCAACGGCGGCTATGTAGCTCTCATAGTCGTATTTCATTTCGTTTCCGTATGCGTCTCTCGCTGTAACAGTCTTTCCGTCAGTACCCGACAGGACATCGTTATACTGATATTCAAGGCCGTAAAGTCCCACACCGTCCGCACTGCAAAAGCCTATTACGTGACACGCAAGCGTTCCGTAGGGATAATATCTGATGCTTCCCGCTTCAAGATACACCTCTGTTGAAAGCTCATTGTCTGCGATAAATTTATTCAGCGCGTCTATTTTTTTGTCATCTATTATGTTTTTCTCTATAGTTCTGTCAAGCTTTGTTGTATACGTGGCTTCTTTTTTTACTTTTTCATAGTATTTCCCGTCACCGAGTATCTCGGCAATGCCCGACGCTATTATTTCAACTCTGGGATTTTCTTTGTCGGTGTTGTTTTTCTCCGCTTCGGCTATACCCGACGGGGATATAAAAAGTCTGTACGCCGTACGGTTTGCTGCGAGTATCTTTCCGTTTCGGTCATATATCGTTCCGCGTTTTGCGGTAACGACCGATTCTGTCGTACTCTGTTCTATGACCTTCGACTGATATTTTTCATATCCGAAGGTCTGGAGTATCAAAATACGTATGAGCAAAAAAGCCGCAGCAGCAACCAAAAACATTGCAAGCAAAGTGGTTCTTTTTACTGTTTTACCCTTAAACATATCATTTCCTTTCTCTGCAGTGCTTTTCACAAAATAAAAAACGAACGGTGAAAGACCCTAAGAACGCTGTACGGATGGGCCGCCGTACAACGGTTAGGTGTCAAAAATGAAATTCATTTTTGACTTGCTCATCACCGTTCCTCATTGCATTTTTTAGTTCAATAACGACAACCGTACAACCACTAAAAATATATTTATTTAAAGTGGCAAATATGTCATTCGCTGAACATAGCCGCAAGCAAAGCTGTAAAGTTCTCGGCGGTTTCCGAGCCTCCGCTTGCACTGTCACCCTCGCCGAGCTCAAGATAGACCGACGAACCGTAATTTTCTTTTATCATTCCAAGCTCTTCGGTTGCATACTTGATAATATACGCAAGGTCGTCACGCTTTATAAGCTCTTCCTCAAGGTATGCGTCCTCCGCTTCAAGCGCGGCTATCTCGTCCTTGAGATTACTCATCTCTGCCTGGGATTTGCTTGTTAATACAGACGTACTTACTATGACCGTCATAGCTACAGACAGCGATATAAGAAGTCCGACAACAGCTACAGGAAAGCTTCTCTTTTCGCTTTCAGTCTTTTCGTTCTTGCTCTCCTGTGGGAACCATTTAGCCATCATTTTCGCGATACGGCTCTTTACCTTGCCCATGCTTTTGTGCGCCGGCATCACTATAGTGTCTGCCTTGGGGTCATATTTTTTGACCGCACGTGTCACAGTGGTCTTTTCTGCCGTTCTTATACGTACGTCCTCTTTTTCGACCGCAGCAGGCGTATAATTATTACTTGCCGGACGGGAAGACGTAACAGGTCTTTTAAATTCCTTTGTCACAGCCGCGGCTCTCTTCTGCTGCACTGCGGGAGATACCGGCGCGCTATTTCTGTTATAATATCTGAGAAAGTCTCCGGTCGTCATATATTTCTGACCGTTGTATTCGCCGTGCCTGAAATTATCCGACACGCCGCTTTTTGCATTCATTTTCGCAATAAGATATGCGTTGGGCTGAGGGACTTCGCGTCCTCTGCGGTTTTCTGCCGAAATATTTGTATTCATAACTCTTGCACTGTGATTTGATGCGTTGTCGTTTCTCTTATATTCCGACATTTCAAACGTCCCTCCAAAATTTAAATTTTCTCCGCGACCCTGAGCTTCGCGCTTCTGGCTCTCGGATTTTCCTCAAGCTCGGCTGCCGACGGCAGTATGGGCTTTTTATTGACCAATTTTATCTGTGGTTTTCTTCCGCATACGCAGATCGGCAGGTCTCTCGGACACACACAGCCCGACGCCAGATCAGCGTAAGTTTGCTTAACTATTCTATCCTCAAGCGAATGGAAGGTTATTATCGCAATTCTCCCACCCGGCTTCAAAAGGCTTACCGCCGAGCGAATCGCGGGCTCGATAACGTCAAGCTCAGCGTTGACCTCTATACGTATTGCCTGGAAGCTTCGCTTTGCCGGGTGATGTCCACCCGCCTTTGCCGCCTCGGGCATTGAAGCTTTTATTATCGAAACAAGCTCGCCTGTAGTTTTTATAGGAGACACTTCCCGCTCCCGCACTATCCTTGCCGCTATTCTCGGAGCAAATTTTTCCTCTCCGTACTCAAAGAGTATACGTCGAAGCTCGGCTTCGGAATATTCGTTTACAACGTCATACGCGGTAAGCGGTGCGTCTGTGTTCATACGCATATCGAGCGGTGCGTCTGCCATATAGGAAAAACCTCTTTCGGGAGTGTCGAGCTGATAGGACGAAACTCCAAGGTCCATTAGAACACCGTCAATTGCGTCTATTCCAAAAGAGGCGCACACCTCTTTTATGTTCGAAAAATTGTTGCGGGCAAGCATAACCTTATCGGAAAACTCCGCGAGCCGCCTGCCCGCCGCCCGAATTGCCGTCTCATCTTGATCAATCGCAACGAGTTTACCCTCATCGGTAAGGCTTTTTGCGATCAAGAAGGAATGACCGCCACCCCCTGCCGTACCGTCGACAAATACTCCTCCCGTGCGAATGTTAAGTCCCTCTATACATTCGCGCGGCATGACCGGGCTATGTGAAAAAATGAAATTACTGTCTGTCATATTATCTGCATCATCAGAGTCCGAATTCTTCCGCGAGTCTTATAGCCTCTTCCTGAGCCATGACGTCGTCTCCGATTGCTTCGCGCTCGTACAGCGAAGGCTCCCAGATCTCACAGTATTTTCCGAGACCGATGATAACCGCTTCTCGCTCAAGACGTGCATGCTTTACAAGCGCGTCATTGAGAACTACTCTTCCCTGCGAATCAGGCTCACAGTCAACCGAGCCTGCGTAAACGTAACGTCTGAGCTTTTCGGAAGAACCGCCGGGAAGCTGATCGATCTTTTCTGTGAATTTCAGCCACTCCTCTTGAGGATACACCTTAAGGCAATTTCCTCTTATGCTTCGGCAAATAACGAAGTTATGCCCAAGCGCTTCACGGTGTTTAGCCGGAATGAACAGACGTTTTTTTGCGTCTATAGAATGAACGTATGCCATTTTCATATCAATGCATCTGTCTGCCATTATTCCGACTCCTTTCGTGAATTTTGGATGCAACTCTTCGGTTTGCAGATCGTCTCCCTGGAGCATTTTCGCCACGAGCCTCGAATTAGCCGTGTATTTTGTGTTATATTGCTCCACTCAGAACCACTTTCCACCACCGATGTGCTTATATTATACAACATACAACCACAAAACGCAATAGGTAAATCAAAAAAATATTTAAAAATATTACGCAAATAATGATTTTTTTCAAATTCTCTTTCTTTTTTTAGATTTTTTTGTTCTCAAAAGCCCTGCTTACTACCATTTTAATTAATTTTTTACTTTATTTTACATTTATCTCTTATTATGGTATCACATTTTAATAAAAGCAGAATGATTTTTTAAATTTTTACCAAAAAATGTTTGTGCAGTTTTTACAATTTTTTCTTGATTTTTTATTTTATATTTCTCCCTATTATCCATACTTTTTCATCAAAAAACGAACGCAAAAAGCGGATTTGCGTTCGTTTTTTCTACATATATATAATATATTTATTTTGTCTTCCCTTTGAAAATGATAGCCGCGAGATAACCGAATATTAGTGCTGCGGAAATTCCGCCTGCGGCGGCTGTTATTCCACCGGTGAAAATCCCCAAAAATCCTTTTTCATCAACAGCCCTTTTTATTCCTTCCGATATTAAATATCCAAAGCCTGTAAGAGGTGTTGTAGCTCCCGCTCCCGCAAATTCGACAAGCGGTTTATAAAGTCCAACGGCGCCGAGAAAGACACCGACCGTGACGTAGCCTACAAGGATTCTCGCCGGGGTCAGCTTAGTTTTATCAAGTAATATTTGGGCAATAACACAAAAAGCGCCGCCTACTACGAAAGCCCACACAAAATTCATTATTTTTTCCATTTATTCTCCCGACAGATGCACGAGATGAGCCACGGCAGGAATCGGCAAGCCCTGCTGAAGGCTTGACGGACTCATCATAGCACCCGTTCCTATAAAAAGTATTCTTTCAAGCTCTCCGCGCTCAAGCTTAGGTATAATATAAGATGCCATGACACTTGCCGAGCAGCCGCACCCCGAACCGCCTGCGTGAACGTCCTGAGGATCGCTCGAGTATATCATAAGTCCGCAATCGTTGTAATTCTTTGAAATATCATAACCTTCGGCGTGTGCAAGGTCGCAAAGTATGTCACCGCCCTCACGCCCGAGGTCTCCTGTCAGTATCATATCGAAATCAGAGGGCTTTTTTTCGCTTTCTCGGAAGTACCTGATAAGCGTATCAAGCGCTGCAGGCGCCATTGCCGCGCCCATGTTTGCGGCATCCGATATTCCCTTCTCTCTCACTATTCCGGGGAGTCCCTCGGTTATTCTGACCTTGCCTTTCTTTCCTATAATAAATGCACCTGCTCCCGTTACCGTTCTCTGCGCAGTTGGGGTTCTTTGCGCACCGTACTCAAGGGGTGTTCTGTATTGACGCTCCGCAGAGCAAAAATGTGACGATGTGACCGCCGCCGCTGTTTTGTATATACCGTACGATGTCATAACCGATGCGAGTATCATCCCCTCAGCGGCATTTGAACAAGCGCCGTAGATTCCCATATAAGGTATATCAAAATCGAGCAATCCGTAAGACGCCCCAACGCATTGATTAAGAAGGTCTCCTGCAAACAGTACACCGATATCTTTTTCCGAGTATCCCGCTTTGTTCATAGCAAGTCCGAAGGTTCGCCTTTGAAGCTCGCTTTCGGCAGATTCCCACGTGTCGCAATCAAATCTGTCATCCTCTGAATACATATCAAAAAAACCGCCGAGAGGTCCGTCATGTTCCTTTTTCCCAACTATAGCCGCCGACGAAATAATACCCGAATCAAGCTTTATAATTCCCTTTGCCATAAGTCACCACCGATTTTTATTTTCAAAAATATTATTTCTAAAAAAAAGAAAAATATACCTTGTTTTAAACATGAAAGTGTGATATAATAATCTATGTAGGAAAATATTGTTCAAGGGGGGATAATATGTTCTATTCCATCGAAAACGGGCTTTTGATTCCGACCGTATCAATGTCCGACGCCGAGCACGTATCGGCATTTTCAAGGGCAACGGCAGCGAGCGCATCCGATAAGGGGGATTTCGGATATTGGAGCTATAGTCTCGCGCTCTTTCCTATCTGCCAGCGTTCAAAAAGCGGTCAAAAAGCCTTTTTTAAGGAGGCGTGTTATGCTTAAAGACCATAATGAACAATTTCACCTGAAATGTCACAACGGAGACTGCGGTGAATACTGTCTTCTTCCGGGAGATCCCGGTAGATGTGAAAAAATAGCGGCATATTTTGACGATCCGGAATTTCTCTCGTCAAACAGAGAGTATACGATATGGAGAGGTTACCTTCTCGGCAAACGCGTGTCGGTATGCTCGACGGGTATCGGAGGTCCTTCTTCGGCTATTGCGGTTGAAGAGCTTGCCGCTGTCGGAGTCAAGACCTTTATACGTGTCGGCACTTGCGGTGGTATTGCACTTCCCGTTTGTTCGGGAGACTCGGTAATAGCTATGTCAGCCGTAAGGCAGGACGGCACCTCTCACGAGTACGCGCCAAGCGAATACCCCGCGACCGCAAGCTTTGACGTCACCTTAGCTCTTGCTGAATCGGCTAAAGAATTAGGAATTCCGTACCATGTGGGAGTTGTGCAGAGTAAGGATTCGTTTTACGGTCAGCACTCACCGTCGCGTATGCCTGTAAGCTCTGAGTTGACTGCAAAATGGGAGGCTTGGAAGCGTCTTCACGTACTTGCGTCCGAAATGGAAGCGTCAACGATATTCACGGTTGCAGCCTCTCTCGGTCTGTCGGCAGGTGCGGTGTTTCATGTTATTTGGAATCAGGAACGATTCAGCGCAGGACTTGACACGGGTAACGAAGAAAAGCACGACACCGATAAAGCGATAAAAATTGCCGTAGGCGCTCTTAAAAGATTGATTTCTGTCGAAGGCAAAAACACAAAATATTGATTTTTTTTAAAATCTTACTTGACAACCACCGCTATATGTGGTATTATTAGTCTGTATTAAAAAAATAAGGAACAAAATCTTAAAAGGAGAAGAAAAATGAAGAAATTACTTATACTCGCACTTGCACTTATAATGGTCCTTTCCGTATTCGTATCCTGCGGAAAAGACGATCCCGAAGATACAACACTGGGCCACGAAGAGACCGAAAACAACGATCCCGTTGATATTCCCGACGGATTCACAGCTTTTGCTTCACCCAAGACTCTTTACGTAAACACAACAAAGCTTAATGTTCGTAGTGCGCCTAAGGTTGTTGATGGCAACGGTGTCGGCACTCTCAATTATCAGGATAAGGTAACTGCTCTTGGTGAAAACGCTGACGGATGGGTATATATAAAATACAACGGTTCCGGCGCATACGTATCCGGTGACTATCTTGTAGACAAGAAGCCCGCTGAGACAACAGAAGGCACAATTTCTACTGGAACCGATGTTCCCGACAGCGAGTTCTCTCCTATCGGTGATGCAGGTGAAACTGTTTACGTTTGTCCGTATGACAATAATGGAAATCCTACACCGACCACTGGTAAAGCACATTATTATTCTGCGCCTAACAGAAGCAAAGGTGCAGGAACTCTTGATGCAGGTACAGAACTCACAAGAGTCGCAAAGACCACAGAGAATGCAGACGGTGACGGTTGGAGTAAGCTGACATACGTTGATGCAGAAACAAACGAAACAGTTACAATATACATGAGAAACTCTGTTGTTTCGACAACAAAGCCCGTTTTTGAAACAGAAGAATAAACATTATGTACTATACCCCGTCTCGTTGAGACGGGGTGCTTTTTATATTGACAAAAAAATTATATTATGATAAAATAAGATAACAAATATCATTTGGAGGATATATTATGTTAAAACGTTTAAGCATTTTTCTTGTAACCGTATTATGCTTTTTGTCAGCAATTTCTCTAGTCTCTTGCATCGATGAGGAGGAAGAGAAAGCAGAAGAAAGTTATTGGTATTGCTATAAAGACGGAGATATAAAGTATTATATTTGTTTCAATGAAAAAGAAGATACTCTTTTGGCAGTTGATGACAATGGCTCCGAGTCTCATTCGTTCAGTATCAATATATCAAAGGACGAAATAGAAATTGAAGACAGCAGTAAAAACAAAGTACTTTTTTCGTTCGAGCAAAAAGACGGAGACTATATTATGATTGACAGTATAAAATTCAATCACACCGACTCCGCCCCCAAGGATTACGAAAAAGGAAGCAACAGTCTTACCATCTATGATTTTTGGAAGAGCATCACTAAATCTATACTCCCTGGAATTTACGACTTATCGGGTTCTGAAAGTGTTTTAGAGCTCCTTCCCAACGGTTCATTCTATTTTATAGGAACGGAAACTACTGCTTCCGGTACTTACACCGTGAGCAAAGAGATTATAACATTTACGGTAAATGATAAACCATCTGTTGATTACACTTTTTCATACATCGGAGATAAGCTGATTATCAATAATACTATTTTAACTCCTACGGTAATAAATCTCGGCAATGCAGCACCCGTAACTTTGGGAAATGCAATAACCACCGCAAGAGATCCGATATTTGACAGTATTCCTTCCGGATTTACCGTCTTTGACAATCCAAAGACTCTTTACGTAAACACAACCAAGCTCAATGTACGCAGCGCGCCTGTTTCCGATTCGGGAAATATTATCGGCGTACTCAATTATCAGGATAAGATCACAGCAGTAGCAGAAAACGAAACTTGGACACTTATTAAATTTAACGGATCTATAGCATACCTATCAAGTGATTATCTTGTTGAGGAAAAGCCTGCGGACACAACCACATCAATACCATTGGTCGAAACTGATGTTCCCGATTCGGAATTTACTCCTGTTTCCGGTGCCTGTGAAACAGTTTACGTTTGTCCCACCGATTATAATAACAAACCGGTAAACGCCAGCGTCAACTACTATTCCTCACCCAACAGAAGCAAGATAGCAGGTATTCTTCCCGCAGGAACAGAGTTCACAACAATTGCAAAGACTGTTGAAAATGGTGACGAAACACTTGGTTGGAGTAAGCTTACATACGTTAACGCAGAAACAAACGAAACAGTTACAATATACATGAGAAACTCGGTTATTTCCACAACAAAGCCGGTTTTTGAAACAGAAGAATAAAACATTATGTACTATACCCCGTCTCGTTGTGAGACGGGGTGCTTTTTTGATATTAAAATTCAAACAAATTGGGATTTATCGCGCTGTCAGGGCGAAGCGTTTGAAGTTTCGCTCAAGCCTTTTTAAAGGCCTGTCGGGACTCAAGCAGAGGGCGAAATACCCTGTGCAAAAAAGCGCCACGGAGGGGGTCGGGGAACCACACAAGTGGTGGGTCCCCGTCCTATGCGATGCTTTTCCACGGTTTTCACCCGCTTTTTTCTTTGTGGCAAAAGGCGCAAAGAAAAAAGCTTGGCAAAAAAGAACACGCCGAAAAGGATGTTTCGCCTCTGCGGAGGCGCCCGCCGATCGCGGCGGCTCCGACAAGCCTTTAAAAAGGCTTGAGCGAAACTTCAAACGCTTCGCGCTTAACAGTTCGACAAATCAAAATTTGAATAAATATCCGAACAAAAAGCTCAACTGCAAATACAGTTGATCTTTTTTGGGTATGTAAGCTTATTTCTTAAGCGCACCGATAAGACCGAGAACGCCGTCGATAGCGAGAAGAATTCCGCCAACGACAAGAATAATGTGAAGCATTCCGCCGAATGCCAACAAGATACCGATCACGATGGTAAGTATCGGGAAGAGTATCTCGAGAGCGTTTTTCTTGCTCTTCTTGAATACGTCGATAAGAGCTACAATACCCTTAACGGCGACAAGTATTCCGAGAACGAGGAGAACAATATCTTTTAAAATATTTCCGAGTACTATAATAGCGATACCTATAATAAGGCTGACCGCTCCACCTGCCCAGTTCTTCTTTACGAGATCAAGAATACCCGAAACGACAAATACGATACCCGCAATAGTCATAGCCCAGCTAAGAGCTGTTTCGGGAAATACCGCGATAAGAATACCGACGATGATATAAAGAATAGACGAGAAAAGCTCCGAATTCTTTTTCTTTGCCATAGTAAAAAACTCCTTTCAAAGATTTTGTGATGTGTTTTTTGATACATCTCACATATTATAACATTTTTCTGCAATTTTTTCAATAGTTTGGATTTAATTTGTTAAATAAATTTAAAAATCGGGTGCTTGACATATAAATTGGGATTTAACGGGGAGCCTTTGAGATGTGGGGCTTTGCCCCACACCCCACTTAAGGAACTTTTTGCACAAAAGTTTCTTAAGAATCTTCAAAAACTTTCAAAAATAAATGGTTTATCCTATGTATTTATACATCTTTCACCGACCGCTTGGACGCGGTCGGTGAGGGATAGCACGGAGCTTATCACGGAGTGCGCGCATTCACTTTAAAGCAACATCTTCAACCGAC
>JAZNPQ010000039.1:0-7415 GCA_045589735.1 Eubacteriales bacterium | reverse complement strand
ATACAAATTTTGTCTTCCTAAGACCGCTTGGCCTCCGACTTGACCGAATATATCCCATGGTGGATCGTCCATGTGTATTGCCATCTTGATGTCGCACTCACGGCAGGTGGGCATAATAGCTTCAAGAAAATATTTTAGATTTTCCCAAAGCTTTTCGTGATCCACGCCCTCGTAAGCCTTAAAAAGCTCATCGAGCTTTGCCATACGCTCGGGCTCCCAACCGGGGAAGGACATATTGTATTTTTCGGTGAAATCCAGAATGTACTTCGCCATAGCGTTGTAGTCATCCTGTATCATATTTTTTTCATAGAAAAGCGCGGTTGAGCCGTCGCCGACGGGATGGAAAAGATTACTTCTTGTCCAGTCAAATATAGGCATAAAGTTATAGCAGATGACCTTTACACCGAATTTTGAGAGATTTCTGATAGTGGTCTTATAGTTTTCAATGTAGCCGTCTCTTGTGGGCAGACCGATTTTTATGTCATCGTGAACGTTTACCGATTCAACGACGTCCATATTAAAGCCGTATTCGTCAAGCTGACGCTTTACCTCTGCAATTTCGCTTTCTTCCCAGACCTCGCCGGGCATCTTGTGGTGAAGCGCCCAAACGATACCGTCAACTCCGGGTATCTGCTTTATGTCAGACAGCTTGATACGGTCGTTTCCTTCTCCGTACCATCGAAACGTCATTTTCATTGGCATAGGTATCCTCCTTGATTATTTAAAGCTTAAAATATTTCTTCGCATTTTTGTAGCATATATCCTCAACAAGTGTAGCAAGTGCTTCTTCATCGTTCGGATATTCGCCGCTTTCAACCCATTCTCCGATGAGCGCACAAAGTATACGTCTGAAGTATTCGTGTCGCGTGTAGCTTAAGAAGCTTCGAGAGTCGGTAAGCATTCCGACGAAGTTTCCGAGAAGTCCAAGGTTTGCAAGGCTTATCAGCTGATCCTTCATGCCCTGCTTGTTATCGTTAAACCACCACGCGCTTCCGTGCTGAAGCTTACCTGCACACTCCGAGCCCTGAAAAGCACCGATGAGAGTGTCTATAAATGAATTGTCAGATGCGTCAAGACTGTATATAACAGTCCTCGGCAGACTGTCTGAGGATTCAAGTCTGTCAAGGAGTGCGGCGAGCTTGTAGCTTCCGTTGTTGGGACCGATGCAGTCAAAGCCCGAATCGGCACCGAGCGCTTTAAACATCTTTGAATTTGGGTTTCTCATACAGTTGTAATGGATCTGCATTACAAGTTCGAGACGAGCATACTCACCGGCACAAAACACAAGCAGCTCGGTCTTTAAGGCTTCGGCTTCGTCGGCGCTGACCGTCTCTCCGTCAAGTCCTCGCTTGATAAGAGCGTTAAGTTCACTCTCGCTTGCTGTCTTGAAGACCATACGGTCAAGTCCGTGATCGCTTGCTCTGCAACCGTTTTCTGCGAAAAATTCTATTCGCGAGCGAAGAGCATCTTTAAGAGTTTTAATATCTGTGATATTTATTCCGGAGACCTCGGAGAGCTTGGAAATATAATCTTTCCAACCCGGTTTGTCTATGTTGAGCGCTTTATCGGGACGGAATGACGGCGCGACCACAGTTTTAAAGCTACCGTCTTTTGCGAGAAGTCTGTGATATTCGAGAGAGTCGATGGGGTCGTCTGTTGTTCCGATAAACTCAACTCCGCTTTTCTTTATAATTCCTCTGACACTCATATCTGCATCTCTTAGCTTTTTTGAGGCAAGGTCAAAGATTTCTCTTGCTGTTTCAGCGCTGAGTGTTCCTTCGTATCCAAAGTAATTCTTAAGCTCAAGATGACACCAGTGGTACATAGGATTACCGATAGCCTTCGGCATAAGCTCGGCGAACTTATAGAATTTTTCATAAGGCTCTGCGTCACCCGTGATGTATTTTTCTTCAACACCGTTTGAACGCATAAGTCTCCACTTGTAGTGGTCACCGCCAAGCCAAAGCTCGGTAATATTTTCAAAGCGCTTGTCCTCGTATATCTCCTTTGGGCTTACGTGACAGTGATAATCTATTATAGGAAGCTTTGAGGCATGGTCAAAGTATAGATTCTTTGCCGTTTTTGAACTTAAAAGGAAATCTTTGCTCATAAAGGTCGTCATAATAATTACCTTCTTTCATTAATACTGACGTTGAAGAGACTCTCTGTATTCTCGAGGGGTCTTTCCTGTCTTCTTTTTGAATATTTTTGAAAAATACTGCACGTCCATTATTCCGCAGTGCAGAGCCACGGTCTGTATTTGAAGGTGTGTGGTATTAAGGAGATATATCGCGTGATCAATGCGCTTGTCCTTTATATATTCGGAAATCGTTTTTCCCGTTTCCTTTTTAAATATAGTGGCAAGATATCCCGCGCTTATTCCTTGCTTTTGAGATAAACCGTTGAGTGATAATTCTGCCGATATGTCGGCATCTATAATAAGAATAGTATTTTTCACTATGGGAGAATACTTTTTCATAGAATGCTTGCGCACAAGACGGCAATATGACGAAAACATTTCTCTCATAAGCGGAGATGCTGCCTTTTCGTCATGCAGCATTTCTATTTTCATCGCAAACTTCGACGATAGACGGTCAATGTGTATAGGATGCACACCGCCATCTTCAGCCGCCTTGCGAAGCAGGGTGTTCATAATAATGCAATAATTTTTTGAATTTCTTATAGGGTCCTGGAGGCGCTTCTCGAACACTTGTTCGTCAAATGCCACAGATAGCATCTCTTCCTTGTGCTGCTGACCTAAAGAAACGGCGCGTATCAATTCGTTTTCAAACGCGTATCTCATTTCCATTGTTTTTATGGCGGCGGCTATCTCGTCAAAGCTTTCCCCGTGTGATGCGCTGTCGATAGGCAATATCGGAGCAACGTGCTTTTTGCTGATTTCTGTTATAGCAAATGACGGCGTTTGCCAAATGCGTTCGCAAAAGGTGTTGATCACGGTAAATATTCTGTCATTTTCGGGTAGTATCGGAACAGAAAGACAGTATTCCTTTAATATTTTTTGCGCACCAAGCGAAAGGCTTGAGCGTTCTCCTATCTCGGCTATATCCTTTGACGACAGAGATGAAGAAAGATACGGTCCGATAAAAAGAATGTTTTTTTGACTAAAAACAGGCACTCTCATGTACACGTATTTAAGATTCACGTCGGTAGAAAAATTATACTTTGTATTATTTTCTACGTTTCCGAGTATCCTGTTCATAGTATCGTCCGGTTTAAAACCGAAAATATCGGTAAGAGGCGAATCAAAGACAGCATCGACCCTGTCGTTCAGTGAGATCAAGGCTGCAGGGATATGACATTTTTTGAAAATATCGCAAAAGAAATCAAGTTCATGCTCACAATTCATAATTTACCCGCCTGTGTTTAAATCATATGATTTTTTCGGCAAAATCACCCTTACAATTTGATATTATACCATATATTTTTGATAAATGCAACAAGAGATTTGATCAAAAGATAAAAATAATACAAGATTACATTAATTTTATACTACCTTTTTTCGTGCAATTGATGTATAATAAAGCTGTTATCATAGCAATTTCACCAAAAAACATTAAAGAAAGAGGTAAAAAACTATGAAAAAAGAAAAGAAGCTTGATGCCAAAGGACACCGCAAATTTGGCATCGTAGACAGCATTGCTTATGCTGCCGGAGATTTTGGTTGTAACATGAGCTTTGCGCTCAAGAGTACAATGGCTATCTTCTGGACACAGTTCATGAGGATGGACTCCATTTTGTACGCAGGACTTCTGATCCTTGTTCAGATCTGGGACGCAATAAACGACCCGCTGATCGGAACTATCATTGACAACGACAAAAAGAGAAAATACAAGAGAGGCAAATTTCTCGCCTATATCTGGATTGGTTCGTTGGGACTTCTTGTAGCCGGAGCACTTTGCTTCATCCCGTGGGTTAAGGATGCCCAGCCGGTGATAAAGGCTATCGTGTTTGTGGCGGGATACATTCTTTGGGATGCATTCTATACGATTGCAAACGTTCCTTACGGCTCACTCCTGTCTCTTATTTCGGATAACCCCGCAGACAGAGCATCACTCTCCGCATGGCGTTCTATCGGATCAATGATAGGAAATATGGTTCCTATGGTTATCCTTCCCTTGATCATTTATGATGCAAACAATAACATTATAGGTGAGCGTGTATTTATCGCTGCTCTCATAATGGGTATTGCCGGATTCTTTGCGTTCCAGTTTATGATACGTAAGACCGTTATTCGTGTTGACGAAAACGTGAACATAAGCGAGGAAACGCAGAAATTCAATGTCCTTAAGGCGATGGGCAACTTTATGAAGAACCGTCCCGCAGTCGGCGCAACGGTTGCAGCAATGGGAATGTTTATAGGAATGCAGGCGGCAACCACAGCGGTTACCGTTATGTTCCAGTCCTATTTCAAGAACGTTGGAATTTCAGGTATCGTCACGATGTTTGCAATGATACCGATAGTAGCATTCACGCCTCTTGCGCGTAAGCTCGTGGTTAAGTACGGAAAGAAAGAGCTTTCTGTTCTCGGTGCTATCTGCTCTCTTGTAGCATGCGGAATTATGCTCCTGGCACCCATTACTCCCGACGGAAAGGGAATTGCTATCTACGTTGTGTGTCAGCTTATAAACTCTCTCGGAACGGGAGTATACAGCACGGTATCCTGGTCTATGATGGGTGACGCTATCGACTATAACGAGTGGAAATTCGGCACACGTGAAGAGGGAACGGTATATTCACTCCACTCCTTCTTCAGAAAGCTTGCGCAGGGCATAGGTCCTTCTATGGCTCTTGTTATAATGGTTGCTCTCGGATACTCTGAGATCAACGCCGGTAACCAGCTATTCTCGGTAGCTCTTAACATGCGCTACCTTGTTGCCTCGCTTTATCTCTTTGCCGCGGTTATGCAGTTTATCGGACTTGCTCTCATCTACAATCTTGATAAGAAGACGCTTGCAAAGATGAACGAGGAGCTTGAGGCACGTCACAGCGAAGGCTCTGTGGCAGAATCCGCAAACAGCGGCGAAGCAAACGAATAATAAGGGGGAAATAAATAATGAAAAGAATTTTATCACTTGTACTTGTAGCTCTCTTAATATTATCTGCATTTGCCTTTACCGGATGCGGTTCTATCAATGATTCCGAGGTCGCTATTCTTTGGAGTGGCGAAGGAGAAGTAAAGAGCCCCAACAGTCTTATAAACTCTATGGACAGAGCTATGTATATCGAGAATATTTCCTATGCTCATTACGGCGCAAACCTCAATGCCGAAAAGCAGCTCTCGCAGGCTAAGCAGGCAATAGAAAAGGGTTGCGATGCGCTTCTTGTTGAGCTTATTTCTCCGATTATTGCGGAACAGATAGTTGAAGCCGCGAAGGCTAAGGATATTCCCGTAGTATTCTTCAATTCTTTTGCTGTTGATGAGGCTATTACAAAGACCTACGATAAATGTGCTGTAGTGTCGCCCGCGCTTGATACTATTCCGGATGTTCAGGGCGGTATTATAGCGGATTATATCAAGGATAATTTCAAGGCTCTTGACAAAAACGCAGACGGAAAGATCAGCTATGTCGCATACGGCACAGGGATTATATCCACATCTGCCGCGGTAGAAAAGGCAAACGAGCTTCTTGCGACCAAAGATTATACCGTAAAAACGGCAGACAAAAAGAAGATCAATACATCTGTAGTTTTCTATGACGAAACAAACGCATTAAAAACACTCTCTTCGATCGGTGCGGGAGAAGCACAGGTAAGCATTATGGAAAAGGATGCAAATGCAGTTGAGCTTATTATTACGGAAAGCGATACCGTTGCGTTCGACGTACTCACCGCCATTCAGAAAAAGGACTACAATACAAATAAGCTTACCACCAATTTTGTACCGATCTTCACAGTCGGCGAAACTATGGACTACAAGGCACACGTGCTTGCGGGAAGACCTGAGATACCCGAGGATCTCGTAATCAAAGACGGAGATAGCGATAAGGTCATAAAAGAGAAAAACAATGCGATCAAAAAGATCGAGGAGCTTAACAAATACTACGCAGACAATGCTTTTCTTGTTGATCTTACGACCGTGGACGAGTCCGAACTTGACGAAATGATCTACACCACCCTCAACGTGATCGACAGCGGTAGAATCAGCGGTACTGTCATAAACGACAACGATACGATCGCGGTCAGTGTTGCCACTATCGTTAAGAATTTTATCAAGGGTAAGGGCGCTTTTGACGGGGTTGCGTCTGAGGTTAAGGATGGCGAGGTTCCGACGGTAGTTATTGAAGGATCTGTTGCGTGGGTTCGCTTTGCGTCTTACACAAATTGATTAAATATAACTTTAGCTGAAATTTTTGGCGTCCGGCAAAACGCCGGGCGCCGTTTTAAAAAAAGTTAATGACGAATTGATATTTTTGTGTTATAATTAAGAAAACTGATATAAGGAGATAGAAAATGAGAAATATAGCAAATCTTAATAAAGATTGGCTTTTTGTAAAAGACACGACCGATATTACAAAGAGAGACGGAACAGCCGTTGATCTTCCGCACAGCTGGAACGCGATCGACGGACAGGACGGCGGAAACGACTATTTCCGCGGTTCTTGCCTCTACGTTAAGTCGGTAAAAAAGGCAGACCTTCCAGTGTCCGACCGTTACTATATAGAGTTCCGCGGAACAAACTCTTCGGCTGATCTTTACGTAAACGGCAAGAAGCTTGCACATCACGACGGCGGATATTCCACCTGGAGAGCCGATATAACAGACGCTCTTTCCGTGGAAAACGACATAGCCGTTATAGTTGATAATGCTGCAAACGACACGGTATATCCTCAGATGGCGGACTTCACGTTCTACGGCGGTATCTACCGTGACGTAAATATTATCGGTGTAAATGAGACTCACTTTGACCTTGATTATTTCGGTGCCCCCGGAATAATGATAACACCGACGGTTGACGGAAAGGACGCAAGTGTTTCGGTTGAGGTTTTCGTTAAGAACATAAAGGACGGTCAGAAGATCGTTTATACTCTTTACGATAAAGACGAAAAAGAGCTTGACAAGATAGAATCCACCGACACAAAGGTAACGTTTGAGATAAAGGACGTTCACCTCTGGAATGGCCGTAAGGATCCTTATCTTTATTGCTGTGAAGCTGAGATAGTCGAAGGCGAAGAGGTAATTGACAACGTATGCAACCGTTTCGGCTGCCGTACGTTCAAGATAGACCCCGAAAACGGCTTTATTCTTAACGGTGAAGAATATCCTCTTCGCGGTGTTTCAAGACATCAGGACAGATGGGGTATCGGTAACGCACTTTTACCCGAGCACCACAAAGAAGACATTGATCTTATTTGTGAAGTCGGAGCAACTACAATTCGTCTTGCTCACTATCAGCA
>JAZNPQ010000038.1:0-7637 GCA_045589735.1 Eubacteriales bacterium | reverse complement strand
CTTTCTTGAAGTTTTTTGAAGATTCTCAAGAAACTTTTTGCAAAAAGTTCCTTGAGCGGGTGTGGGCAGAGCCCACGTATCAACACACCGATAAATCAAAATTTGAAAGATAATATACAAATGCCCCTCGAGGAAAATTCCGCGAGGGGCATTGTTGTGAATTGCTACTTAAATTATTCAGCTTCTTCGGGGTCGAGAAGAGTGGGAGTAAGATCCGTGTCGTTCTCGGCGATAAGGCTTGCTGTGATAATATCGGCAGCATTGAGCTTGATTATCTCAATTTCGGGAAGTATGTAATTCTTTTTCATTTTCATATACCCCCTTATTTGCTGTAGATATATGCGCCATCGCATATCTTGATGTAGGCTTTTGCTACGTAAGTAGTGTTATAGAGATTTCCGCCGAGGTAAACGTTTGCGACGGAATTGTCACCGTCAGCTACAAGTCCTGCGCCTTCGGGGAAGGTAGCGGTCATGTAGAGAGAGTCGATATTTACAAGCTTTGCGTTGGTTGTCTTGTTAGCTTCAAGATAGTCGTTGAAAGCCTTGTGAGTGAACTCGCTGATGAATTTTCCTTCGCCTGCGTTAGGATCAAGGTAATCCGAAAGGGTTATGATTGCGCCGAATTCGAAGTCTACAGCAACGCCTGCTGTCTTAAGATTGTTTACAACATCCTCTATAATATCGTAAGCTGCTGTGTTTATGCTTGTTGCAAAGAGTCTGTTGCTTTCGCCTGCAGTTGTTGTGAAGGGAGCGATGACGGTAGTCCAGGAAGGATTACGCTCTCCTGTAATAGCAATCGAATAAGAAGTAGTTGTCGCTGAAGCACTTGTATGAGCACACAGACCGCCGATGTAAGTGTTCGTTGAGTCTGTAGTAATCGTACCAAAATTGACGCAATCGGAGAACTTAGGATTACTCCACGGTATGAGACCGCCAACAGGCTGGCTTACTAAGGCGGTACCGGAAGAAGAAGTAAACGATATATCTCCTATGTTTATACAACGAGTTATATTTTTCTTTGAGGAATGTCCCGTAAGACCTCCGGCTCTGCCACCGTTAGAAATAACATTAATATTTCCGATATTTATACAATCTGTAAATATATCTCCGCTTCCGCTACGCGCCACAATTCCGGCGCCGTAACCATTGCCGACTGTGGATGTTGAAGTGATATCGCCGACGTTTATTGTATTGGTTACATTTACCGACATGTTGATGCACTGCCCTACAACACCGCCTACGTATAAATCACCGCCTGCGAGGGTATCTGTTGCTTTTATATCTCCGTAATTAATACAGTTGCTTACGGTAATTGCGGATGAAATACGTCCGACCATTCCTGCAAGAGCAAAATGTTTTTCAGCTGCGACCTCAACGGTAATGTTTCCTTTGTTTGTGCAGTTTTTTAATTCCGTAACAGCTCCGTATCCAATAAGAGCTCCCATGGAGCTTTCAACCGTTTGCTTTCCGCCGATATATTTAATATCTATATCTATCGAAACGTTATCAAACTTGACGTCGGCCGCCGCAATGCACGCGACAACACCGAAGCCGGGGTATGTTGACGTTACAAAATCGGTATCCTCTACGGTCATTTCGGGACCTGTAATGTTGAGGTTCTTGATGGTGGTGTTCGCGATAGTCTTAAACAGCGGAATGCTTGTTTTGATAGTTTTGCCTCCGCCGTTAAGCACGAGAGCTTTGTCGCTGGATGTACGGTTGAATAGACCGTAGAGATCCTGGTAGGTCTGGTTGCTGGTATTTTCGATGACGATGGTATCTGCTTCGGTGTCGAAGTAGTACTCACCTTTCGCCTCATCGTAAGCAAGCACGCTGTCCGGGTAATCCTGCGATACAGCAATGCCTTCGATCGCGCCGTTTGCCGCTGCTGCGATATCGGCATCGTCTGCTTTTTGGTTTATAACACCAACAGCAATGCAGGAAACGCAGAGAGCGAGACAAACGACAAGTGTAATGATTTTCTTAATCATTGTCCGGATTCTCCTTTGTAAAATAAATTATTTTTCGATTCACGTACCGAGTGGAAAACGGTACATTTATCGAATTATAATTCATTTTATCACTAAATTGTGAACGTGTCCTGTGTAATATATATATATGTATATATATATATATATATATATTCTGTTAATTTTTTGTAAACGTGACTTGGGCGATGCTACTTAGCGTCAGACGAAAGAAATAAGCGGACTGCCCAAATTCATTTTTTAGGCTTCAAGGGATTCTTTTATTCCGTCAAGCCTTAAATTTCTGAAATACAGCGCGAGGTCTGCTAAGACCATAAGCAGATTCAGCACGTAGAAAAACAGAACGTACCAATTACGCGAAAAATTCGACATATAGGCTTCGTTTAAAAGCTTTCCCACGATTCCCGCTACGTATCCGAAAATTATCAGACAGATAAAAGCAATGCTCTTTCCTTTTGCCGTGCGCGCTCTGTAGGATTTTACCACGTTCAGCGGCCAGGACGCTCCAAAGCTTATTATCATTATAAGTTCAAGAATTTCAGACATAGAGACACCTCCAAATGTAATCTGTTTTGCGTTCGTCATATTGTATCATTCCGTGTATTAAATGTAAATAATGTAATAAAGTATTCCACTATAACTTGAAAGTTACAGTAAGCTGTGGTATAATAATAAAAATTATACAATAGGCTTACGGAGGCAATCTTGGAATTTTTACAGCTGACATATTTTTGCGACGCGGCAAAAACGCAGAACTTTTCAGAGACGGCAAAAAAGTTTATGGTGCCGCCGTCCGACATTTCGCAAAGCATAAAACGGCTTGAGCGCGAGCTTGGCGTCGAGCTGTTTACGCGTCACACTAACCGAGTTATACTCAACAGGACGGGCGCGGCTTTCTACGAAAAGGCGAGTGAGGCGTTAAGGCTACTCGGTGAGGCGCGCGCTTCGGTTAGCGAAAATCACGGCGGAACGCTTAATATATGCATAAATACGAACAGACGCATAGTGCTTCTTGCTATCGAGCGTATGCGTGAGGAGTATCCAGACGTAAAGCTGATAACAAAATTCGGCGTCGATCCCTTTTCCGACGAATTCGATCTTATAATATCAAACGACACTCCCGGCGCACAGAATTTTATTTCGGAAAAAATACTCTCGGAGAACGTGTGTCTTGCGGTGCGGCGCGACGATAGGATAGCGGATTCTGCCGAGCTTTGCGCCGATATGCTTCGTGACAGACCGTTTATTACTATGTATGAGGGCGGAGACCTGTATAAGCTCACGGTAACTATATGTAAGAAATACGGTTTTTCTCCGCGTATCGCGATACAGAGCGACGATCCGTTTTACGTTCGTAAATGCGTTGAGCTTGGACTCGGCATAGCTTTTGTCCCGAGTATTTCGTGGCGAGGTCAGTTTTCTTCCGATATTATATTAAAAGAGGTCGGAGGGTACAGACGCGATACCTACGTTACCTACGGTACTCACCGTCATTCGTCACCGCTCGCAAAAAAATTTGTTCTTATGCTAAAGGATGAATGTCAGAGAGAGTGTGAACGTGTTGACTAAGCGGATGAAAAGTGGTATAATTATGGAGATAAGGAGTTGAGAGACGTGAATATAATAACCGAATCCGAATTCCGTAAACAGCTTAAAGCGGCTTACGGAAAGGCTTATCTTTTTTTTGGCGAAGAGGACTATCTGAAGGCGTTTTCGCTCAAAAGCGCGCGCGAGTGCTACTGTCCCGACCCGTCTCTTGCTATGTTCAATCATATAAAGCTCGACGCGCTCGATATGACCCCCGACAGTCTGATTGACGCGCTCGTTACTATGCCTATGATGAGTGAGGGAAAGCTTGTCGAGGTCGAGGGCTTTAATCTTAAGAGTATAAAAAGCTCCGAGCTTGACGCCTATATAAAGGTCTTTTCCTTGATTGAAGAATACGACTACAACACACTTATAATAAACGTTCCCGCAGGCTTTCTTGACGAGGGACAGCTTCCGAAAAAGCCGTCTGCAACACTAAAAAAGCTCGGTGAGCATTTAACTCTCGTAAATTTCGCGAAATCGACACCTCTTATGCTGTCCCGTTGGGTTGAGAAACACTTTTTGGCAAACGGAGTCAGAGCCGACTCGGCGGTCTGTTCGTCACTTATCGAGTATTGCGGTACCGATATGTTCAGACTCTCGACAGAGACCGACAAGCTTTCGTGGTACGCGCTGTCGAGGGGTAAGGACTGTATAGACCAGAAGGATATATATAACGTTGCGATAGCCGACACGAGCTACGATACCTTCGCGCTTGCAAACGCGATAGTGGACGGAAACAAGCAAAAGGCTCTCGCGGTGCTTGGTGAGATGCAGAGACGGCGTATCGAGCCCACACTCGTTATGGGTGAGATAACCTCGACGGTATGCGATATGGTGAGAGTAAAAGCCTCGGCAAACGATGGAATGTCTGCCGATGAGATATATTCAAAATACAGAATACACCCATTTCGTGTAAAAATGTATCTTAAGGCGGGCGCGAGCTATGAGCGTCTTCTTTCGGTCGTCCGTCTTTGCGCCGACGCCGACGAGGCTATAAAAAATTCTAGCACGCCGAGCTATATGGCGATAGAAAAGCTTATATGTGTTATTTGAAAGTGAAAATAAAATGAACGGTTTATACGAAACGATAGCTGCGGTGTCAACGCCGAGAGGTAAGGGCGGCGTCGCCGTAATACGTATATCGGGTCCCGAGGCGCTTTGCGTCGGCGACGCGGTGTTTTCAAAAAAGCTTTCGGACACCGAGGCAAATCGCGCGGTGTACGGAAAAATATACTTTCCGACTCCCGACGGAAAACGTGAATGCATAGACGACGGTATCGCGACGGTCTTTCGCGCACCGAATTCCTTTACGGGTGAGGACACCGTCGAGATATCCTGTCACGGCGGTCTGCTTATCACCGAAAGAGTGCTTGCTGCATGCTTTGCCGCAGGAGCGCGACAGGCGGAGGCGGGAGAATTCACAAGACGGGCGTACGTAAACGGAAAAATGAGACTTGACTCGGCAGAGGCGCTCGGCGCGCTTCTCGAAGCCAAAACAATGCCGCAGCTGACGCTGGCGCGTTCGGGTATGTCCGGCAGACTTGCAAAGCGCGCGGATGAGCTTTACGAAGAGCTTTTGTCGGTTGCCGCCGAGCTTCGCGCGGATATAGATTTTCCCGATGAGGACGTCTCCGAAATGACAGACGCCGAGCTTCACGAAAGGTTGTCTCACGTACTCACGGAAACCGAAAAGCTCGCAAATACCTACACAACAGGCCGCGCGGTCGCCGACGGAGTAAGCACCGTAATATGCGGCCGCACAAATTCGGGAAAGAGCAGTCTTTATAACAGAATAGTAGGATACGACGCCGCGATAGTTACGGATATTGAAGGAACGACACGCGACATAATAACAGACACGGTATCGTTCGGCGGTGTTACCTTAAGGCTTTGCGATACCGCGGGAATACGTGACAGTCTTGACCCCGTGGAGCAGATAGGAATTGACAGAGCCAAGGACGCACTTGCGTCGGCAGAGCTGATATTCGCCGTTGTTGACAGGTCACAAATCATAGAAAAAGCAGACCTTGAGCTTATGGAAAGGATATCCGAGGCGAAGGGATATAAGATAGCGATAATAAATAAAACCGACCTGCCCGCCGCCGTGAAATCCCTTGAATTTACAAGGAATTTCGATGCGACGGTAAGCATATCGGCAAAGACGGGAGAGGGTGTTGACGAGCTGGCATCGGCTGTGTCAAACGCCTTCCTGAGTGGTGATGTTGATTTGTCAACAGATGCTGTCGTATCGACAGCAAGACAGTACGGCGCGCTTGTAACGGCAGAGAAGCTTTTGCGGTCAGCACTTAAGGGAATAGACATAGGACTTCCGTGCGATCTTGTCTGTGTGGACGTAGAAAGCGCCCTCTTTGAGCTTGCGTCGATAGGCGGAAGAGAAGCCGGAGAGGATATGATAGATACTATTTTCTCTAAATTCTGCGTGGGAAAATAATTACTTCTTGTTTTTGTTTTTCGGTATAAGTGCGATAACGATTACGATAACTGCCGCAACAGCAATGAGAGCAATTATAACTCCGATAAGAGCCGAAGTGCCGTCATTGTCACTGCCGTTTTCGAGAGCCGACGTACTGTCGGGCGCAGAATTGCTGTCAACAGCCGAGTCGGGTACGTTCGTTCCCATAGAATCGGGCATCATAGAATCAATAGAATCTAAAATGTCGGTGTCAGTCTCGGTGTTTACGTTTGTTTCTCGCGGCATAATAAAGTTTTGTGACGGGTCAACATCAATGTAAGACGCCGCAAAAGCCGGAATTACCGACACAGAAAGAATAACAGCGATAGACAAAAGAACAAAAATTAATTTTTTCATAAAACCTACCTCATTAACATATTGTAAAGTTTAATTTTAGTTTGTTCGGAAAGCCTTTAAGTATACAAAAAATAAAATAAAAAACGAAAAATTCAAAAATAAAGGGAGGAAAAATGCTGAATATTGCTATTTGTGACGATTCAAGAGCTTTTACGGTGCTGCTGACAGAGCAGCTTAAGGAGCTGGCGGCGGAAACCGAGACCGAAATCAACGTAGAAGTTTATAAAAGCTATGATCATCTTACGGCGGCAATGAAGGAAAAACAGTTTCGGTGTCTGATGCTAGAGACGGTTCTTCGCGGTGTAAACGGCATAGAATTTGCAAAAAACCTGCGAAGGCAGGGAAACGAAGCCGATATAATATTTGTAAGCAACACCGCAGAGTACGCGCTTGCGGCGTATTCGGTATTTCCAACCGGTTACGTGCTGAAAAATACGGCAAAAAAGAAGATGAGAGTCCCATTCAGACGCGTGCTTGAAAAGCATACGGGGAAAAAACAGCTTTTACTTAGCGAGCCTGACGGTGTCAGACGTACGGTATATGTGGATGAGCTTTTGTACATAGAGGTCATCGGGGAGGAGCTTTTTCTTCATCATTATAATGATACGGTCAAATGCCACGGCAATTCACTCGCCGAAGTGTATGAAAAATTGCCGCAAAAACGCTTTTACAGGGCGCACAGAAGCTACGTGGTTAATCTTGACTTCGTTATAAGCTCGGAAAAATACCATTTTATTATGTCAAACGGCGATAAAGTTTCGATTGCAAAGAACAGATACGCCGAAGCAAAGAGGATGATAGCCGACTATTTGGGCGGACAAAACGACTAAAATGGCACATAATATATAAATAGGATAATTATGGCGTATAAAATGGATACATATGGCAAATAAGCAAGCAATATATCCCATTCATAGAAAATAAGACCCGTTCATCCAAAAACTATTGAAAAATGTTATATATGGGTGTAAAATAGTGACACGTTTCTTAGAATTAATAAAAAATGGAGGATTTAAGAATGCGTAATTCAAGAAAAAATAGCATCATTAGAGGCATTACTGCAGTTCTTGCAGTACTTCTTATGGCTGCGTTTATGCTCGCAGGCTGTGCAGACAAAGACGCACAGGCAGCAGCAGATGCAGCAAACCAGGCCGCTAAGGATGCAGCAACAAAGGCAGAGGGTGCCCAGGCAGATGCAGACAAAAATGCAGATGACATAGCAAAGCT
>JAZNPQ010000037.1:0-8741 GCA_045589735.1 Eubacteriales bacterium | reverse complement strand
ATAAATTCGGTCAATATGGAAGAACTTGATGAAATTTGGGACAAAAATAAGAAAAAAATAGTGAAAAATACTAAAAAAATGTAAAAAACCCCTTGAAATTTTAAATAAAATGTGATATTATAGTAATGTTAAGTTATGTTCCTCGTGAACAAATAAAACAAAAGAATAAAAAAGGAGATTTATCATGAACAAGACCCAGTTGATCGAAGCAGTAGCCGCAAAGACCGAGCTCACAAAGAAACAGGCGGAGGCAGCTGTAAACGCAACTATCGCATCCGTTATTGACGCACTCAAGGCAGGCGATAAGGTACAGCTCGTCGGATTCGGAACATTCGAAGTAAAAGAAAGAGCTGCTCGCACAGGCCGCAATCCTCAAACAGGAGCGACTATCGAGATCGCAGCTTCCAAGGCTCCCGCATTTTCTGCCGGTAAAGCATTTAAGGACGCTGTAAACTGAGTTCCTGAAATAAAGGGTTGTTGCATATCCTGCATCAGCCCTTCATTCTGTTTTTGATAAATTTGTGTACTGAGAAAATATGCGTCTTGATAAATTTCTAAAGGTTTCGAGAATAATTAAACGAAGAACCGTTGCAAACGAGGCTTGTGATGCCGAACACGTAACAGTAAACGGCAGACGGGCTAAAGCATCTTACGACGTAAAGGAAAACGATATAGTTGAGATCGTTTTCGGACAGAGGACATTAAAATTTCGCGTTGCTTGCGTGTGTGAATTTGTAAAAAAAGACGATGCCTCGGAGATGTATGAAATAATAGAATAAGATTGCTTTTCCTTGCATAGATATATTAATAAATATATCTTTCACGGAGGGCTATATGGCAGATATTGCAAAAGATGAAAGAGATACTCACGAGCTTGTGCTCCATGACAGAAAAACGCTCAATATGAACGGTGTCATTGAAGTGATAAGCTTCGATGATATTTCGGTTTCACTTAAAACCAAGTGCGGTGAGCTTTATGTTGAAGGTACAGATCTACACATATCTGCGCTTGATACCGTAAAGGGGGCCGTTTCGGTAAACGGCAATATAAATTCTCTTTCTTACTACGATATAAAGCATACAGACCGTAAAAGCAGATTCGGCATATTTACAAAATAACGCATATGGAAGTTTCACAGCTGGGACTTGTAATATTTTGCGTTGCCGCGATTATCGAAGGAATAATTTTGGGGATTGCCTACGATGCTTTTTATGTTATAACTTGTGTTGGAGGTAAATTTTCCGAATCGAGTTTTCAAAAAAAGCTCCAAAGTATAAATCTGCCGCTTATAGGTCAGAGTGTATTATTCAAAGAAAAGCAAAGCCAACCGATACAAACAATATTTTTGTTTGTTTATGACTTAGTGTTTATGCTTTGTGTCGGAATTTCTGTGTCGGTCCTTGTATACCGTTTCAACGACGGTCAATGGAGATTTGCGATAGTTGCGCTTTTGCTTGTTGGATACGTATTATACCGCAAGCTCTTAAGACGTGGCGTTTTAGCTTTTGTTGAGATATTGGAATTCTTGATAAAGTGTGTTTTTGCTTATATACTATATTTTACAGTTAGACCGCTAAAAAAAATCGTATGCATGCTTTGCCGATCAATATCAGGGGGAATCGGAAAAGCGTCTGATAGGCTTATTGAACGTAAAATACAAAAATATTCAAAAAATAAAAAATCCGAAATTTTGCGTAACGCAGAAATATACGGAACTGTTAGGAAAAATAAAAAAGGGGGATAAAAATGACGGATGCAAGAAAAACAAATAAAATAATAATTTGGATCATGGCAGTACTTTTGGCGGTTACTGTTATAGTTGCCGCGGTAAATCTGATGCAACACAATCAAAACAAGCGAGAGATAGAGAGACTTAACGCAGAAAAAGCGGCTAAAGAATATCAGGTGGATGAAAAAAACTATCGCCTCAATTCTGAAATGGACGATGAATACATAGAAGATGCGGCACGGGAAAACGGCTATTGTAATCCCGGAGACGTACTGATTTACGGAAATGTACCGAATTAAAAGACCGAAGTCATACGACCTCGGTCTTTTAGTTTAATGCCATAGCTTTATTTATTTGATATTTTATTGTACCCACGAACCGAACATCCCCTAAAACTATAAGGGTTTCGTCAGGCTTCATGGCAAGAGCTCTTCTTGAAAGAGCTTTTATTTCGCTTGGCTTCGAGGGGTAAAATGTATCTGTAATTTCGAAGCCTATTTCATAAAGTGCGTTTTTGACAGAATATTCATCGGGATTGGTTGCGACAAAAATTATTTTTTTACCAATAAGCGACTTTGCTTTTTGAAGTGAGTCCAGAAAAGCAAGGGTGTCGCTATCGCTTTTTGGACAGTCAAAGATTATTGTGGGAGTCACAGAAAAAATTTCAAATCTCAAAGGAACTCTTGCGGAAGAGACGCCTTTTGATACGTTCTCTCCACGAAGAGAAACACCGGTCCTTCTCAATGCATATACAGCTTCAATAGCAACGAGCGCGTTTGTGAGTTGGTATTCACTCGATGTTGGTATAGTATAAGTTTTTCCTCTGTATTCGAAGGTTTGTGATGTCAGAGATAGGGAAGTAACAGTAAGCTCGGCTTTCGCGGGAACGGTGAGACGGCTACCGGCTCGAACACACGATACAAGGATTGCACTGTATGCTTCGCCCGCAGGCGCTGATGTAACAACCTCTCTCGTACCGCGCCGTATAATTCCTGTGCTTGTCCTTAGCTGTTCCTCTGTAAATGAATTTCCGCAGATAACAGAAACCAAAGGAGAATCAATAATACCTGTTGGATCGGCTCTGCTTTCTCCGCATTCGAGTATGGCAATATCGCATCCTTCTTCAAGAAAAGCCAAAAATGCGGCGGCGCATATTATTTCAGCTGCCGCAGGCTCGGGAGGTATTTTACCTTCAAGCAGATTCTTTGTTATTTTATGACGTGGCGAGGAATCCGAGGTGTCTGAAGATTGGTCGGAGACGGCTACAGAATTTATATCATTTGCCATCTTTTCTGCCATTTTTGCAACACTTCCGACATGCTTTGCAAAACAATCATAAGATACAGGAGAACAGTTCACAGAAATAAGCTCACGCTGTTCTTTAACAAATGAATCAGTAAGAGACCCTACTTTATATCCCGCTTCATTAATAATAGAAGATAGCATGTATGAGCAAGATGTTTTTCCCGACGACCCAGCAATATGTACAAATTTTATTTGGCGTTGGGGGTCACCGAGATAACGGCACAGTAAACGCATACGCTCGGGTGAGGGAAGAATATCCGAGTGAGCTGAAATGTATTTTATTGCATTTACGTATGTCATGCTTCATCTCCATACAGAAAACGTCTGATCTCTAAATATTCTGCTCTTGTTCTTTCACTTTGTTTTCCTGTAAGAACTGCACGAAGAAGAATATTTTTCGGCGTATCGTCGGGATCAACAAGCTCAACGGCTTCTGTAGAATACCCCTCTGACTCGAGCATTTTGAGGCGAAGAGCGTCGGTTGCCGCGTCGCAGAATTTTTGCTTTAACATAGAATGCTCTGCAATGAACGAGAGCGACGGACAGTTTAACTTATGGTTCATTTCATGATGGCAGCAAGGTGTTGAAAGTATAACCTTTGCTCTCCATTTTACAGCTTTTTGGAGTACGAGGTCAGTAGCGGTATCGCAAGCATGAAGCGAGACAACAAGCTGAGGAAGGTCTGTCGGCTCAAAAGCAGCAACATCTCCGCAAACAAACGAAAGACCGTCAAAACCGACTGAGCTTGCAACACTGTTGCAGTAATCTATAACATCCTGCTTTAGATCTACACCTATCATTTTTATTTTGCGGCATTTTACATTTGCAAAATAGTAGTATACCGCAAACGAAAGATAACTTTTACCGCAGCAGAGGTCGCATACTGTAAGGTCTTGGTTTTCGGGTAAATACTTTTCGTAGTCACGCACGTATTCAAGAAAGCGATTTATCTGACGAAGCTTTGACCGCTTTTTATCGTGGGGACGACCGTTTTTATCACTGACACCGAGAGCTATCAGAAACGGTTCGCTTCCTGTAAGAATGTGATTTTTGTCCTTGTTGTTTCCGGACGGAGTAATTACAACTCCGCCCTTTTCTATAGCGCGGTCAAGCTTTTCTCCGCCAATGAGCGTTTCCTTTCCCGACACCGACCTTTTAAGCTCGCAGTTTCCTACGGTTGTAATAATGTTAAACTGAGCAAACTCCGCTATAAGCTCGGCAATCCTGATTGAAGCGTTGTCGCTGTCGAGCTTTATGTTTTCATGAGTAACTTTGTTGTCGGAACGGAAGAATTCGACCTGTAATGCGTATGTACCGCCTATGCTTTTTAAAGTTATAACTGCGCGAACATTGTTGATTTCAGCCAAAGGCTTTGACAGAACAGCCTTTTTTAAAAGCTGTTTTCTTGCGGCTGATATCAGTATTTTCGCAGAATGGTTTACACTATCTGTTATCATTTTTCTATCTTACTATCCTTAACACTCTCTTTTTCGTCAGTAGACTGATAAAGAGCTTTTTTGTTGGACATATGAAAATCAAACTTTGATTCTTCGCGATTCCATATTCTTTTTATGTTTTCTCTGTGCATAAACACTACGAATACCGCAGTCATTATTGCAATCAAATTGGAAATCGAGGTTGTGAAAAGCTTATACGTAATAAGATTGTTTGTGCCCTGAATTTCTATGGCAAGTGATATTTCATTAAAAGTGCTGAGTATTAAAGGATAAATAAGAATGGAAATAATAGAGCCGAGCGATATGTACTTTGATCCGAGAACTATTATAGCAAAGCAGGCAAAGCAGATAAGGAATACTACGGGTATAAACAAGAGAACAGGATCGCCGGCACTCGTCATAAGCACAAAGACCGCGGTACAGACAACGCCTTTTCCACCTTTAAATTTGTATTGCATCGGAAACATATGACCGAGAACGCAGAAAAATCCTGCAATATACGCGCCAAGACGGCCGAGCAGAATATAACCGAGAATACAAGCAACGAAGCTCTTTCCGGCATCTCCCGCAAGAGTAATATGACCTGCTTTTTTACCAAAAGTACGGCGCATATTTGTCATACCCGCATTGCCCGAGCCGAAATCCCGAACATCGACACCGTATTTTTTCTTTGATATCATGATTGCGAAATTAAGTCCGCCAAGAAAATATCCCGCGAGAATGCACACAAGAGTTGAAACGACTCTGTATACGGCAAGCGCAGTTGATGATATATCACCCATAAGATAGGGGATAAGCCCCATATAATAGATAAAAAGATATGTGACCATATTAAATATCTGCCTCCTTGATGTATTCAGCCCCGTGATCGCTTATAAACTGCTTCCTTTCAGCAAGAGCATCGCCAAGAAGTGTATCAAATATCCACTCAGTTGCCTTTGCGTCAGCAGGGTTTATTGATATCAACCGTCTTGTTTCGGGGTTCATTGTGGTTTGCCACATCATATCGGGCTCGTTTTCGCCAAGACCCTTTGAACGCTGTAGCGTATATTTTTTACCGTCGAGCTGCTTGAGTATCTTTGCTTTTTCAAATTCATCGTAAGCAAAATATACCTTGTCCTTTGTGGATATTTCGAAGAGGGGAGATTCTGCGATGAATATTTTGTTTTCTTTAATAAGTGTGGGAAGCAGACGGTAAAAAAGAGTTAAGAGCAGGGTTCTTATTTGGAATCCGTCCTCATCGGCATCGGTACAGATAATTATCTTTGACCAACGCAGAAGGCTCAGATCAAACGCTGCAATATCCCCCTTGACCTTTCCCGAAATTTCAACACCGCAACCGATAACCTTAAGAAGGTCGGTTATGATCTCGTTCTTAAATATCTTATCATAACTGCTCTTAAGACAGTTAAGAGTTTTACCTCTGACAGGTATTATCGCTTGGTATTCCGCATTTCGTCCGAGCTTACACGACGTAAGAGCAGAGTCACCCTCAACTATATAAAGCTCGCGTACATTCGGGTCTTTTGAACGGCAGTTGACGAATTTTTCAACTCTGTTAGCAATGTCGATAGTTCCCGTTAGCTTTTTCTTTATGTTAAGACGTGTGCTTTCGGCAGATTCACGGCTTCTTTTATTTATAAGAACCTGATTTGCAAGCGTTTCTGCTTCGTTCGGGTTTTCAAGGAAATAAACCTCAAGATTGTGACGCAAAAAATCGTTCATAGCCTCATATATAAACGTATTGGTTATCGACTTTTTTGTCTGGTTCTCATATGACGTCATAGTCGAAAAGCTATTGCTGACATAGATAAGAGAATCCGCTATATCATTGAAGGTTATCTTTGCCTCGTTCTTGTTGTATTTTCCCGTGGTCTTGAGATATTTGTCAACAGCATAAGTGAAAGCTGTTTTTACTGCTTTGTCGGGAGCGCCGCCGTGCTCAAGAAAGCTCGAGTTGTGATAATATTCGAGTACGTTTATGACATTTGATACGCAGAAAGAAAAATCGGCTTTAAGCTTGTAGGTGTCCTTGTCGGCGCGGTCTTTACCTTGCGTTTCAAGATGCCAGAGAACAGGCTCGGTTTTTGCGGTATCTCCCGCAAGCTCAGCTACGTAGTCGGAAATACCGTTCTGATAGAGAAATTCTTGCGCGGTAAAGCTTCCGTCATTTTCCTGGAATTTAAGGACAAAGCAAATTCCAGGATTTACGACCGACTGACGCTTAAGCGTGTCAATGAAGAATTCACGCGGAATATTTATATCGGTAAAGACTTCAAGGTCCGGACGCCAACGGATCTTGGTACCTGTTTTGCGTTCGCCGCGTCCAAGCTCACGTTCTTCAAGCTGACCCGTAACAGGCTCGCCCTTTTTGAATTCAATAGAACGGCAGTATGTTCCGTCGTATGATTCAACTCTCATATATTCCGAGCTGTATTGCGTGGCGCATGCGCCGAGACCGTTAAGACCGAGAGAATACTCGTAGGCAGATTCTCCGGAATTGTTGTCGTATTTTCCGCCTGCGTAAAGCTCACAGTAAATAAGATCCCAGTTAAAGCGCTGTTCTGCTTCGTTCCATCCAAGAGGTACACCTCGTCCGCGGTCCTCGACTTCAAGAGAATTATCGTTGTATGCGGTTACCCTTATTTCGTTACCGTGACCGTCTCTTGCCTCGTCAACAGAGTTGGAAAGTATTTCAAAAAACGAATGCTCGCAACCGTCAAGACCGTCAGAACCGAAAATAACACCGGGGCGTTTTCTGACTCGGTCGGGACCTTTAAGTGATTTTATGCTTTGATCGTTATACGACTGTTTTACAGGTTTTGTCGCCATTTATAATTCCTTTCTATACGAGTGTGACACTGTATATATTATTCCAAATTATATTATACCACATATATTGTGTTTTGAAAAGAGGATTTTTAAAAATTCTTCTTTTTCCTATTGCATATTTTACCAAATAGGGTTATAATATATAAGATAATGTACAATGAATGGGGGCGGCTGTTTGATAAGCGACAAATCAGAAGTGCTCAAGCTGATAAAAGATAAAAGATGTGAAGTGTTGGGTCTTGGAATTTCCAATATTCCTCTGTGTAAATTCCTTTGCGAAAACGGAGCCGGGACGGTAATAGGACGCGATAAAAAAAGTGAAAGTGAACTTGGCTTGTCTGCGTTAGAGTTAAAGGCGCTTGGAGTGCAGCTTGTTACCGGCGATTCTTATCTTGACAGTATCGGAGAGAATGAACCCGAAAGCACCGTTATATTCAGATCTCCCGGTATGCGTCCTGATACAGATGAGATAAAGGACGCGCTCTCACGAGGGGCAACGCTCAGCTCGGAGATGGAATTGTTTTTTGAACTGACGCCGACCAAAATAATAGCTGTTACGGGGAGTGACGGTAAAACTACCACCACAACGCTTATAGGAAAATTTCTTCAGCACGAATTCAAAAAAGACGGTAGCGGACGCCGTGTATTTGTCGGTGGAAATATAGGAGAGCCTTTACTACCTAAGGTCTTTGAAATGAATTCCGATGATATTTCGGTGGTTGAGCTTTCAAGCTTTCAGCTTATGACGATGAAACGCTCTCCCGACATAGCTGTTATTACAAACGTAACGCCAAATCACCTGAATTGGCATACTGATATGAATGAATATACCGAGGCTAAGAAAAATATATGCCGATATTCTCCTTGTAAGCATTTGACGGTTAACAGTGAAAATGACGCTACGGCTACTATCGGAAAAGAAACCGAATTTGATGTAACGTATTTTTCTTCCGAAAGAAATTGCTATGAAGACACGGTGTCTAAAAGATCGAATAATGTTACCGCTGTTTTTGAGCGAGACGGAAACATTATATTCTCTGACGGTGAACATGAGGAGATAATTATACGAGCTTCACAGATAAAGCTTCCGGGAAAGCACAATCTGCAAAACTATATGTCGGCTATCTCGGCAACACGTGGACTTGTTTCAAACGAAACTGTAGCAGCTGTCGCCGAAACCTTTGGCGGAGTTGAGCACAGGTGTGAATTTGTCAGAGAGCTGCGCAATGTAAAATACTATAACAGCTCAATAGATTCAAGTCCGTCAAGAACTACCGCGGCAATATCCGCGATAGGATGCAGGCCGATAATAATATGCGGCGGTAAGGACAAGGGAATACCGTTTGACGGGCTTGCGAAAAATCTTTGCTCATCTGTCAAGGCGGTCGTGTTGACGGGCGCTACGGCAAATACTATC
>JAZNPQ010000036.1:0-10899 GCA_045589735.1 Eubacteriales bacterium | reverse complement strand
CGGGGGTTCGAATCCCTCTGCCTCCGCCAACAAAAAAGCCTAATTTGTCTACCGACAAATTAGGCTTTTTTGAACTAAGTGTTCCGCAAGCGGAACGTGAAGTATGCTTCGCAAGTGAAGCGCACTTCGTGCGTGAAGTGTGCCTTCGGCACGATATGCGGAACACTTAACTTCACTGCTCCGAAGGAAGTCGGATCGTAGCCATGTCGTTCTGTGAGCCAAGGAGTTGAATACAAATTTTGTCTTCCTAAGACCGCTTGGCCTCCGACTTATAGTGAAGTTGCTCCTTCGGAGCAGTGAAGTTAAGTATTCCGCCTATCGTGCCGAAGGCACACTTCACGCACGAAGTGTGCTTCACTTGCGAAGCATACTTCACGTTCCGCTTGCGGAACACTTAGTTCAAAAAAAGCACTTTTGTCGGTAGACAAAAGTGCTTTTTTTGTTGCGAAGAAACGCGCAAACGGTGTGCAGGGGTATGTAAAAACGCAAAAAAGGTGCGTAAATATACACCGCTTGGATTATTTTCTTTTGACTTCCGCTCGATCAAATTTGATCTTAAAGGTGAAATCTTCGGGATATGAGTCAAAATCTTGCAAATCAATCTCCAAAATGTAATGCTCGTCTTGTTCGATTAATCGATCCGCCAACCACCAAATTGTTTTTCTGTTTTCAAGGGATACATCAGTCGTTAAAATCTTGTAGTTGTAAAAGTGAATTTCCTCCACGGAGGTATCATAAAGCGCACCTTTTGCATTGATCTTCAATACTAATAGATTGCGATTATATTTGCTTTTTTCTCCGACGAATTTGTTATAGTCAAACGGAAATTCAAACGATTCCACACCGACAATGCCTGCATCGTGAAGCCCGTTTATCCAATACCATTCGGGTGGATTTTCAGGATGATGAGACATATATTCTCTACTTTTTGACATCACTGTTCTCCTTTGCGGTGTTGATAGAAGCGATCAGCATTCTACGAATCGTGCCACATTGATTATACAAATCTTTTGCAATCTCTCTACCCAACAATTCGGATTTCACGAATAATTCAAGCCAGTATTCAGTTTCGTAACATTCCTTCAGTGCAATTTGAAACTTTACAATAAAGTCGGCTTTGCTATCAGCATAATTTGCTTCGTGAATATTGGCACCAATAGATGTAGAGGAGCGCTCTAATTGGTTTACAAGAGAATAATGTCCTTTGATTCCGTCGCACATTTTTATAACTTTAACCGCAAAGTCTGTGGATAGGTCGCGGAGCTTTGAACCAGTCATAGTAACACCGCCTTTCTACTATTATTATATCATACTTTAGATAGCTTTTCAAGTGAAATATTCGGCTGGCGCCGAATGTGAAATAATTTACTTCGTAAATTGTGAAATATTGCTCCTTCGTCGCAATGTGAAATGAAATTCGTTCCTTCACACGCCGCAGGCGTATTTCACTGCCGCAGGCAATTTCACACGCGCCAGCGTATTTCACTCGTTCCGCAGGAACGAATTTCACTGAAAAAAGCAATTCGCTTTCGCGAATGGCTTTTTTCTTGGCAGGGGCAGGAGGATTCGAACCCGCGACCCACGGTTTTGGAGACCGGTACTCTACCAGCTGAGCTATACCCCTGTGTGAACCTCTGTATTATATCACATCATTTTATTTTTTGCAATACCTTTTTTCAACTTTTTAAAAATATTTTTTTATTCTTTGTCCTTTCATATTGACATATAGGAATTTAGAGAGTATAATATCTAAAGTTTTCATAATTTATTATACATTATTATATTTTGGCAGGTATCTTTATGCAAATTCTAATTACTCTTTCAGTTGCCATGCTTGCAGGACTTCTTATGTCCCGTCTTGCTAAGCTTCTTAAGCTTCCCGCCGTCACGGCTTACCTCGTTGCGGGTATCGTTGTCGGTCCGTATCTCCTCGGAAGTATTGATTTTTCACTTCTCGGAGGTTCTTTCACACACATCGGCTTCTCTCCCGATGATTTCGGTATTGCCGAAGGAACCACTGCAAATCCCACCTTTGAGGTGCTGAGCAACGTTGCTCTCGGATTTATCGCCTTTGCTATCGGTAACGAGTTCAGACTTTCCGAGCTAAAAACGATTGGAAAGCAAGCAACTGTCATCGGAATCCTTCAGGCAGTTGTTACAACGCTCGTCGTTGACGCAGCTCTCATCGCTCTTTCGTTCGCTATGAAAGACGTTCTGACTCCCTCAATGGCTATCATTCTCGGCGCTATCGCAACGGCTACCGCCCCCGCGGCTACTCTTATGGTCGTTCGTCAGTACAAAGCAAAAGGAAAACTCACAAATCTGCTTCTCCCCATAGTTGCGCTTGACGATGCGGTCGGTCTTGTTGTTTTCTCGATCTCCTTCGGTGTCGCGAGAGCTCTTGAAAGTCCCGAATCGCTCAACATTATTTCGATTCTCGTAAATCCCTTGCTTGAGGTCGTGCTTTCGCTCATTCTCGGCTTTGTTATGGGTTGCCTCTTTACGGTTTGCGAAAAGTTCTTCCATTCGGGCTCGAAGAGAATGTCACTTTCTATCACGTTCGTGCTTCTCACCGTTGCCCTATCTATGATACATTTTGAAATTGGTGACGTAAAGATCGGTTTCTCTTCCCTGCTCGTCTGCATGATGCTTGGAACTGTATTCTGCAATCTCTGTGATTTCTCAGCCGATATTATGGACCGCGCCGACAAATGGACCGCGCCTCTCTTCGTTCTCTTCTTTGTTCTGAGCGGTGCTGAGCTGAGACTAGATATTCTCGCATCAATTCCCGTTCTCATTATAGGTGTTGTTTACATAATCTCGCGTTCTCTCGGAAAATATTTCGGAGCATTTGGAAGCGCAAAGCTTACACACTGCGACAACAACATCTGCAATTATCTCGGAATCACTCTTCTTCCGCAAGCAGGCGTTGCGCTCGGAATGTCCGCTATTGTGCTTCAAACGATGGGAGAGGACGGAATACTTATCCGTAATATCGTTCTCTTCGCGGTTCTTATCTACGAGCTCTTCGGTCCCGTTCTTACCAAGATCGCGCTCACAAAGGCAGGCGATATAAAGGAAAAGACCACAGAGGGCTTCAATCGCAAGGAATTCCTCGACAAGCACGGCTCAAAGAGAGCGAAAAAGCAATAATGAAAAACCTCGGAAGTTTGATTTTTACTTCCGAGGTTTTATGTAACTATCGTTCAATTTTCACCTTATATAAATCGTAATAATCCGAAATATACCACGTTATATTATTGCCTTCAATTATATACGAAACACCCTGTATTACGTTTGTTTCTTCAAAAACCAGCTTGGTTTTTACAGTTCCTGTTGCAGCATCCAACCTCAACAGCCTGGATTCATGCGGGTATTCAACGTTTGAAGCCCCCATATAAATATCTCCGTCGTAGCATCTTCCGCCCTGAATAACACCTAAATAATCAATGGTGTTCTGTGATATCAATTTTATCTGTGATTCGTTTGGATTACTGAAATCAAGCTCTGAAATATCCCACGCTGTTATTATTATCTTGTTTTCATCCGAAGCATCTGCAAAGTGAGTGGTGTATCCGTACCAATAAAGGATATTATTTTCAAAATCAATATACGGGGTTGCGTCCATACCAATAGTATAATGATCAAAATACAGACTATAATTCTCATATTCGGAATTTTCAGCCGTTAAGCTTTCCATATCACAGACAAACCAATCAAGCCTCTCTCTATATCCCGTGAACAGCACCTTGCCTCCAAGCGACTCTATCTTATACGGAGATATATCGACATAATTATGATTTCCTACGTGGTTTATCTCTATAAAATTTTCATAATCGTTTTCTTTGTAGATCCGTATCGTATCGTTTGACATACCGACGAATCTGTACTTTATACCATTGATATATACAACATCAAAATCGTGCGCCGACATATCATTTGACGGATATGATATGGTTTCGAGCTTTTCAAGATAAAAGGTTTTATTGTCTTCTACAGTGGTCGGTATTTTTTCACCCTCGTATACATTTTCATATCCGTTTTCGTCTATATTATACGCACGGCTTATGCCAAAACTTAAATTCTCAAACTCTGCGATGTAGCAATCGTCAATCAAAACAGACTTCACTGTTTCGGTTTCTACATGATATGGGTTGCGTCTACATACCATCGTTGCCGTACATTCCATCATATTTTCAGACCAAACGTACTGCGGTGGCTCAAAATCATGTCCGAGAGGAGATTCCTCGGCATATTTACAGAGACAACAAGTTTTAGCTTCTGTACATGTTGCATCAAAGAATACATGCTCATGCGTTTCGATTCTTCGTTTCCATGTACGAGTTCTGACAGAAGCGTCTTCGTCTTCGTAAACCTTTCCGCAATCGGTACAGGTCCAATATTCAAGATTTCCGTATTCTTCGCAGGTTGGTTCGAGAGCTTCAGTCTTCACAAGCGTATGCTCGTGAAGTATGACGGGAAGCGCAACAGTGCAAAATACATAGATCAACAGTATCAATAAAAACACTGCACAGTATATACACATAGCTTTTTTATCTATCATTTTCTTCGGCTTATCAGTCATTTTAATCTCCTACTATACGTACATTTATCTTATTATACCATAGTAACTAATATTTTGCAACATTTATTTAAAAAAAGAACCTGTCTCAAATGCATTTTTACACTTGAGGCAGGTTCTTTTTATCTTCTGACAAGATATTTTCTCATATCTATAGCGCAGGCAATAAGAATTATGAGACCTTTTATGATATATTGAAGATTTGCATCAATGCTTAAGAAGGTAAGTCCTACAAATATAAGTCTTAAAAGCACGACACCGAGTATGACTCCGCGAATCTTGCCGATACCTCCGACAAACGAAACTCCGCCTATAACGCAGGCAGCTATTGCGTCAAGCTCATAGTTTACACCTGTCGCCGCACTGTTAGACGATATTCTCGCGGATTCTATAAATCCCGTTATACCGTACATAATTCCCGCAAGAGTAAAAACGAGAATTATAGTGGCAGTCACGTTTACGCCCGACACGTTTGCCGCCTCTGAATTTGAGCCGACCGCGAACATATTCTTTCCAAACTTTGTTTTGTTCCATATAAACCACATTATTACCGTGATTATAAGGGCGTACCAGACAAAATTCGGTATCGGTGTGTTTCCGATGCTGAGTATACTCCCGTTTATAAAATTGTTGAATCTTGAGTCAAGTCCCGATATAGCCTGTCCGTTGTTGTTTCCCTGCATAAGATACATAAGAAGCACACCGTATATTATAAGCTGTGTCGCAAGCGTTACTATAAACGGGTGTAGCTTGAATTTCGCCGTACAGAATCCGTTTATAAATCCTACAAGCGCACCTATGGCTATTACTATGAGAAGTACTACCCATACGGGAAGCGTCGCAAGTCCCGGAAACATCTTATTAGCATAGCTGTTTGACTGAAGAAGTGATGCAGCTACACAAGCGGTAAGACCTACAATACGTCCTGCCGAAAGGTCAGTTCCCGTCAGTATTATACATCCCGCTATACCGAGTGCTATCGGAAGACTTGCCGCAGACAGTGAGAGAATATTCACAAGCGACGGCACCGACAAAAATTTCGGAGAAACGATACCTATATAAATTATCGCCACAAGCAACAGAAAATACAGAGAATTATTTATCGCAAATTCACCGAGCTGCCGCCTTTTATCCCTTTTGTCAAGGTCCTTGAAGTTTCTCCAACGCTGCATATAATTTGCAAACATTTTCATTATTATGACCTCTTTAAACAAATTTTGACGCCAGAGTCATTATCTCCTCCTGCGTTGCCGTTTTGGCATCAAGCTCTCCCGCAATACGTCCACCCGATACAACAAGTATTCTGTCACATACTCCGAGTATTTCGGGAAGCTCCGACGACACCATTACAACAGACTTACCCGATTCGGCAAGCTCTATCATAAGTCTGTATATTTCGTATTTTGCGCCGACGTCGATACCTCTTGTCGGCTCATCAAGTAAAAGTATTTCAGGCTCAGTCAGAAGCCAGCGCCCGAGTATTACCTTCTGCTGATTTCCACCCGACAGCGTTCTTATCTGCGTTTTTTGCGACGCGGTCTTGATACGCATTTCTTTTATTGCCCACTCGGTATTGTCACGAAGCTTCCTTTCACTCAGCCAAAAGCCTCCGAGCTTTGCTCTGTCAAGGCTTGAAACAGTTGCATTTTCTCTAATCGACAAAACACCGAAAATACCAGTCGCGCGTCTCTCTTCTGTGAGGAGAGCAAATCCGTTCTTTATTGATTCCTTTGCGTTTTTGTTTCTTACTCTTTTTCCGTCAACGCTTATAGCTCCGCTTTTGCGTGCTGCGATTCCGTATACCGTTTCAAGTATTTCGGTGCGTCCCGCGCCCGCAAGCCCCGCGATGCCGAGTATCTCGCCACGCTTAACCTCAAAGCTGACATCCTTCACCTTACTGTAGCGAGCGCTAAGCCCTTCGACCGATAAAACGGTTTCACCGGGCTTGTTTGTCTTTTCGGGGAAACGTTCATTAAGCTCACGCCCGACCATAAGACGTATTATCTTATCCATCGTCATATCCTTTGCCGCCTCGGTCGCGATATGCTTTCCGTCACGCATAACCGTTATATCGTCGGATATTTCAAGTATTTCTTCCATTTTGTGAGAAATATAAATTATACCGCACCCACGTTCCTTAAGAAGCTTTATTATTTTAAAAAGCTGCTCGACCTCTTTTTCTGTCAACGATGACGTCGGCTCATCAAAAACGATAATTTTTGCATTATACGATACCGCTTTTGCAATTTCCGCCATTTGCCGTCTCGAGACCGACATCTTACGCATAATTTCCTTTGGGTCTACCGAAATACCAAGCTCCGAGAATACCCTCTCGGTATCCTTATACATTTTCTTTTTGGATACAAGTATACCGCCGACGGTCGGGTAACGTCCGAGCCAAAGATTATCCATTACCGAGCGTGAAAGCGCCTGATTCAGCTCCTGATGCACCATCGCTACACCGTTTTTTAGCGCTTCAACGGGATTTTTGAATACTACCTTTTTTCCGTCAAGCAGTATCTCTCCGCTGTCTTCGTGGTATATGCCGAAAAGACATTTCATAAGCGTCGATTTTCCCGCGCCGTTCTCGCCCATAAGCGCGTGAACGCTTCCGCGTCTGACCTTAAGGTCAACTCCGTCAAGCGCTTTGACCCCGGGAAAATACTTGCAGATATTCTTCATTTCAAGAAGTATATCCGAGCCTTTTATCTCACTTTCTTTATTTTCCATAATATCGCTTTCTCAGCCGAGATATTTTTCGTAGGGTATTCTTATTTTTGCAACGCCCTCATCTTTGTGAAGGTCGTTTGTTCCGTCAAGCAGTGCCTTTCCGCCGACAATGTTACTTGCGAGAAGCGCGAGGACCTCAGCCATGCTTTCCGAGTCCTGCTTTACCGTTCCCGCCATCTTTCCGTCCTTGATAAGATTTACAGCGGCATCGGTCGCGTCAACGCCGAATACGGGAATGCTCTTGCTTCCATTTCCCGTGTTGTATCCCACGGTATTAAGCGCCGTTATAGCTCCCTCTGCCATACCGTCGTTGTTGCATATAACGAGCTCTATCATATTTTTATTTGCATCGTTATAGGACGCAAGAGCCGTCGTCATATACTGATTCGCGGCAGAAGCGCTCCACGAGCCCGCTTGGTCTACAAGATACTTGTTGGGGTTTGATGGGTCATAAAATTTGAGCTTGTTTTTACCTGCGGCGGTGAGAATTTTGTCGGCATCTTCAACGGCATATTTGGTTCTGTATATAGCCTCGTTGTTGCCTTCCTCCCCCTTGAAAAGAATATAGCTTATATACCCGTCTTTATTAAGGTCAAGCTTATCGAAGTTTTCTTTTACATATTCGCCTATCATCTCGCCCTGAAGATGTCCGGCTTCCTCTGCGTCAGTTCCGACAAATGCGCATTTGTCGTAGCTTTTCACAACAGAATCGGGAACCTCACGGTTGAAGAATACCACCGGTACGCCCGCCTTTTTTGCCTCATTTATAACTGCGGTTGCGGCATCCTCCGAGCCTGTGTTTACAAGGTTGACAAGAAGCACCTTAGCTCCCTTTGTAACTGCTGTTCTTATCTGCTCGGTCTGTGTTGTTTGGTTGTTGTTACCGTCGTAGTTCTGATATTTTCCGTCATTTTTATCAAGCCGCTTTGAAAGAGCCGAACGAACACCTGTTATATATGTGTCGCTGTAGTTATAATAAAATATATGAACGTCTCCGTCCTCTTTTTCTTTTGAGCATGATACAAGCGCCGAAAGCTGAAGCAATACCGCGGCGAGTATCAACATTATTGTTATTTTCTTTTTCATTGGTTTTACCGTCCTTAACGTTTTTGATTCTCTATTATGATATCCAAGCTTTTGGAGTTTAACCGCAAAAAAACGCAATTGAGAAAAATTTTTATTTGTTTTTTGACTTGACAAAAATCCTGAAAATGATATAATGAATACCGAACTTTGTTAAACGGTCGCGCGGTATCACGCTGAAAGGTATTACCGTGAGGAAAGTCCGGGCTTCAAAGGGCAGGATAGCTGATAACGTCAGCCGCAGGTGACTGCCGGGAAAGTGCAACAGAAATAAACCGCCTACTCTTGTAGGTAAGGATGGAAAGGCGAGGTAAGAGCTCACCAGTTCCTATGGTAACATAGGTCCGCTGTAAACCCTATCCGAAGCAACACCGTATGGGAGTCGTTTGCCCGACACATACTCCCGGGTGGCACGGGGGATACCCCGGAGCTGTATGGTGACATACAGCAAAGACAGATGGTCGTCCACGACAGAACCCGGCTTACAGGCAGAGTTGCAAATATTGAATAATAAAGAGAAAGATTTATGAAAAGATTTTTCAGCCTGTTTTTGTGTTTCGCCCTTCTTTGTTCGACAGGGGCGTTTGTTGTTTCCTGCGAAAAGGGCGGGGAAGAAACAACGGAATTAATGACCGAAGCCGAAATTACCGAGGCAGAGGAGCAACCATCGGCGCACCTCACCCTCTCTGAGCTTGGAAACTTTGTGATTATCAGAAATGATGATGACTATTTGTTCCAATCTTCCGCAAAAAGACTTAAAACGGTGCTCAAATCGGATCTTTCGCTTGATCTTGACGTTAAGTCTGATTTCGTCACCGATGCCATTCCGGGATATGCGGAATCCGAGTTTGAGATACTCGTCGGAGCTTGCGACCGCGAGGAGAGCCAAGAATTTGTTTCAGAACTTATGTATAACGATTACGGCTACGGTATGGTTGGGGGGAAGCTTGTTATCGCCGGCGCGACTGCGGCGGGAACCCTCAGGGCGATGGAGCATTTTATTGAAAACGTAACCCAAAAGCATGAAGGAGAAGTCTTTTTCGACAACGCTGCTCAAAGCTTTATATTCCGTGACGAATATACCGAAGTCAGCATTGGCGGTACTCCGATATCCGAATATTCAATAGTCTGTCCTCGCGCAAAAAATAATTCGGAGGATAATATTGCCAAGCTTCTGCGCACCGTTATCGCCGAAATGAGCGGGTACACCCTTGAAATCAAGAGCGATGCATCTGATCCCACGGGAAAAGAGATCAGAATCGGTATTACCTCGCGCGATACTGCGCCCGCGATCTCTGCGGATCAATTCTTCGTCGGTAACAGCACGAACGGTATTCTGCTCGCCGCAAACGATTCCGCAGGACTTCTTCACGCATTTAACCTTTTTGTTTCCTTGTTGAAAGATACTCCCAATCTGACTCTTAAGGATACTGTCGCTTCTCCCGAAACGGGTGAAGAAACGGTTATCCTTGATTACAACGTGTGGATGCATACGGCGGGTCAGGAGAGCAGGGTGAGGGCTGTATTGCAGACGATAGAGGAGATATCTCCCGATATAATGGGCTTGCAGGAATGCACACACGAGTGGATGGCGTTCCTTACCGATAAGTTTTCCGCTGAATACGGTATTATCGGAGAGGGCAGAGACGGCACTCACACTTCGGAAGATCAGTTCAATCCGATCCTTTACCGCAAAGATAAATATACTTTGATAGACAGCGGCACTCGCTGGCTTTCGGAGACTCCCGAGATCAAATACACAAAGGTTCCCGATTCGGCCTATGAGCGCATATTTACATTTGCCGTGCTCGAGGAAAAAGCAACGGGCGTTAGGTTTGTCTTTATCAGCACCCACTTTGACCACATAGGTGGTCAGGCAGATCAGGCAGCTTGTATGGCGGCGTATATAGAGCAGTTCCGCGATCTTCCCATGTTTATGTGCGGCGACTATAACGGCTCGGGCGTGGAAAAGATAATGGACGGGCACGGCTATGTCAGCACCGAGAAAATTGCATCCGAAAAAGTGAACCCCGGCAATACTTATTCCGGCGGAAGCAAGATCGATTTCATCTTTACCAACGGCAAGGGCGTTACCGTGACGCACTATGAAGTCAAGAACGACAACGAGTCCTCCGACCACTATCCCATAGTTGTGAAATATAAATTTGCAAAATAATGTAATTGCTTAACCAAAAACGACCGACTGACTTAAAACAGTCGGTCGTTTTTTGTAAATAATACGATATTTGAAATAAAAATGTAAAACAGGGTTGACATTTGAACCGCTTTGTAGTATAATATCAAGGCTTCCTATTTATGATATATATAAATAGGAAGAAAACAAGCGATTTTTTAAGGTTTATCGCGGAAAGAAGGTAGAAATGGAAATCTTTTTGGCAATCCTGTATCTTGTTATCGGCTTTGTATTCCTCATCAAGGGTGCCGACCTCTTCGTTGACGGCTCCTCAAGCGTAGCAAAGCTTCTCAAGGTACCCTCGATCATC
>JAZNPQ010000035.1:0-3939 GCA_045589735.1 Eubacteriales bacterium | reverse complement strand
CGGTTGCGCCCGAGCAACCGTTGAAAGATAAACAAACAATTAAAATATATCCCTTTTTTGAAGTTTTTTGAAGATTCCAAAGAAACTTTTTGCAAAAAGTTTCTTTGGTGGGGCGTGGGGCAAAGCCCCACATAATCTCACAGACAAATCAAATTTTTAAAATCAATCGTTCGCGAGCTTTTTGTAGACCTCGTTTTTGTGTACGCCACGGTCTTTTGCCGCCGCTTTTATCGCGTCGTTTTTTGACATACCCTGCGTGTCTATATAATATTTAACGTGTGCCTTTTCGTCCAGCTCGCTCCAAAAAGCTGCTTCTGCGCTTTTCTCTGCGCCACCGACTATCAGAACGTACTCACCTCTCGGCTCGTTTTCGGCATAATACGCCACGGCGTCGGAAAGCGTCGTACGTATTATTTCCTCATTCAGCTTTGTAAGCTCACGGCAGAGCGAAATTTTACGCTCGCCACCGAATATTTCCGACATATCCGAAAGAGTTGCTTTAAGCTTGTGCGGCGCTTCGTGGTAAATTACCGTTCTTGTCTCGCTTTTAAGCTCCGAAAGACGAGCCTTACGTTCGGTCGCCTTTGCCGACAGAAAGCCCTCGAATATAAATTTACCCGTCGGAAGTCCCGACAGAACAAGCCCGCAAAGTCCTGCGCACGCGCCCGGTATCAGAGTCACGGGTATATTTTTTTCGGCACAGAGCGCGACCATATCTTCACCCGGGTCTGAAATACCGGGCGTACCTGCGTCGGTAATAAGCGCAACCGACTCACCCGAAAGCAGTCTTTCTGCAAGCTCCTCGCCGCGTTCGCGTCGGTTGTGGTCGTGGTATGAAACAAGCGGCTTTCTGATACCGAGAATTGACAACAGCTTTGCGCTGTTACGCGTGTCCTCGGCGGCAATAACATCGACGTCCGACAGCGTTTTTATCGCGCGCTCGGACAGGTCGGCAAGATTTCCTATCGGTGTCGCGACAAGATATAGAGTACCGCCGCGCACCGCGTTTTTTTCATTATCGTAAGACATACTTATACCTATCTTTTCAAAGATTTTTCATGCGGTCGAGCGCGTTTTGGAGAATTATTTCGGCAGAAAGTGTGTCTATAACTCCCTTACGCTTTTTTCCCGTCGTATCGGTCGCGTTAAGATATCTCGACGCCGCCATTGTGGTCATACGCTCGTCGGCAAGGGCTACGGGGAGTCCCGAAAGTCTTTCTACCTCCTCTGCAAAGCGCTTTGCCCGCTCTGCTCTGTGTCCCTCGCTTCCGTCCATATTTCGCGGAAGCCCGACGACCACCGCCGTTACGCCTTCCTTTTTGGCATAATCCGAAACTGCCTCTGCCGCCGCTTCAAGTCCTTTTACCTTAATACATTCTCGTCCCGACGCGAGAAAATGCGATGGGTCGCATACGGCAAGTCCTGTTCTCACGTCTCCGAAATCGACGCCGAGAAAGCTTCCCTTTATTTCTTTAAGCTCTTTAAGTGTTATCATATTTTTGAGTTTATCCAATCTGTTACTGTTTTGTAGGTCTCGTCACGTATTTCGTCGGTCTCGTTGAGCAGCTCGTGACGCGCGTTCTGCCACAGCTTTACCGTGACATCGGTCACGCCTGCGGCGGTCATTCGCTCTGCTACTTCGTTTATTCCGGTCTCTCCGCCGACAGGGTCATCAGTGCCTCCGATAAGAAGGACAGGCAACGACCTGTCGAGTGTTTCCGCCCACTTTTTTGAGGAAACCCGTCCGAGAAGGTCAAACATATTATAGTAGCCGTTGAGTGTAAAGGTGTAACGGCACAGTGGGTCTGCGTCGTATTTTTCGCGTATCGCGGCGTTTGACGTCACCCACGCCGAGCGCGGCGCGTCCTTGCCGAATTTTTTATAGTAGCTGCCGGTCGAGATAGACTTAACAAGACCGCTTCTGTGTCTGTCTCCCTTGAAAAGCGCTATAAGACGGCAAAGAATTTTTCCCGCCGCCGTGGGATTTCCGCGACCCGCAGTACCGCTTATCACAGCGCCCGCGAGCTCTCCCTTGTATTTTGACATATAGCATCTAGCGACGAACGAGCCCATACTGTGACCGAAGAGAAAAATCGGCAGGTCGGGGTATTTTTCTTTAATTTTCCGCGTCATTTTATAGAGGTCATCAACAAGAAAATCGGCGGATACCGTATAGCCGAGGTCATTTTCGTCCTTTGCGGTTTGTCCGTGTCCGAGGTGGTCGTTTCCCGAGAAAACAAAGCCCTGCGACACAAAATATTCTGCGTGGTCTGCATACCGTTCAACGTATTCGCACATACCGTGAGACAGCTGAATGACCGCCTTCGGCTCTTTTGGCTCGTAAAAATAACACGCGACCGTCGTTTTTCCGTCAGACGATATGAAATTATCTTTTATAGGGTTCATAATACTGCACCTCATGCCTTTTTATAAATTATATAACATTCGAAAGAAAAAGTAAAGTGGTAATCGGTTTTTTCTCACTTCTATTGACGCAAACGGTATTTTTTGATATAATTATAAAGTTAAATTTCACCGAGAAAGGTTATACAATGAACACAAAAACACAGGTAGCGGTCATCGGAGCAGGTCACGCAGGTGTTGAAGCCGCGCTCGCAGCGGCAAGACTCGGACTTGACACGGTGCTGTTTACGCTCTCTCTTGACGCCGTCGCCAATATGCCCTGCAATCCGTCGATAGGCGGTACGGGCAAGGGTCATTTAGTATTTGAAATAGACGCTCTCGGCGGAGAGATGGGACGCGCCGCAGACAAGGCTATGCTTCAATCGAGAACGCTAAATCTCGGCAAGGGCGCGGCAGTACACTCGAAGCGTATTCAGGCTGACCGTATAAAGTACCGCGATATAATGAAAAGAACACTTGAGGACGCAGAGAACCTGCGTCTTGTTCAGGCGGAAATAACCGACGTCGGCGTTAAGGACGGCAGAGTCTGCTCGGTCACGACCTCGCTCGGTGAGGTCTGGGAGTGTGACGCGGCTATAATATCGACAGGCACTTATCTGCGCGGACAGATATTCGTAGGTGATATCGTTTACGACGGCGGTCCTGACGGCTCGCTTGCCGCAAATAAGCTCACAGCTTCGCTTGCGGCTCTCGGCATAAAGCTTATGCGCTTTAAAACCGGTACTCCCGCAAGGGTTCACAAGCGCTCGATAGACCTGTCTGTGCTTGACCGTCAGGACGGTGAGCGTCCCGTGACGCCCTATTCGGTCACGACAGAGGAGAACCTCGACGCAATAGAGCAGATCCCATGCCATATCGTCTACACAAATGAGGAAACACACAAAATAATAAGCGAAAATATCGGTCGCTCGGCAATGTATTCGGGCAATATTCACGGAACAGGTCCCAGATACTGTCCTTCTATTGAAGATAAAATAGTCAGATTTGCCGACAAGCCGAGGCATCAGCTTTTCGTCGAGCCTATGGGCGAGAACACCGACGAAATGTACATCCAAGGCTTTTCAACCTCACTTCCGACCGACGTTCAGCACAAAATGCTTCACTCTCTTAAGGGCTTTGAGAATGCGGAAATTATGCGCTATGCCTACGCTATCGAATACGATTGCGCCGACCCGACACAGCTCTATCCGACGCTTGAATTCAAGTCTGTCGAAAATCTTTACGGCGCGGGACAGTTCAACGGTACGTCGGGATACGAGGAGGCGGCGGCGCAGGGACTTGTCGCGGGTATCAATGCCGCGCTCAAGCTCAAAGGTGAAGAGCCTATGACCCTGACGCGCGACAGCGGTTATATCGGCACGCTTATCGACGACCTAGTTACAAAAGGCACTAACGAGCCCTACCGTATGATGACCTCGCGCGCAGAGTTCCGTATGCTGCTGAGACAGGACAACGCTGACCGCAGACTTACGCCTATCGGTCACAGAGTCGGTCTTATTTCCGAGGAGCGTTACG
>JAZNPQ010000034.1:0-12722 GCA_045589735.1 Eubacteriales bacterium | reverse complement strand
GTTCGATAAATCAAAATTTGAAGATTCTTCGCAAAGCAAAAGCCGAGACCGGTTAGATGCCTCGGCTTTTTGTATACTTTTATCTTACGACGATATTAACTATTCTGTTGGGTACGGAAATTTCCTTAACCACCGTCTTGCCATCAACCAGCGGCGCGACTCTTTCGTCTGCCTTTGCGGCGGCGATAGCGTCGGCGGCGGGGCAATCCTTAGGAAGCATTATCGTGCCTTTAAGCTTTCCGTTTACCTGAATTGCGACCTCTACGGTGTCGTCAACCGTCTTTGCGGGATCGTATTCCGGCCACTCGGCAAGCGAGCAGAGCTTTTTGTTTCCAAGTCCTTCCCAAATTTCCTCGCAGATATGCGGTGCGAAGGGACAGAGAATACGTACGAATACGCCAAGCTCGTCGCGCGTGAGCGTTCCGCAATCGTAAATTTCGTTGATAAGGCTCATCATCGCGGCTATAGCGGTGTTGAACTTCATATTCTCAATATCATATGTGACCTTCTTGACGGTCTTGTGGAAGCTCTTTTCAAGCTTTGCAGTCGCACCGTTTCCGTTTGCCATATCCGCAAGTCCCGCGACACGGTCAAGGAATCTCTTGCATCCGCGAACGCTGCTCTCCGACCAGGGCGCTGCCTTTTCGTAGTCACCCATAAAGAGAGTATATACACGGAGTACGTCTGCGCCGAACTCGTCAACAACGTCGTTGGGGTCAACTACGTTGCCCTTGGACTTACTCATCTTTTCTCCGTCAGGTCCGAGAATGAGTCCCTGCGCGGTACGCTTTGCGTAAGGCTCGGCTACCGGAACAACACCGGGATCATAGAGGAATCTGTACCAGAATCTCGAATAGATCATATGTCTTGTTACGTGCTCCATACCGCCGTTGTACCAATCGACAGGCATCCAATATTTGAGCTTTTCGGGGTCAGCAAGCGCGTTTTCGTTCTTCGGGTCGATGTATCTGAGGAAGTACCACGAGCTGCCTGCCCACTGCGGCATTGTGTCGGTTTCGCGCTTTGCGTCACCGCCGCACTTCGGGCACTTACAGTTTACGAACGAATCTATCTTTGCAAGCGGGCTTTCACCGTCGGAGCCCGGCTCAAAGTTCTCGACCTTGGGAAGTCTCAGCGGAAGCTCCTCGTAGGGGACTGCGACCATTCCGCACTTTTCACAGTGAACGATCGGGATAGGCTCACCCCAATAGCGCTGACGGTTGAACGCCCAGTCCTTCATCTTGTACTGTACGCCCTTTTCGCCGCAGCCGAGCTTTGTAAGCTCCTCGACCGCGCGCTCAATGCTGTCCTTCTTATTCGTATATCCGTTGAGGAATCCCGAATTGACCATCTCACCGTCACCGGTGTAGGCTTCCTTTTCGATGTCGCCGCCCTTGATGACCTCAATAATATCCACACCGAACTTCTTTGCAAACTCGTAGTCACGCTGGTCGTGTGCGGGAACAGCCATGATCGCGCCCGTTCCGTAGCCCATCATAACGTAATCGGAGATGAATATCGGGATCTCCTTACCCGTAAGCGGATTTACTGCTGTCATACCGTCAAGCTTTACGCCGGTCTTTTCCTTAACGAGCTGGGTACGCTCAAACTCGGTCTTCTTTGCGCAAACCTCTCTGTACGCAAGAACATCTGCCATATTTGCTATCTTATCTGCGTACTTATCGAGAAGCGGATGCTCGGGAGCCATTACCATAAAGGTTACTCCGAAAAGTGTGTCGGGTCTTGTTGTATAGATCCTGAGGGTCTCGTCTGTTCCCTTTACCTTGAAGTTCACAAACGCACCTGTCGATTTACCTATCCAGTTTACCTGCTGCTGCTTGATGTTGGGAAGATAATCCACCTCGTCAAGTCCCATAAGGAGCTTGTCTGCGTACTCTGTGATACGGAGATACCAAACGTCCTTCGGCTTCTGCACCACGTCCGAGTGACAAATATCACACTTACCGCCCTGCGAGTCCTCGTTGGAGAGAACGCACTTACACGAAGGGCAGTAGTTTACAAGAGTCTTGTCTCTAAATGCAAGTCCCTTTTCGAAAAGCTTTAAGAATATCCACTGAGTCCACTTGTAGTAGTCCTCCTCTGTGGTATCGACAACGCGGTTCCAATCGAACGCGAAGCCGACGCGCTTAAGCTGTGACGTGAACTTTTCGATGTTCTTGTCGGTTACCTGACGTGGATGCATACCGGTTTTGATAGCGTAGTTTTCGGTAGGGAGACCGAAAGCGTCAAAGCCTATCGGGAACAGTACGTTGTAGCCTTCCATACGTCTCTTACGTGAAACGACCTCAAGACCCGAATACGCCTTGATGTGTCCGACGTGCATTCCCGCGCCCGACGGATACGGAAACTCTACGAGCGCGTAGAATTTCTTTTTGTCGCTGTTGTCCTTGGCATCAAATGCGCCTGTTTCTTCCCATTTGTCCTGCCATTTCTTTTCAACTGACCTAAAATCGTATTTCATATTTCCTCCGTGCCTTTCGGCATCATATTATTTTCAAAATTTAAGAAAACGCTTCGCGTTGTTATAGAATATGTCCTCGCGCTCCTTTTCGGTGAGGTCGAGCTTCATAAATCTTTCTATCTCGTGCTCGGGGAGCATTACGGGATAGTCCGTACCGTACATTACTCTGTCGGTTCCGAGCATTTTGACAAGCTCGGTCGCCCTCTCGGGTGACATTGCCCAGAGCGCACTTGAGGTATCGTACCACACGCCCTCAAGCTCGCATAGCTTTTGCGCCTCATCCCAAGCCTTGTATCCTCCGAGATGCGCCGCAACCACCTCAAGCTTCGGGAAGTCCTTTTTGACCTTCACAAGTCTGTCGGTCTCGGAAAATCTGTACTGCGGACGGTCGTCTCCCATGTGGAAATATATCGGCATTCTGCCCTCCATAAGCTCATAAAGCTTATAAAGTCTCGGGTCGTCTATATTCACGCCCTGAATATCGGGGTGTATCTTTACACCCTGAAGTCCCATTTTTTGGACTCGGTCAAGCTCGGCGGCAAAATCGGGAGTATCCTGATGCATTCCCGCAAATCCGTGAGTTTCATACCCTCTTTCACGCGAATATTTTACGAGCTCCGCGATTCCGTCGTTTACCTTCTCGACCTGGTGCGCGTTGGTTGCGACCGAAAAGAGCAAAAATCCAACGACACCGCATTTCGCCGACGTCTCCTCAAGGTCGTCGTAGGTTCCCTTTCCTTCTACGTTGAAAACGTAGAAATCACCGAGATTTTTTACCGCCTTTTCGGCAAGTCTCGGCGGATAAGTGTGTGTATGTATATCAAATATTTTATACATCTTGACATCAGCCTTTCAAAGTGGTAAAATTATATCATAAAAATTTGGAGGTTGTTTAATTATGGATTGCATTTTTTGTAAGATAATCGCGGGCGAGATACCGTCTGCAAAAGTCTACGAGGACGAAAACGTATACGCCTTCCGCGACATAAACCCTCAGGCACCCGTTCACATTCTTATCGTTCCGAAGCTTCACGTCTGCTGCGCCGACAAGATCGACGAGAGCAACAGCGCATATGTTGCTAAAATCTTTGAAGTTATCCCGAAGATCGCCGCCGGCGAAGGACTCACGAACGGCTACCGCATTATCAACAACTGCGGTGAGGACGGTGCACAGACCGTCAAGCACCTGCATTTCCATCTTCTCGGAGGCAAAAAGCTCTCCGAAAATATGGCTTAAACCTCATAACGCACTCCGAACACCGTAACGAAACCGTTACGGTGTTCTGTGCTTTAAAGAATACTCTTAATATAGTTAATATACTGGAAAAGCGCAACGCCGGGCTCTGCGAGCTCGCGTGACCAACGCTTTACCCATTCGTACGACAGATATCCGTCGTATCCGATGCCCTTGAGCGCCGCTATGACCTTATCAAACGGAAAATCACCATAGCCTGTGAGCATATACGTTATCTTGCCGTTGCTTCCCTTGACCGAGTCCTTAAGGTGAACGTGCTTTATATATTTTCCGATATTGGCAACTGTCTCCTCGGGTGTTTCGTTAAAGAATCTGTACGTGTGGTGAACGTCCCAGATAAGTCCCATATTTTCCGCGTTTACAGTATCCATAAAGCGACGGCAGACCCCCGTATCCGATAAAAATCCGTTAGTCTCCGTAAGAAGAGTAATACCGTACTCGGCGGCAATACCGCAAAGCTCACGGTAGCTCTTCGCAAGATATTCAAAATCGGGAGCTGCTTCGGGTGCGGGCGTTTTTTCCATAAGCACACGGACGTGCTTTACGCCAAGCTTTTTCGCAAGCTCGGAATATTCGCGTATCTCGGTCTTTACCGCCTCAAAGTCGGGATTGTCAAGAACATACGCGCCGCTCGTCAAAAGCGGTATATCAAGAGCTCTCTTTGCAAAATGTGCCTTTGCGCTCTCTATTTTTTCATCTGTAAAATTATATATTTTTGGTGCGTACATCTGGTCCGCGACGCCGCGTATCTCAACGCCGTCAAAGCCGAGGTCAGCGGCGGTCGCGTATACCTCACGAAAGCTCCAATCGGGGCACGCAAGTGTTGAAAACGATAATTTCATAACTTTACCTCTCATTCTAAGTCAAGCTGTTTCGATAGCGGCGGCATCCTTAAGGTTCTTTTCCTCAATAGCCATTTCGCGCAGCTTATATTTGAGTATCTTGCCCGCGCCGTTCATCGGAAATTCGGTTATGAACGATACGAACGACGGTACTTTATATTTCGCCATAGAACCGCGAACGTAGTCCTTTATCTCGTCCTCCGTCAGTGTTACGCCCTCCTTCGGAATAACGAACGCCATTATCTCCTCGCCGTAATCCTTACTCGGAACGCCGACGACCTGAACGTCACTGACTTTCTCGTGCGTGTATATAAAATCCTCTATTTCCTTGGGGTAGATATTTTCACCGCCGCGGATTATCATATCCTTGATTCGTCCGGTTATCTTGTAATAACCGTCGGCATCGACTGTCGCGAGGTCACCCGTGTGCAGCCAACCGTCCTTGTCGATCGCCTGAGCGGTGGCTTCGGGCATTTTGTAGTAACCCTTCATTATATTATATCCCCTTGCGCAGAACTCTCCGACCTGTCCGGGTCCGAGTGTTTCGCCTGTTTCGGGATCAACTATCTTAGTCTCAACTCCGGGGAACGCGCGTCCGACGGTGTTTACACGACGCTCAACAGAGTCGTCGGTGGTCGTCTGCGTGCATCCCGGAGACGCCTCGGTCTGACCGTAAACTATAGTTATCTCGGACATTCCCATATCGTCAATGACCTGCTGCATTACCTTGATGGGACAAGGCGAGCCTGCCATGATTCCCGTTCTGAGGTTAAACTTAAATTCAGAGAATCTCGGATGACCGAGTATTGCTATGAACATCGTCGGAACTCCGTGCATTGCCGTACATTTAGCCTCCTGCAAGGACTCCATTACCTTTATGGGACTGTAGACCTTTATCGGTACCATAGTCGTTGCGTGTGTGATACTTGCCATTGTCGCAAGCACGAGACCGAAGCAATGGTAAAGCGGAACCGTTACGAGCAGTCTGTCCTTGTCTGTAAACTTCATACAGTCACCGATGAACTTACCGTTGTTTATTATATTGTAGTGTGTCAGCATAACGCCCTTCGGGAAACCGGTCGTACCCGACGTATACTGCATATTCGCAACGTCATGAGGGGATATTCCTTCTCTCGCAGCGGCGTATTCCTCGTCGGTTATATCCGCACCCATCGAATAAAGCTCGGACCAATGATACATACCCTTATGCGCTTCGGGGTCGATGGTGATTATCTTTTTAAGCATAGGAAGACGCTTCGAGCAGATATTACCTCGGTCAGCGCCGTCCACGAGTATCTCGGGACAGAGACGGTTCATTATATCAACATAGCTTGTATCCTTGAAGCTGTCACACATAACGAGCATCTTGGTGTCCGACTGCTTGAGCAGGTATTCGGCTTCGTGTATTTTATATCCTGTGTTTACCGTAACGAGTACCGCACCGATCTTCGTGCAGGCAAAGAGTGTCAGATACCACTCGGGATTGTTTGTTGCCCAGATAGCGACGTGGTCTCCGCGCCCAATACCCATTGACATAAACGCTTTTGCGATCTTGTTTATTTCATCGTTAAATTCGCGGTACGTACGGGTGTAATTAAAATCGTGCGTATAAATAACTGCAGGCTGATCGGGATAGTCTTTTGCCTGCTTATCCATCCATTCTCCGATGGTCATGTTAATGAATTCCATAATAATACCTCCTCTTGGAATCCTTCTGAGAAATAAAGAAAGCCGTCTCGAAGACGCTTTCGTCTTCGGGACGACTTTTATCAAATCGCGGTACCACCCGAATTTATCCGTAAAAAACACGAATACTCTCACAAAGCCTTAACGCGGCAAACGCGCCGTTCTATTCGTTCCGGTCCATCAACCTTCCCTTTCTTCGGCAGAGTCTGAAAACGTACGGACGTTTTCGGTAAGGTGAGCTTTCATCCGCTCTCGCCGAGACTTCACACCAACAGCCTCTCTCTGCAGACTCCTTCGGATTACTTTTCCTTACATAACTCAAAATATTTTTGATAATAAAGGATTATATCATACTTTTTCTCTGCTGTCAAGGTTTTTTTGCGATTTTATCTAAATTTTATCTAAAAATTCGCCCCTTCACATTTGCGAAGCAAATATCTCACAGCGTAGCTATTTCACATGGCGAAGCCATATTTCACTCGCCGAAGGCGAATTTCGTTGAAAAAAGGTCAAAATTACAACTCCATGGAAAACAAAACAATATCAAATATACAGAGTGCAATACCGCCTAATATTGTAATAAATATTGTCATGATTGCTATTATCTTAAAGGGCTGTCTTTTAATAAATCTTGAATTTCTTTGTGAAACCCAGAAAAGCGTGAAGAGAAACAAACACAACTCGGTTATATGTAAAATAATTTGTAAATCCATAATTTCTATTGCTTTTTATTTATTCTCCTTTGCGGTATTGATGGAAGCAATTAAAATTCTACGAATGGTACCGCATTGATTATATAGCTCCTTCGCTACGTCTCTTTCGATTAAATCTGACTTTACAAAAATTCAATCCAATACTCCGTTTCATAGCACTCTTTAAGCGAGATTTGAAGTTTCGCGACAAAATCAGCCTTACCGTGAGCATAGTTTGCTTCGTGAATATTCGCGCCAATCGACGTTGCAGAACGCTCCAATTGATTTACAAGCGAGTGATGTCCTTTCATATTATCACACATCTTTATTACATTTACAGAAAAATCCATAGATAAATCTCTAAGTTTAGATTCAGCCATACAACCGCCGCCTTTCTCTGTTTTATTATAGCATAAACATTTTGTTCTTTCAAGTGAAATATTCACCTGCGGTGAATGTGAAATAATTTTCTTTCGAAAATTGTGAAATATTGCTCCTTCGTCGCAATGTGAAATGAAATTTGCCCACATTCGCGCCAGCGAATATTTCACATTTGCGAAGCAAATATTTCACAACGAAGCTATTTCACTTGCCCGAAGGGCAAATTTCGGTGAAAAAAGGACTTGCTTTCGCAAGTGCTTTTTTCTGGTGACCCGTACGGGAATCGAACCCATGTTTCCAGCGTGAGAGGCTAGCGTCTTAGCCGCTTGACCAACGGGCCTTTGTTGAGTACCTTGGTATTATATCACATCTTTTTCATTTTTGCAATACCTTTTTCAAATTTTTTTGAAATTTTTTTACGCATCTTCAAAAACTGCCGAAATACCCGAAAAGCTCTTTACAAATCTCTGTTTTTGGTGTATCATATATTATATATTTTCTAAAAAGGATAAATACTATGGAACTCTACGAACAAATAAGCTCTCTATGTGCCGCTGCCTGTCGCGCAAAGCTGTCACTTGCGAATGCAGGCGCAGGTCTTAAAAACGATGCCCTATCGGCTATCGCCAAAAAGCTCGGGGAATCAAAAGAGCAAATAATAAACGCCAACAGGCTCGACCTTGAACGCGCCGCCGACAACGGTGTACCGCCTCACATGCTCGACCGCCTCACGCTTAACGAAAAACGTATCGACGCTATAATTAACTCTCTTTATGAAATCGTCTCGCTGACCGACCCTATAGGTCAGGGCGAGTGCTGGGTTCGTCCGTCGGGTATTAAAATTTCGGCAGTCAAGGTACCGCTCGGTGTTATCGGTATAATCTACGAGGCACGCCCCAACGTCACGGTTGACGCCGCCGCGCTCTGCCTTAAAACGGGTAACGCGGTCATTCTTCGCGGCGGCAAGGAAGCTATAAATTCCAATATCGCGCTTGTTGACGTAATGAAATCCGCGCTTACCGAGGTTGGTCTTGACCCCGACGCTATAGGACTTATCACCGACGTAACTCACGAAGGCGCGAATATACTTATGACAATGACCGATTACGTTGACGTTCTCATTCCCAGGGGCAGTCACCGTCTTATCGCGGCTGTCAAGCAGAACTCCAGAGTTCCCGTCATTGAAACGGGCGCGGGAAACTGTCACCTTTATATACACGCAGACGCCGACACCGACATGGCTGTAAAGATCGCGCTTAACGCAAAATGTCAGCGTCCGTCGGTATGTAACGCAATAGAGACTCTTGTCGTCAACCGTTCTGTTGCCGCAGAGGTGCTTCCGAAAATAGCAGACGCTATGAAGCCGTACGGCGTAGAATTCAGATGCGACGAATATTCGGCTAAATTCATAAGCGACGCAAAAGCCGCGACCGCCAACGACTGGTCTACCGAATACGACGACTATATTTTAGCCGTAAAGACGGTCGATACCCTTGACGAAGCGATAGATCACATAAACAGACACAACACCAAGCACAGCGAAGCGATTATTACACGTTCTCTTGCGGATGCCGAAAGATTCCAGAGAGAAATTGACGCGGCGGCAGTATACGTCAACGCATCTACACGCTTTACAGACGGCGGCGAGTTCGGCTTTGGCGCAGAGATAGGAATTTCCACGCAAAAGCTTCACGCAAGAGGTCCTATGGGACTTGACGCGCTGACTACGACAAAATATCTTATAAACGGAAACGGAGATATACGAAAATAATGAGAAGCTCAGCACTTTTCGGCCCCGGCGGTAACAGCGATTCGTTTGCAGCCGAAGGCTTTAAAAGCTCAAAGGACGCGCCCGCATGGATCGCCGCGAGGGGTCTTGACGCCTACGAATATCAAGGCGGAAACGGTATTATGGCAGGAACGGCGGCACTCACCGCAATAGGTAACGCCGCGCGTGACGCAGGTATAAAAATGTCACTCCACGCGCCATACTTCATCTCCCTTTCGGGCGTTGACCCCGAAAAGCGTCTCAAAAGCCTCAAATATATCGAGCAAAGCGTAAACGCCGCGCTCTGTCTCGGCGCTGATACTATAGTCATTCACGCAGGCTCTGCCTCAAAGATATCACGCGACGAGGCTATGTATCTTGCCACTGACACTCTCACACGCGCCGCCGAGCTTTTCGGTGACAAGGGTGTTATTCTCGGTATTGAAACTATGGGAAAGCAGAATCAGCTCGGAACGCTCGACGAGGTCATAGAGCTTTGCCGTATCGCTCCCATCTTCCGTCCCGTTGTTGATTTCGGACATCTTAACGCAAGAAACGTCGGCGGTCTTTTCCCGTCAACCGATGCGTATAAGCTCGTTTTTGACAAGATAGGAGAAAGACTCGGAGACAGCGTCGCGCGCTATCTTCACTGTCATTTTTCAAAAATAGAATACACCTCTGCGGGTGAAAAAAAGCATCTTACCTTCGACGATACGACCTACGGCCCCGACTTTGAACCGCTTATCGAGACTATAGCCCGTGAAGGTCTGTGTCCGTGTATTATCTGTGAGTCGGCGGGTACTATGGCAGAGGATGCCGCGAAAATGAAATCACATTATCTCAAAATGATAAATTGAAAGGAATAAATATGTCACATCTTGAATCGGTAAAATCTATACTTCCTGAGGATTCGGCGCTTCTCGTCACCTCGGCGGTCAATCAGCGTTGGCTGACAAACTTCGACTACACCGACGGCTACGTTCTCGTAACTCACGGAAAATCTTACCTCATCACCGACTTCCGCTATATTGAAGCCGCGCACAACGAAGCCGACAAGGGCTTCAAAATAGTTATGCCCGAGGACCGTTCTATGCTTGCGGAAATTTCCGCGCATCTTAAGGAAGAGGGCGTGACAAAGGTCGCTGTCGAGGATGCGACGCTCTCGCTTGCCGATTTTGAAATGATAAAGAGCAGAATCGAAGGCGTTGAGTTCGTTTCGGGCGGCTCTAAGCTTACAGACGAGCTGCGCCGCTATAAAGACGCTGGAGAAATAGAAAAAATGAAGAAAGCGCAAGCTCTTACCGATGCGGCATTCGAGCACATTCTCGGCTATATCACGCCCGACCGCACCGAAATTGACGTCGCTCTTGAGCTTGAATTCTTTATGCGTAAAAACGGTGCTGACGGTCTCGCTTTTGAGACTATCGCGGTATCGGGAAGCGCGTCGTCAATGCCTCACGGTGTTCCCCGCCCCGTAAAGCTCGAAAAGGGATTTCTGACCCTTGACTACGGCGCAAAATATCAAGGCTACTGCTCGGATATGACTCGTACCGTCGTTATCGGTAAGGCTGACAGCGATATGAAACGTCTTTATAATACCGTACTCGAAGCACAGCTTGCCGTCATTTCCGCTCTTGAAGCGGGTGAGCGCGGACGCGCAAAGCTCGATAAAATAGCACGTGATATCATAGACAACGCGGGATACAAGGGCTGCTTCGGTCATTCTCTCGGACACGGTGTCGGTATGTATATCCACGAAGCGCCGGGACTTTCGAGTAAAGCACCCGAGGGCGCGCTTCTCGGAGTCGGTGACGTTATTACCGACGAGCCGGGCATCTATATTTCGGGCAAATACGGCTGCCGTATCGAGGATATGATTGCAATTACCGAGAACGGTATCTACGACTTTACAAAGAGCCCAAAGAATCTTATAGAGCTTTAACAGGAGTATCATTATGAATCTTACAGAAGCACGCGAAAAGCTGACCGAATTTGAGCAAAAGCTCAGCGCGTATAATCACGCAATGTCGCTTATATACTACGACGGAGCGACGACAGCACCTAAGGCCACAGCCGCAAACAGAGGTCAGACGCTTTCAATTCTCAGTCAGGAGAGCTATCTGCTCTCGACGGGCAAGGACACGGTCGAAATGCTCGAATTTCTCGACGCAAACAAGGATGAGCTGACCGAGGTCGAGTCTCGCAAGGTATATCTCGCGCTTAAGGACATACGCGAGATGCAGAAGATACCTATGGAAGAGTATATCGCATACGAAAGACTGCTCGTTGAAGCCGACGACGTATGGCACACGGCAAAGGAGACAAGCGATTTTGCGCTGTTTGAGCCGTTGCTTACTGAAATTTTTGAAACACAGGTTCGCTTTGCGGAATACTGCGCACCCGAAATGAAGCCCTACGACTATATGCTCGGCAAATACGAGGACGGACTCACAACCGAAAAGTGCGACGAGTTTTTCAGTACACTTAAAGAGCGTATTGTTCCTCTTATCGCAAAGATCGCAGAAAAGCCGCAGCTTGACAATTCCTGTCTGCTCGGTGATTTTGACGAACACGAGCAGGAAAAGTTTGCCCTCACGCTTATGAAAGCTATGGGTATCGATATGGGACACTGCGGACTCGGAACGACAGAGCATCCCTTCACGACAAGCCTCGGCTCTCATCACGATGTCCGTATTACCACTAACTATAAAAAAGACGACCTCTCCTGCTCGATGTTCAGCGTTATCCACGAGGGCGGTCACGCACTTTACGATATGAATTCCGACGACGAATATGCCTACACCTTCCTTGACGGCGGCGTATCAATGGGAATACACGAAAGTCAGAGCCGTTTCTATGAAAATCTGCTCGGACGCAGCCGCGCGTTTATAAATAACATTTTCCCGAAAATGAAAGCCTGCTTCCCGTCTCAGCTTGAAAAATACACAGCTGACGACGTATACAAGGCGATAAACCTCGTAACTCCGTCACTTATAAGAACCGACGCCGACGAGGTCACATACTGTCTCCACGTTATGATACGCTACGAGCTTGAAAAGCGCGTCGTTTCGGGCGAGCTTACCGTTCACGACCTACCTGGCGAGTGGAATAAACTTTACAAGGAATATCTGGGCGTAGACGTACCGAACGACCGTGAGGGCGTGCTTCAGGACAGCCATTGGTCGGGCGGCGGTATCGGATATTTCCCGTCTTACGCACTCGGAAGCGCATACGGCGCACAGCTGCTTAAGAAAATGAAGGAAACAGTTGACGTTGACGCCTGTCTTGAGAGTGGCAATTTCGCTCCCATCAACGAATGGAACCGCGAGCATATCTGGAAATACGGCTGTCTCAAAAAGTCAAACGAGCTGCTTGAAGCCGCACTCGGCGAGCCGTTCGACCCGACAGTTTATACCGATTATCTTGAAAAGAAATACGGTGAGCTTTACGGGATATGAGTTTTATATGTGGGCGCTGACCACACCCGCCTAAGAAACTTTTTGCAAAAAGTTTCTTAAGAATCTTCAAAAAACTTCAAACAAGGGGTTTGCTTTAAGTTTTTTGTTTATCTTTCAAATTTTGATTTATCGAACTGTTAGGCGCGAAGCGTTTTAAG
>JAZNPQ010000033.1:0-7815 GCA_045589735.1 Eubacteriales bacterium | reverse complement strand
GATATCGACGGTCTGAAGGAGCGTATTGAGGAAAGACTTCGCCGAGTGCTTGCCGATCTTGCGCTCAAGGCTGAGGATTCGAGAGTGCTTGCCGAATGTGCCATATATGCTGACAGAATAGCCATTGACGAGGAGCTCGTGCGTCTGCGTTCACATTTCAAGGCGTTTGATGAGATACTTGCGTCGAACGAGGCGGCGGGACGTAAGCTTGATTTTCTGATGCAGGAAATGAATCGCGAGATAAACACGATAGGCTCGAAATGTCAGAACGCCCCTGCGGCTCAGACGGTCGTTGCCGTCAAGTGTGAGCTTGAAAAGATAAGAGAGCAAATACAGAACATCGAGTAATATTCGGAGAGAACCATGAAGTTTATAAATATAGGATTTGGAAATATGGTAGCCGCCGAGAGAGTTGTGGCGCTTGTAAGCCCCGATTCCGCGCCGATAAAGCGTCTTATACAGGATGCAAAGGACGCGTCCCGTACGATAGACGTATCCTGCGGACGAAAAACGAGATCTGTTATAATAACGGATTCGGAGCTCGTTATACTTTCGGCACTCCAGACCGAGACGATATCAAAGCGGCTCTCCGGCAGTGAGGACGGAGACGATACCGAGGAGGACGAGGCATGAGAGAGGGCGTAATTCTTGTCGTGTCGGGTCCTGCCGGAAGCGGAAAGGGAACGGTGTGCAGAATTCTGCGTGACAGCGGAGAATTTGAATTTTCGGTGTCGAGAACAACGAGAGCACCGAGACCCGGTGAGGTCGACGGTTCGGATTACATATTCGTAACCAAGGACGAATTTAAAAAATATCTTGATGAGGACGACTTCCTTGAATATAACGAATACTGCGGAGAGTTTTACGGAACACCGAGAAGTCTTGCGGAAAAGGCAATCTCGGAGGGAAAGAATATAATTCTTGAGATAGATGTAAACGGCGCGGCTCAGGTCAAGGAAAAATGCCCTGAGGCGGTGCTCGTAATGCTTTTGCCGCCGTCGTATGCGGAGCAGGAGAGAAGACTTCGAACAAGAGGAACCGAGACCGAAGAAAAGATAAGATCGAGACTTGCTCAGGCAAAGGTCGAGATGGAACAGATCGGTATGTACGACTATATCGTATACAACTACACGGGCGAGACCGAGAGCGCGGCAAACAGACTGAGAGCCATTGCCGAGGCGGAGAGATGCTCGGACAAACGTATGCCTGACGCAAAGAAAAAATATTTTGAGTAATATAAACAGAGGAGGACTCCTATTATGATGATCAAACCCACTATCCAAGAGCTTACAAAGGGTGAATACAACCGTTACGAGCTTGCGCTTGCAACCGCGAAGGGCGCAAGAATGATAACAGACGAATACGTACGTCAGCGTACCGAGGCAGAGCGTGCCGCAGGAACAAAGGACAGCGATAAGTCTATATCTGCGATGATAGACAAGGACCTTAAGGACGAAAAGGCAGTACGACTTGCCATAGACCGTATCAATGCAGGCGGTTTTGTAATAGTCGAGGAAGCAGAAGAAGAGTAAGAATTTTATGACAGACTCTTCAATAAAGAGGAACGGACGGGATGTAGGAGGATATGCGGGAGTATATCTGCTCGACATCCCGTATTCGGCTGACAGAATGTATGATTATTATATTCCCCCCGAGCTACGCGATTCAGCAGTACCGGGGGCGTTTGCCGTTGTTCCTTTTGGTGGAGGGAACCGCAAAAGAGTCTGTGTTATTGCCGAGATACACGACAGCGCCGAGACCCAGCGCACAAAGCCCATCCTGTCGGTGTCGAGTGATACGCTTCCGCTGACGGGAGAACAGCTTTCGCTTTGCCGCTACGTGGCGTCTATGACGCTTTGTACGGTGGGTGACGCGATACGCGCGGCTGTGCCGTCGGGAAGCGCAAAAACCGTAAGGATATACAGAATCACAAATACACCTCTGCCGTCAGACGGCGGAGAGCTTTCGCATGGCGCGATAATTCTGTACGAATACATAAAATCAAGGGGAGAGCCGCGCGAGGAATCGGTAGTATCGAAATTCGGTTCAAGCACCGAGGGGTATTTAAAGGAGCTGATAGCCGACGGATATATCGAAGCCGACGCAGAGGTCGTCGATACCCAGTTAAAATATGAAAAATACTATTCCCTTGACTTAAATGAAGAAGAAGCGGGGAAGCTGCTTGACGGTGACAGAGTCCGCGAAATGAAGCGCAGACTGACGCTTCCGTCTCAGATAGGTGTTATATACAGACTTATGAATAGTTCTGCGTCCGAAAGGGAGCTGCTTGATGAGGTTACAGGACTCACACAAAGCCAGCTTGCGACGATGGTGCAGAACAGACTTCTCACGGTAGAGCGCCGTGAAGCCTTCAGAGACCCGACCGCCGAAATATGCGGCGGAGCAAAGCCGCTGACTCCTAATGAGGAACAGACAAATGCACTCAGGACACTGACAGAGCTTGCCCTTGACGGTAAGCCTCACGGTGCGCTTTTGTACGGCGTTACGGGAAGCGGAAAAACAACCGTCATACTCGGAATGATAGACCGAATGATAGAATATAAAAAGGGAGCTATCGTACTCCTTCCCGAAATCGCGCTGACACCGCAGATGCTATCTGTATTCTGTTCGCGTTACGGAAGCCGTGTCGCCGTAATGCATTCGGGACTTTCGGCAGGGGAGAGATACGACGCTTATATAAGAGTAAAGCGAGGTCTTGCCGATATCGTGGTAGGAACCCGTTCAGCGGTCTTTGCTCCCGTCAAAAATCTCGGAATGATAGTCATAGACGAGGAGCAGGAGCATACCTACAAATCGGATATGACGCCGAAATACCACGCGCGAGACATAGCCAGAAAGAGATGTGCGGACAGCTCGGCGCTTATGCTTCTTTCATCGGCAACACCGTCCGTCGAGAGTTTCAAGAAGGCAAAGGACGGCGTATATACACTTGTAAGACTGACAAAACGCTACGGTGAAGCAAAGCTTCCAATGGTCACGGTGTCGGATATGAGAATCGACGCGCAGAACGGAATTTCGTCGCCCATCGGAAACGAGCTTGCGTCGGCTCTGCTTGAAACCTACAATGCCGGAGAGCAGTCGATACTTTTCCTCAACAGACGGGGATATAATTCATCGGTAAACTGCGTTCATTGCGGCGAGGTCATAAAATGTCGGTCATGCTCTGTTGCTATGACGTATCACACAAAACGCGGAACCTACGACGAGGGTGAGCTTGTCTGCCATTGGTGCGGAAGAAAAATGCCGATGCCGAAGGCGTGTCCGTCCTGCTCAAAAGAGCCGCTTAACCGTTGCGGATACGGAACGCAGAGAGTCGAGCAGGAGCTGTCGGGTTTGCTTCCCGACGCAAGGCTGCTACGAATGGATGCCGACACGACCGCGAAAAAGCTCGCGTACGATAAATTACTGACCGAATTCAGAGAAAGCGGAGACCTGCTTCTCGGAACGCAGATGGTCACAAAGGGACACGATTTTCCGAGAGTCACGCTCGTCGGTGTTCTGCTTGCCGATATGTCGCTCTATCTTGACGACTACAGAGCGAACGAGAGAACCTTCGCTCTGCTAACGCAGGTCATAGGCAGAGCAGGGCGTTCTGACAGAGAGGGACGAGCCATTATACAGACGAATAATCCCGACAACGACATAATAAAGCTTGCCTGCGCGCAGGACTACGACACCTTTTTTGAAAACGAGATAAAGCTAAGACGGCTTTTGACCTTCCCTCCGTTCTGTGATATAGTGCTTCTGACTGTGTCACACTCCGACGAGCGAGAGCTTGTAACAGCCACCGAGTATCTTAGATGCGAGTACGTAAAAGCGCTCGAGGGGGATTATAAGCATGTTCCTCAGGTGACCTTCGGACCGTTTGAAGCTCCCGTTTATAAGGTGGACGACAGATACCGTATGAGATTTGTCATAAAATGCCGTTTGAATAAAGATAGCAGAGAGCTGTTTGCCGAGCTTATGAGAGCGTTTTCGTCCAAATACGGCGGAAATAAGAGGATCCAGCTTTCAATAGATTTTAACCCGTCAAATTTGTAAACGAAGTTTGAAAATAAATTTTCAAACTTGGTGTTTTGCGGCTAAAAATCCTCGCGGCAATTTGGCAAAGCCAAACCAGCCACAATTCCACCGGAAAGGAACAGTCATAAAATGACCGAAAACAGTATAAAAAAAACAGACCTTCTCTCGCTGACCCCCGAGGAGCTTGAAGCGCTTGTCGTGTCGGTAGGAGAGCCGAAATACAGGGCGTCGCAGATATTTACTCAGCTGCACAAGGGTGTGTCGCTTGAGGAAATGACCAATATAGGAAAGGCGACTCGCGAAAAGCTTAAATCGGTTGCGGTGTGCCATATACCGACCGTCAGACAGAGACTTATCTCGTCGGTTGACGGAACGGTGAAATATCTTTTTGAGCTTGGTGACGGAAACTGCGTGGAAAGCGTAGTGATGGAATACCTGCACGGACTTACTATATGTATATCCTCACAGGTCGGCTGCCGTATGGGGTGCAGATTCTGCGCATCGACCATTGGCGGACGGGTGCGCAATCTGACTCCCGGAGAGCTTCTTGGACAGGTGGTTGCGGCACAGCGCGATATGGGTAAGAGAATATCCAACATAGTTATGATGGGTATCGGTGAGCCGCTTGACAATTACGATAACGTAATGAAATTCTTAAAGCTCGTCAACGACGAGAGAGGTATATGTATAGGATATCGTCATATCTCACTTTCGACCTGTGGGCTCGTTGATAAGATAGACAGCCTTGCGACAGAAAATATACCGATAACGCTATCCATATCACTTCACGCCGCAGACGACGTAACACGTTCGGAGATAATGCCCGTGAATAAAAAGTACGGCGTTGACGCGCTGCTTGCAGCCTGCCGACGCTACTACGACAGAACGGGACGCAGAATATCGTTTGAGTATACGCTTATAGCAGGGAAGAATGATTCGAGAGATAAAGCCGAGCAGTTAGCGGCAGTTCTCAATAAGTCTCTCCGTCCGTCAAAGAAGGACAGCTTTCCGATACACGTCAATCTTATTCCCGTGAATACGGTTGAGGAAAGCGGATTCAAGCAGCCCGCGAAGGGCGGTATCGAGGCGTTTGCGTCGGTGCTTGAAGCAAGAGGAATAAGAGCCACGGTACGCCGCCGTCTCGGCCCCGATATAAATGCGTCCTGCGGACAGCTCCGCCGCGCCGACGCAAAGAAAACAGAAAAAGCAAAGGTCACAGAAGAGAAATGAATTATTACGGTATGACCGACAAGGGTCGGAAACGCGAAAACAATGAAGATACTTTTATCTGCGCAAGACTTGCAAAAAACGCCGCGGTATTCGTCGTATGCGACGGTATGGGCGGTGAAGCGGGCGGCGCTGAGGCATCCGAGCTTGCTATAAAGAGCTTTTTGAATGAAATAAAGGCACAGATCGAAGAGGATGTCGTCGCCGAACGACTTGTTCTTGACGACCCTGAAGCCGACGTACCCACGATACTCGACAACGCGCTTGCCGAGGCGAATTTCAGGGTATGGCAGGAAAGTCAGGATATAGCAGAGCTTCACGGAATGGGAACGACGCTTGTGGGCGCGTTCGTTATGACAGACCCGCTTGCTGTCTGGACGGTAAATCTCGGCGACAGCCGTCTGTATCTTGTTAATGAAAGAAAAATGTCACAGGTAACGAAGGACCATTCCTACGTTCAGTATCTTGTGGATACGGGAGCTATAAGTGCAGCTGAAGCCGAAAAACGTACCGACAGGAACATAATAACGAAGGCTGTCGGTATATCTGTCAGGGCAATACCCGACATAGCTCCGCTCGGAGCCGAGAGCGGTGAATTTCTTCTCCTATCGTCGGACGGTCTTACGGATATGCTGACAAATGACGAAATATACGGTGTTGCCGCGCTTTCCGGCGTTTCACTTGAGGAACGTGTTAATAAGCTCGTTTCGCTTGCAAACAACGCGGGTGGTGACGACAATATCACGGTCATTATGGTGGAATTGTGATGATGGACTATTCAAAGCTTCCGATGGGGTATGTACTTGGAAAAAGGTACAGTATAATAAATGTTGTCGGTGTCGGCGGAATGTCGGTGGTGTACGGTGCGTACGACCTTGAAACAGGAGAGACCGTCGCCGTTAAAATGCTTGACCTCAGCGCGTGCGAGACCGATGCGGCAAGAGCTGAAGCCGAGCGTCGATTTGCGTCGGAGATAGACGTTATGAGCGCGCTTTCACACCCGAATATAGTCAATATTATATCGTCGGGAGAGGACAGAGGGCATCCGTATTTCGTAATGGAATACGTTGAGGCAAACACACTAAAGGACCGAATTGAAGCCTGCGGCGCGCTTACCTTTGATGAAATAATCTGCTACACAAAACAGATACTTGACGCGCTTATTCATATCCATTCAAAGAATATCGCGCACTGTGACATAAAGCCGCAAAATATAATGCTGCTTACCGACGGAAGCATAAAGCTGACCGATTTCGGTATCGCGAGAAGGCTTGATTCATCAGACAATAAGGAGTCTGAAACTGCGGTAGGTACGGTATATTATATAAGTCCCGAGCAGGCGTCGGGAAAGCGGCTTGACAGCCGTTCCGACCTGTATTCGCTTGGTGTTATGATGTACGAAATGGCAACGGGAAGGCTTCCGTTCTCGGCGGCGGATACGTCAGCGGTATCGAGAATGCATATAGAACAAAGTCCTGTGCGTCCGAGAGTTCTCGACCCCGAAATTTGTACGGGACTTGAACAGATAATACTTCACGCAATGGAAAAGATATCGTTTATGCGCTTTTCTGACGCGAGAGATATGCTTGATGCGGTTGAGGCGCTCGATTACGATGAAAGCACCGTGTTCGAATTCAATCTGCCCGACGAGGAAAACGGAATAACCGACTCGGTCGAAATAAAGCAGAATCATAATATATCGGGCTGGGTTCTGGCGATAATAGGCGCGGCGGCAGCTTTTATAGTCGTTCTTATAGTAACGATAATAATTATGATATCTATATCGGACAGAGCAAATAACGGAAAGCTGAATGACCCAATAAACAACACCGCTTGCGCGTCGGAATGGAGATTAGCGTGAAGGTTTATTTTACCGAATGTGAAAATCACTGTTCACGCTACCAAAATCAAATTAAAAATGGGACCCAAACCCATTTTTGTTTGCAAAGCAAACCCATTTGAATTTAATTATTTTTTATGCCGACGCTTGCCGCGTCGGAATGGAGATTAATAATGAACGGAAAAATAATATCGTCGGTCGGAGGACTTTATACCGTCTTGCTTGACTCCGGCGAGAGAATATGTTGTCGCGCAAGAGGCTCGTTCCGTCATTCGGGCGTGACTCCGCTTGTAGGTGATAACGTAACGCTTGTCGGAGAGGGCGCGGAGACGGTAATTGATGCGATAAACGAACGCAAAAATTCGCTGATACGTCCGCCGCTTGCAAATCTTGATATACTTTTCGTAACGCTGTCGGCGGCAAAGCCCGAGCCGTCACTCTTCACGGCGGACAAGCTGATAGCGATATGCGAGCATAACGGTATTGAGCCGTGTATCGTGATTGGAAAGTGTGAGCTTGGTCCAAGTCGGATCGTAGCCATGTCGTTCTGTGAGCCAAGGAGTTGAATACAAATTTTGTCTTCCTAAGACCGCTTGGCCTCCGACTTCCGAGCCGTCACTCTTCACGGCGGACAAGCTGATAGCGATATGCGAGCATAACGGTATTGAGCCGTGTATCGTGATTGGAAAGTGTGAGCTTGATCC
>JAZNPQ010000032.1:0-7439 GCA_045589735.1 Eubacteriales bacterium | reverse complement strand
CAAAAAGCTGTTTGACTATACGGTAAATACCGTTTTCTCCGAGCCTCAGCTCGATAACGTGACATACGAAGCACCAAAGGGTGATTTCGTTTTTGCGGTCGAGTATCTTCCGGGTCAGTACGACCAGAGAGCAGACTCTGCGGCGCAGTGCGTGCACATAATATCCTGCGGCGAGCGTCCCACAGTACGTACGGCAAAGGTCTACGTGCTTGACGGAAAGCTCACCGACGAGCAGGTAGCGGCGGTGAAGAAATATCTTATAAACCCCGTTGAGTGCCGTGAAGCATCGCTTGAAACGGTCGAAACGCTCAAGGTGGACTACGAGGTTCCCGCAGACGTTGCGGTGCTTGACGGTTTCCTTGAACTTGACCGTGAAAGCGCGACGGAGTTCGTAGCGGCATACGGTCTTGCAATGGATTCGGATGACCTTCTTTTCTGCCGTGACTATTTCAAGAAAGAGGGAAGAGCGCCGACACTGACAGAGATCAGAATGATAGACACGTATTGGTCCGATCACTGCCGTCATACGACCTTCAATACTATAATTGATAAGGTAGAGAGCGACGACGCAACGATAAATAAGGCGTATGACGCATATCTCGATATGAGAGCAGAGCTCGGACGCAAAAAGCCGCAGACTCTTATGGATATCGGTACGCTTGCGGCAAAATATCTTAAGTCAAAGGGACTTCTCGATAAGCTCGACGAGTCCGACGAGATAAACGCCTGCACGATAAAGACCACCGTAAACGTAAACGGTAAGGACGAGGATTGGTTGCTCCTTTTCAAGAACGAAACGCACAACCACCCGACAGAGATAGAGCCGTTCGGCGGTGCTGCAACCTGTATCGGCGGCGCGATCCGTGACCCGCTTTCGGGAAGATCTTACGTATATGCCGCGATGAGACTTACAGGCGCATCGGACCCGACAAAGCCTGTAAGCGAAACTATCCCCGGAAAGCTTCCGCAGAGAAAGCTCGTAACAACGGCGGCGGCAGGCTACAGCTCGTACGGTAACCAAATAGGTCTTGCCACGGGTATCGTTGATGAAATTTATGACGACGGCTACACGGCAAAGCATATGGAGCTTGGAGCTGTCATAGCTGCAACTCCCGCAAAGAACGTACGCCGTGAGTGCCCCGCACCCGGTGACGTTGTAATTCTGCTTGGCGGACGCACGGGACGTGACGGTATCGGAGGAGCCACGGGTTCGTCTAAGTCTCATACGATGGAATCGCTTGAGACCTGCGGCGCTGAGGTACAGAAAGGTAACGCACCCGAGGAGAGAAAGCTTCAGAGACTTTTCAGAAATCCCGATGCTCAGTATATGATAAAGAGATGTAACGACTTCGGCGCGGGTGGTGTGTCTGTCGCTGTCGGTGAGCTTGCCGACGGACTTATCATCGACCTTGACAAAGTGCCGAAGAAGTACGAAGGACTTGACGGAACAGAGCTTGCGATCTCCGAATCTCAGGAGAGAATGGCGGTCGTCGTTGAGAAGAAGGACGCAGAGGCATTCTGCCGTCTTGCAGACAAGGAAAACCTTGAATCGACGGTTATCGCAGAGGTAACAGCCGAGCCAAGACTCGTTATGTATTGGAGAGGAAAGAAGATAGTCGATATCTCGCGTGAATTCCTCGGAACAGACGGAGCCGAGAAGCATATCACGATAAAGCCCGCCCCCACGGCAGATTATACCAAGAAGTTTGACGGAAGCTTTACCGAAGAATACGAAAAGCTCGCGTCCGATCTCAACGTCTGCTCAAAGCGCGGTCTTTCCGAAAGATTTGACTCGACCATCGGTGCCGGTACGGTTCTTATGCCCTTCGGAGGAAAGAATCAGAGAACACCGATACAGGCAATGACACATAAGATCTCCACCGAGACAGGCGACACGGATTCCTGCTCGTATATGTCGTGGGGATACAACCCCGAAATAACCAAAAAGAGCCCCTACCACGGCGCATATCTCGCTGTCGTTGAGTCGGTCTCAAAGCTGGTTGCAACAGGTGCGGAATATTCCGACGTATATCTCAGCTTCCAGGAATATTTTGAAAAGCCGCTCCGAGACCCCGTCCGTTGGGGTAAGCCCTTCTCGGCGCTCCTCGGCGCGCTCGAGGCACAGAGAGAGCTTAAGGTCGCGGCTATCGGCGGTAAGGACTCGATGTCGGGAAGCTTTGACAAAATTGACGTGCCGCCGACACTCGTATCGTTCGCGGTGACCACGGGTAAAATAAAAGAGGTAATCTCTCCCGAATTCAAGCTCCCCTGCAGCCGTGTCGCGCTCTTTACGCCGAAGTATGAGAACGGACTCCCCGTGACCGAGTCGTTTATGGAGACCGTAAATAAGGTAACGGCGCTTATGAGAAGCGGAAAGGTACTTGCGGCATACACGCCTTGCTTTGGCGGTATAGCCGAGGCAATACTCAAAATGGGACTTGGAAACGGTATCGGATTTGAGTATGCCGACGGCATTACTAAGGAAGATATATTCGGATATAAGTACGGCTCGTTCATTCTTGAGCTTGACGGATGTGACGAGGGAGTAACGCTCGGTTACACGACAAATAAACAGCACATTAAGCTCGGAGACGAGTGCGTCGATATGGCAAAGCTTACAGACCTTTACGAAAACAAGCTCGAAAAGGTATATCCCTGCAATAATATCGCGCACGCAGAGAAGGAGATTCCCACGGTATCCTTCGAGGGAACACCCGTAAAGTCAAGCATAAGCGTGGCAAAGCCGAAGGTTCTGATTCCCGTATTCCCGGGAACAAACTGCGAATACGACAGCGCAAAGGCGGTTGCCGCCGCAGGCGCTGAGCCCGAGATAATCGTTATAAAGAACCTGACTCCCAAGGGAGTTGCGGACTCGGCGGAGTACTTTGCAAAGCAGCTTGAGAGCGCGCAGATAGTATTTATCCCCGGCGGATTCTCCGGCGGAGACGAGCCCGACGGCTCGGGTAAGTTTATCACGGCATTCTTCAGAAATGCCGCGGTACGCGAGGGAGTCAATAAGCTGCTCGGACAGCGTGACGGTCTTATGTGTGGTATCTGTAACGGATTCCAGGCGCTTATCAAGCTCGGCCTCGTTCCGTACGGCGAAATAATCGACACCGACGAAAACTGCCCGACGCTGACCTTTAACACAATAGGACGCCACCAGTCGAAGCTGGTACGTACACGTGTCGCATCAACGATGTCGCCTTGGCTTGCGCATACGAAGCTCGGTGAGACGTACACGGTTCCGATATCTCACGGTGAAGGTCGATTCATAGCTCCCGAGGCACTTATAAAGGAGCTTGCCGAAAAGGGACAGATAGCGACACAGTACGTCGATGCGAACGGAAATCCGACAGCCGATATTCAGTTCAATCCGAACGATTCGATGTGGGCAATAGAGGGTATAACCTCGCCCGACGGACGCGTGCTCGGTAAGATGGGTCACTCGGAGCGTGTCGGCAACGGACTGTACAAGAACGTACCCGGCAACTACGACATGGGACTTTTCCTGTCTGCGGTTGAGTATTATAAAATATAAATATGAAGAAAATGCCTTTGGGAAGCCCCAAAGGCATTTTCGGAAAAAGGACAAAAATGAAAAAAAGAGAAAAGAAAAAATACGATAAAAACAATAAGCGGATAGATAACGTAGACGAGGCTATTGAGCTTACACGCGAGGCGGGAAGAAAGGTCGAGAAAAAATCGAAGGCATTTTGGGCTGATTTTAAAAAATTCGTCGCGAAGGGCAACGTGGTAGACCTCGCTATCGCTGTTGTAGTCGGTACGGCGTTCAATAAGATAGTTTCGGCGCTCGTGTCCGAGATAATAACGCCGCTGACGAGTATGCTGCTCAAGGCCGATACCCTGACAGAGCTTAAATGGGTGCTTCGCGCGGCAGACGAGGCAAATGAGATAGAAGAGGTGGCAGTCACCTACGGCGTTTTTCTTCAGAGAGTAATAGATTTTATGGTCGTCGCGCTGTCAATATATGTCGCGCTTAAGGTGTTTATGAAACTCAAGAACACGATACGCAAGCGTGAAATTGAAGCCGCGGCAAAGCGCGCGAAGGAAGAAGAGGCAAGAAAAAAGGCGGAGGCAGAAGCCGCCGCGGCAAGAGAAGCCGAGATAAGACAAAAATTTATCGACGACGTCGCCGACCAGGCGGCGCTCCTGACCGATATTAAGGATATTCTTCTTCGAATTGAACAAACACAGAATAAATGAAAAACACAGCCGAGAACAGCACTCTCGGCTGTGTTTTTGCTTTGTTGCTAAACACCGCAATTTTTCTCCCTTTTACTGATTTGTTTGGCTAAAATCGGAGCAGCATATATATTATAGCATTCGTTTGAATGCTTGTCAAGCATTTGTTTGAATGCCGTGATATAATTGTATCAATGAATAAAAATCGGTTTGGAAATGGAGTAAAATTATGTATGTTTATCAAAGGTTGAGAGATATCAGAGAGGATAACGACAAAAGTCAAGAAACAATAGCACACATTTTGAACATATCAAGGCAGCAATATCAGCTCTATGAAAGCGGCAAGCGCGAGCTTCCGATGCATCACTTCATAACGTTGGCGAGGTATTACAACGTATCGCTCGATTATCTGGTAGGAGTTATCGACACACCGAAAAAATTACATTAAATCGGTCATTTTTTCAATATCAATAAGCCACAGATAAATTGGGATTTAACGGTGAGTTGCGTTTTTTATGCGGGGTTTCACCCCACACCCCGCCTAAGAAACTTTTTGCAAAAAGTTTCTTAGGCGGGGTATGGGGCAGAGCCCCACATAATCTCACCGATAAATCAAAATTTGAAAGATTTAAAAAAATTTCAGAAAAACTGTTGACAAACGGATAGGGGTATGTTATAATACATCGGTAAAAAGAAGCAGAACGTCTCCGTTCTCACCGTGCCGCAGAGGCGCGTACGGTTCAATAACAGACTCGCACGGGGTCGGTTTTTGACGCGGAGATCATGCTCTCCGTGCTTTTTATTTTTAGGAGGTGTATCCCGATTAGCGCAAAAGAAATGCAGATCAACGAGGAGATCAAATTCGCGGAGGTCAGAGTTATCGGTTCCGAGGGTGAAACGCTCGGTATTATGAAGAGTCAGGCAGCGCTTGAGCTTGCCTACGACAAGGGTCTTGACCTTGTACTTATGGCGGCGCAGAGCGACCCGCCCGTATGCAAGATCATGGATTACGGCAAATTCCGCTTCGAGCGTGATAAGCGCGAGAAGGAAGCAAAGAAGAAGCAGCAGGTCGTCGAGCTTAAAGAGGTTCAGCTTTCCTGCCGTATCGAAACACATGACTTTGAGACCAAGGCAAGAAATGCAATCAGATTTCTGCAACAGGGCAACAAGGTAAGAGTTGTACTGCGCTTCAAGGGCAGAGAGATGAGCCATATGGATATCGGCAAAGAGGTGCTTGAAAAATTCAGAGAAGCGATCTCGGAGTACGGAACGGTTGATAAACCCCCGGTGCTTGAGGGTAGATTCTTCAGTATGGTAGTCTCGCCTATAAAGAACAAATAAAAGGTTCATAATTGAGACAAACGTCTCGTAGTGATAAAAGAATTCAGAAAAGGAGTTTTTGAAATGGGAAAGGTTAAGACACATAAAGCCTCGGCAAAGAGATTTTCTGTTACCGGAACAGGTAAGGTAAAGATGAACCACGCTGAGCATCGCCACAAACTTGGCAAGAAAGATCAGAAGAGAAAGAGACACCTCCGCACCGCGGATTACGTTGACGGCAAGATGGCTGCCAACATCAGACGTCTCATCCAGAAATAATCGGTAGGAGGAAAAGAAGATGGCAAGAATCAAAGGCGCGATGATGACGCGCAAGAGAAGAAATAAAGTACTGAAGGCAGCTAAGGGCTATTGGGGTGCTAAGAGCAAGCACTTCAAGATGGCAAAGCAAGCCGTTATGAAGAGCGGAAACTATGCTTATATCGGACGTAAGCAGAAGAAGAGAGACTTCAGAAAGCTCTGGATCGCAAGAATCAACGCACAGGCAAAGCAGAACGGTATGAACTATTCTACCCTTATGCACGGTCTCAAGGTTGCGGGAATCGACCTCAACCGTAAGGTTCTCTCTGAGCTTGCAGTTTCCGACAAGGAAGCATTTGCAGCTATCTGCGCACAGGCAAAGGCAGCTCTCAATGCTTAATTAGGAAAAAACCGGTTATAAAAGCCGGTTTTTTTCTGTAATTATAAGAATAAATATGGAAATAAAAAAAGAGATAATAACCTCGAAAAGCAATCCGGGAGTCACATTTGCCTCATCGCTTTCCGAGAAAAAATACAGAGACAGGTACGGACTTTTTAAAACCGACGGTTTTAAGCTCGCAGAAGAGCTTTTATCTAAGGGAATAGTACCCGAAACGGTATATATAAGCGAAAAAAGTATAGAAAAAGCGAAAAAGCTGAACTGTGAGACAGCCGCAACGGTACTGTCTGACAGCCTTTTTGAGCGTCTTTCTGAGGAAAAATCGCCCGAGGGAATTATATGTATCGTAAAACATCTTGACAATTTAAGAAAAATCGCTACAATAGATAATAGCGGAGTTTGTCCTGACGAATGGACAGACGAAAGAATAATGCTGCTCGAGTCGGTAAGAGATCCCGGCAATCTCGGAACGGTTATACGTTCCGCGGCGGCGCTTTCGGTCGAGAGACTTATAATAAGCTCGGACTGCGCCGATGCATACAACGGAAAAACGGTACGCGCGTCGATGGGCGCGATATTCGGAATGAAGATAGACAGAGTGGATTCGCTTGCAGGCGCGGTTTCACTGCTCAGGGCGCAGGGAAGACGAGTATTCGCGGCGGCGCTTGACAGAACGGCGGTCGGGCTTGATGAGTTAAAGCTCGAAGCGGGCGATTGCTTTATTATAGGAAACGAAGGTCACGGACTCTCGGACGAGGTACTTGACGCAAGTACACGTCGGGTATTTATTCCGATAGAGTCGGGCTCAGAGTCGCTTAATGCGTCGGCAGCCGCGGCTATCATTCTTTGGGAGCAGAAAAGACAGCTGACAAAATAAAAGGAGCGGATTTATGACAGAGCTTGACAGAGATCTTGTGTATTGGATATGGCTTTCAAGGCAGCTCGGCGTTGCGAGCAGATATATTTTAGGTCTGCTCGACCGCTTTGACGATGCTTTTGATATATACTGCGCCGACAGCGAGACGCTTTCGGGACTTTCGGGCTTTATGAGTGAGCGAATGATAGAGAAGCTTTGTGACAAGCGTATTGATTTTGATTCGGAGACACTTAATATTTGTGAGAAAAAGGGTATCTCAATAATTCACATAAACGATCCCCGTTACCCGAAAAGACTTCGCGCAATACAGGATCCGCCGACACTGCTTTACGTCAAGGGAGAGCTTCCCGATATAGACGGAGAGCTTTGTATCGGTAT
>JAZNPQ010000031.1:0-7724 GCA_045589735.1 Eubacteriales bacterium | reverse complement strand
GAATGTATTCAAGAAGGTCGACAATACCCTTATGTCTGAGCGCCGATACCGGAACGCACATTACGTCACCGCCCCATTCCTCGGGTACAAGCTCGTATTTTGTAAGCTCCTGCATAACCGCGTCGGGATTTGCGGTGGGCTTATCCATTTTATTGTTAGCGACGATTATCTGAACGCCCGCCTGCTTTGCGTGGTTGATAGCTTCAACCGTCTGGGGCATGATACCGTCATCGGCTGCAACTACAAGTATTGCAATATCGGTCGCCTGCGCACCTCTTGCACGCATTGCCGTAAAGGCTTCGTGTCCGGGAGTATCAAGGAATGTAATATCCTTACCGCCAACGTTAACACGGTAAGCACCGATATGCTGTGTGATTCCGCCGGCTTCTCCTGCGGTTACTTTTGTGTTTCTTATAGCATCGAGAAGTGAGGTCTTACCGTGGTCAACGTGACCCATTACGCATACGACGGGAGCGCGCTCGACGAGGTCGTCTGCCGTATCCTCTTTTTCATCAAACAGCTTATCCTCAATGCTGACAACGACCTCTTTTGATACCTCAGCGCCAAGCTCGTCGGCAATGAAGTATGCGGTGTCGTAATCTATCGTCTGGTTTACAGATGCCATAATACCCTGAAGCATAAGGCGCTTTACGACCTCACCCGCCGTTACCTTAAGTCTTGACGCAAGCTCTCCGACTGTTATCTCGTCGGGTATCTCGACGTGAAGCGGCTGTTTCTTCACAGGCTGCTGTACCTTTTTGTTTGCTTTGTTCTTTGCTTCCTTGGAAAGCGGCATACGGTTTCCGCCGACGTCTCTCTGCATAACCGCGCGGTTGCTTCCCGCGACCTTTTTGAGCTTTGTATTTCCGCCCTTGACGTCGCGTACGGAATCGGGCACAAAGCTGTCAAGACGCTCGTCATACTTGGAAAGGTCCACACTCGAGCCTCTGGTATCAACGACACGTGTAGCATTAGTTTTCTGCTGAACAGTTCCCTTCGGTGTCTGGCCTCTCGTTATTATCTGAGGCTGGAATTTTTCCTTGGGCGCTCTCTGCGAGCTTTCCTTGTCCTTATCTCTGAACTGCTGACCGCCGAACTGATTCTGCTGTCCCTGCGGCTTCTGTCCGAACTGCTTTTCGGGACGTCCCTGCTGCGCGGGCTTCTGGTCGAATTTCGGTTTCTGGTCAAATCTCGGCTTCTGCTCTGTTCTCTCGCGTGCCGACGTCTTTATTTCGGGTCTTGCTGCTTCCTTTGGCGCTTCCTTTTTCACTTCCGCCTTCGGAGCTTCCTTCTTCGCCTCAGGCTTCGCTTCAACCTTCGGCTCTGCCTTCGGAGCTTCCTTCTTCACCTCGGGCTTTGCTTCTTCGGACTTCGGCGCTTCCTTCTCTTCCTTCTTTTCGGCTTCTTCCTTCTTCTTCGAGGGAATATATGTCACACCGTCCAGATACTTATCGATATCGTTTATCTGGTTTGCCTGTGTAATAAGATTGAGAAACACGCCAAAATCATCGGGAGTGAGGGTAGACTGAGTTTTTACCTCTATTCCCGCGCCCGACATAACATCCACTATTTCCTTTGTCTTAATATTAAGGTCCTTTGCCAGCTGATTAACCTTGTACTGAATTTGTGCCATACTGAATCTAAAATCCCCTTTATAAATTTACTCTGTTTTTACGTGTTGGGTTCGTCCGAAGCTTCTTCAAGCTTTGCACATACCGCCCTTGCAATACCGCTGTCGGTTATTCCGACCGCCGCTGTCGCAGAGGTCTTTCCTACCGCATGGCCAAGCTCTACCGTGTCTGCTTCGATCCTTACGAGCTTTACCCCGTAATATTTACATTTATCCGTAAGCTTTTTATGTGTATTTTCCGACGTGTCTCTCGCTTCGATAACAAGCATCGGCGCGTTTTTTGTATCTCTGAGCCACTCGCATACGCGGTCGGTTCCAAGAACGATGCGCCTTGCCTTTGCGGCAAGTCCTATAGTCATAAGAAGCTTATCAAGCTGTTTCTTTTCCATAATTATTCTTCGGCAAGCTCTGCTTCAAGCTTTGCATATACCTCATCCGGAATACTGCAATCAAGACTTTTTTCGAGCCTTGCGTTCTTCCGCGCCTTTTTGAGACATTTCACGTCACGGCAGATATACGCGCCGCGACCTGATTTCTTGCCCGTAAAGTCAAGAGACACATTACCGTCGGGCGACAGCACCACACGCAGAAGCTCTGCCTTCGGCTTATGCTCCGCACATCCGAGACACTGACGCATGGGTATCTTTTTTACTTTACCCTGATTTGTATTTTTCATTATGTTAAGCTGCTTTACTCCGATTTTATGTCTATCTTGCATCCCGTAAGTCTTGCGGCAAGACGTGCGTTCTGTCCTTCTTTACCGATAGCAAGCGAAAGCTGGGTCTCGTCAACGATTACCTTGCAGGTACGCTCGTCAAGCATGGTTACGGAACGTACCGTAGCGGGCGACAGTGCCGCCGCAATATACTCCTCGGGAACCTCGCTGTACTTAATAATATCTATCTTTTCACCGCCAAGCTCGTCAACGATTCCGCCGATACGCATACCGTGATTACCGATACAAGCGCCGATCGGGTCTACCTCTTCGTCTCTCGAATATACCGATATCTTGGTTCTTGAGCCCGCCTCACGCGCGATATTCTTTATCATAACAACGCCGTCTGCGATTTCGGGTACTTCAAGCTCAAACATACGTCTGACAAGTCCCGGGTGGTTCCTCGAAAGCGTTACGAGCGGACCGCGGCTTTCCTTGTTTACCTCAATTACGTATACCTTTATACGCTGACCGTAGACAAACTCCTCACCCGGTATCTGTTCGGATTTAATGAGGGTCGCAAAGCCTGTTCCCGTGTCGAGAAGAACGTTACCCGTTTCTCTGTCTATTTTACTTACGGTCGCGGTTATTATCTCCTCACGCTTGCTCTCGTATACCTCCTGAGCCGCGCGGCGTTCGCCTTCTCTTATTCCCTGGATGATGACCGACTTTGCAGCGGCAGCGCTGAGACGTCTGAAATTCTTGGTCTTTACCTCAATTTCGTATACCTTGCCGATCTCGTATCTCTTGCTTATCTTCTTTGCATCCTCAAGCGAGATCTCAGCCGTCGGATTTTCAACGGTCTCAACCACCAGCTTCTGCTGATATACCTTTACGTCCTCTTTGTCGGGGTTAATGGAAACGCGAACGTTTGTATTGTTTCCGTATTCCTTTTTGTAAGCTGCCGTCAGAGCTGCTTCTATTTTTTCAAGCATGTACTCCTTTGAAATGCCCTTTTCCTTCTCAAGCAGGTCAAGAGCCGCAAAAAATTCCTTGTTCATTTTTTGAACTTTCCTTTCAATTATCTATGCTGTATGTTTTGTTTTTAAAAATCTTCGTCTGCCAGCGATATTTTCGCCGCTTTTTTTATTTCAAGCGTAACGTCTCCGTCACTTGTTCCGAGCGTAAAGCTTCCGTCTCCGTACGCTTTAAGCTCACCTCTGAGCGCACGCCGTCCCTTTTCGTCGGGAGCGTACAGCTTTACGTTTACCTCACAACCGAGCACACGTTCTGCCTGCCCGTCATTTTTTATCTGTCTTCCGAGCCCCGGTGAGCTTACCTCAAGCGTATACGCCTGCGCTATAGGGTCTTTTTCGTCGAGTATCGGGTCGATAGCACGGTGCATCTTCTCGCAATCCTCAATGAAAATACCGTTTTCACTGTCGATGGTTATTCTCAGTATGTTGTCGGCACCTTCGCGAAGGTATTCAACATCCCAAAGAATATATCCGAGTTCTTCCGCTGTCGGAGCTATTATCTCACGGACGGCGGCGGCTACGTTTTTTGCCATAGTTATGACCATAGCTTTTGCGTCAGCAAAAGCTTCCTTTCATGTGGAATCGTGGCAGGTTTGGCTTTGCCAAATTGCCGCCGGGATTTTTGGGCAAAAGCCATAAAACACGAAGTTTGAAAATTTATTTTCAAACTTATCCTTTGCCTTTTCAAAATTTTCTTAAAAACTTGAGAGTGGACTCGCGCCCACTCTCATCGTCTCATTACTTACGTGTCGATTATACCACACTTTTTCACATTTTGCAATAGCTATTTCAAATTTTCTTGCATATTTTTTAAAATTTTTTATCCATAAAACACCAAAAATACACATAATCGTCAATTTCGGTGTTTACAAACCGCTTCACTTATGCTATAATATTATAATATAAAATGAGTAATTATGCCAAAATAAGCTGATTCTCGAAAGGTGGCTCTTAAATGTCAAACAACTCAAGCAACAGAAAAAGCCCACGTGTTAACCTCGAATACACCTCGCTTATCTGGTCTATCACGATAGGCGTTATCTGCTTCGCGGCTCACATTTTTATATGCAAAGGAATCGACGGTATCGACCCTGCGGTCGTAGGTATCATACTTCTTGGGGCATATATCGCAGCCGTAACGACCATATCTGTATCCATTTTCAGATATCAAAAGGCAAAGGTAGCCGCAGAAAAGCAGGTCAGCGCGAACGGAAATGCTCTTCGCGACCTTCTCGCCCAGATAAACACCCCGGTTATACTCTCAGACGGCTCAGGTAAAATAATCTGGCACAACGATTCATTCGCGTACACCTTCTCTCCCGACAGAGCTTCGGTCGGTACAAGCATGTACGGACTCTGCAATCTCACAGAGGAAAAGCTCGTGTCCAATACGGCGGAGAAAGGCGGCACTCCCTTTAATTTTGACGGTCACGATTATACGGTAACTGCATTTAAGATAAAGGCTCAGATAAAAGGCCCCGACGACACTCATAATTTTTATCTCACGGTATTCGATGACGTAACCGACCTTGTCAGCGCAAAGCAAAGGATCGAAAGGACTCTTCCGGTCGTCGCTTATATAGTAGTTGATAACCTTGAAGAGATAGCGCAGTACGTCAAGGTCAGCAGCAGACGCGCAGCAAACGAAATAGAGACTGTACTTAAGGAATGGGCGGACAGCCTTGACGGTGTTCTCCGTGAATATGACCGTGACCGCTATATAATGGTCTGCACAAGAGAAAATCTGAACAAATGTATAGAGGACAAATTTTCTATCCTCGATTCGATAAGAGAAATAAGACTTTCCGACGACGACACAAATATGCCTGTCACGGTATCAATGGGTATCGCGGTCGCTCCCGTAGGCTCGCTCGGTACTGATTTTGACCTCACCGCAATAGAAAGAGATGCTACAGCGGCTCTTGAAATGGCGCTTCAGCGAGGAGGAGACCAGGCGGCTATAAAGGACGAGCAGGGCTTCAATTTCTTCGGCGGACGCACAAAAACCCTTCAAAAGCGTACCACGGTTCATGCGCGTGTCGTTTCCGCAAAGCTTTGCTCACTTATCTGTCAGGCAAACCGTGTACTCGTTATGGGACACAAAAATCCCGACTTTGACTCAATAGGAGCTTGTGTCGGTATCACAAGACTGTCTATGTTCTGCGGTGTTGACTGCCGTATCGTCTCAGACCTTAAAAACGAAAACTTCAAGGTCTCAACGGAAAGACTGCGCGCAACTCCCGAATACGCGAACATTTTTATAGACTCGGCATCGGCTCTCGATATGATGACGCCGTCCACCCTTCTTATAATCGTTGACGCAAACAATCTTTCAATAATAGAAGCGCCCGAAATCGCAGCTAACGCAAAGACGGTTTACGTCATAGACCATCACAGAAAGACCGAGGAGCTTCCCGAAAACGTTATCTCTCCCGCATATATAGACCCTGCGGCGTCGTCTGCCTGCGAGCTGGTTTCGGAGCTGCTTGAGCAGAGCGTTCCCGTCGGTACTCTTAATAAGGAAGAAGCAAACGTTATGCTCTCGGGTATTATGGTCGATACAAAGAACTTCACACGTTCAACAAACACAAGAACCTTCGCGGCGGCGCTTTACCTTCGCGGCGAGGGCGCAAACTCCGAGATAGCGCGTACCTTCTTCAACGAAAACTTTGACGAATATCTCGCCGAGGCTAAATTCGGCAGTGACGTTGTGACCTACCGCGGACGTATCGCTATAACCAAATCCGACGGCACAGGAACGCCTTCCGACAGAGTGGCGGCTGCAAAGGCGGCAGATAAGCTTCTCACCGTCAGAGGAATAGATGCATCCTTCGCGCTCGTTGACATAGGAGGCAATATAAGCATCTCGGCGCGTTCAAACGGAAAGATAAACGTTCAGCTTATTCTCGAAAAGCTCGGAGGCGGCGGACACTTCGATTCCGCGGGAGCGCAGATATCGGGCTCGCCTATGCTTGCGGCGACAAACAAGCTGAAGGACGCAATAGACGAATATCTTGACAGCACAAAATAACTATAAACAAGGAGAAAAACAATGAAAGTAGTATTTCTTGCCGACGTCAAAGGACAGGGCAAAAAAGACCAGATAAAAGAGGTATCCGACGGATACGCACGTAACTTCCTGCTTCCCAAAAAGCTCGCAGTTCCGGCAGACGCCAAAATGATGAACGAAATAAAGAACAAGGAAGCCTCAAAGCAGCACAAGATAGAAACAGAAAAAGCAGAAGCCAAGGCTCTTGCCGAGAAGCTTCAGAAAATCACGGTAAAAATCACGGCTCAGGCAGGCGGCGACGGCAGACTCTACGGCTCTGTTACGTCAAAGGATATCTCCGAGGCTCTTTCCAAGCAATTCGGCATCGCGATAGACAAGAGAAAAATGACACTCGACGAGCCCATTAAGGCTTTCGGTCTTTACAGCATCGACGTAAAGCTCTACACCGAAATTTCGGGTAAGATAAACGTATCGGTAAGCGATAAATAATCAACAAATAATAACTAACTTGGAGTTCATATGCCAAAACAGTATGATGAAGACCTGACGCGTCAGCTTCCGTCGTCGGTCATAGCGGAGCAATCCCTGCTCGGCTGTATTATAATAGACCCACAGACGCTGAGCGAGGTCGCGGGAGAAATTCAGGAGAGCGACTTCTATCTTATAGACCACGCTCATATCTATGCCGCAATGAAGCGGCTCTTCAACGAAAACCACGAAATAGACCCCGTAACTCTTATCGATACGCTTGTCAAAAACGGAGTTTATAACAAGGAACGCAGTCAGGATTATATTCTGACACTCAGCGAGATAGTTCCTAATGCTATGAACATAAAGGACTACGCGCGTATAATTAAGGAAAAGAGTACGCTCCGTCAACTAATTGAAGCGGCGGGACACATTTCCGAGGACGCCTTCGCGGAAAACGATTCCGTTACAAGTATTCTCGACTCGGCTCAGAACCGCATATACCAGATAGCCCAAGGACGTGACGTTCGCGGATTCAGACACATACGCGACATTATGAATACGGTTTTTGATAACCTTTCGCTCTTAAAGCAGGATAAAAACGCGTTTCAGGGTACTATGACGGGCTTTTCGGGGCTTGACAAGGTGCTTACCGGTATGGGTAAATCCGACCTTGTTATTCTCGGCGCGCGACCCGGTATGGGTAAGACTAGCTTTGCTCTCGGTATTGCCGCAAACGTCGCTATATCGTCGGGCAAAAAGGTATGTATCTTCTCACTTGAAATGTCGTGCGAACAGATAGTTACCCGTATGCCCTGGACCGAGGGGATGGTGGACAGCCACCGTTTCAGAACCGGAGACATGACAAACGAGGACTTCAAAAAGATCGGTACCGCCGCCACAAAACTTGCGGGCTGTGATATA
>JAZNPQ010000030.1:0-5539 GCA_045589735.1 Eubacteriales bacterium | reverse complement strand
GTCGAGGTGCCGATGCTGACTTCATTTTTAAACAAGCCTTCAGCCTCGACGCGCCAACCACCGTATAAACCCTCAAAGCCTGACACGGTCAAGCTTTGAAAGATAAACAAAAAACTTAAATCAAACCCCTTGTTTGAAGTTTTTTGAAGATTCCAAAGAAACTTTTTGCAAAAAGTTTCTTTGGCGGGGTATGGGGCAGAGCCCCACATAATCCTCAATGACAAATCAAAATTTGAAAGATAAACCGACACCGATTAAAATCGGTGTCGGTTGAATTTATTATTTTTTACCGTCATCTTCCGGTGGCTTTGTGAACCAGTCGTCGTCCTTGTGCTTTTTACGGTCGCGCATTTCGCGTTCCATCTCTTCACGGTTATCGCGACGGTCTTGCTCTTCACGCTCGCGAGCCTCTTTTTCAAGGCGCTCACGCTCTTCTTTTTCACGCTTTTCGCGCTCTGCGTTCTTTCTTGCGCGCTCCTCGTTCTCGGATTTGCGCTTTTCCTTCTTTTCGATTGCTATTGCCTCGATGGATTCAAGCGTTGCTGTGCTGTCTTCCATTGCAGCCTTGAACTGATCGCCATCCATAAGCTCGTTCTTTACAAGAAATTCCGAAACGAAATTGAGCTTATCCATATTTTCGGTAAGAATACGTTTAGCGTTGTTATATGCCGCCTCTATTATCGCGTGTATCTCTGCGTCTATCTTTGCGGCAACTGCCTCTGAATAGTTCGGTGTGCTTGAGAAATCACGTCCGAGGAATACCTCGTCATTGTGGTCGCTTCCGTACTTGATAGGACCGAGAAGACTACTCATACCGAGCTTTGTGACCATTTTACGTGCAATAGCGGTTGCGCGTTCGATATCGTTTGAAGCACCGCCCGAAATATCTCCGAACACGATCTCTTCAGCTGCGCGTCCGCCAAGAAGCTCTGCGATCTTTTCATTAAGCTCCTGCTTATATTCGCTGTATTTGTCCTCTGTCGGCGGATTCAGCGTATAACCGAGAGCGCGTCCGCTCGGAATAATGGATATCTGCTGTACCGGCGCACAGGTGGGAAGGGCATACGCGACGATTGCGTGACCTGCCTCGTGGTAGGCTGTTTTCTTGCGTTCGTCCTCGCTTCTGACCATTGATTTCTTCTTCGGACCTGCTATAACCTTTATAAATGCGTCCTCAATATCGTCCATACCTATAAGCGACTTCCCGTTTCTCGCGGCGAGAAGTGCGGCTTCGTTGAGAAGGTTTGCAAGATCCGCGCCCGTAAATCCTACGGTTGATTTTGCGACCGTATTAAAATCAACGTCCTCGCCTATCGGCTTATTTCTCGCGTGAACCTTGAGTATTGCCTCACGTCCCTTAAGGTCGGGATAGCTTACGGTTATCTGACGGTCGAAACGACCCGGGCGGAGAAGCGCGGGGTCAAGTATGTCGGGGCGGTTTGTTGCCGCTATGACTATTATACCGTCGTGCGAGCCGAAGCCGTCCATTTCAACGAGAAGCTGGTTAAGCGTTTGCTCACGCTCATCATGACCGCCTCCAAGTCCTGCGCCTCTGTGGCGTCCGACTGCGTCTATTTCGTCAATAAACACGATGCTTGCGGGGGCTTTTCTTGCATTTTCAAAAAGGTCACGCACACGCGACGCACCGACACCGACGTACATTTCAACGAAGTCCGAGCCCGAAATTGAGAAGAAGGGAACGCCCGCTTCGCCTGCGACAGCCTTTGCAAGCAGAGTCTTACCTGTTCCGGGAGGGCCTACGAGAAGGACACCGTGCGGTATTTTTGCGCCGAGCTTGGAAAATTTATTTGGAGACTTGAGGAATTCGACGATCTCCTCAAGCTCTTCCTTTTCTTCATCCGCGCCTGCAACATCTGAGAATTTAACGACGTTTTTATCGCTCGCGGGGGTCTTTACTCTGGCTTTACCGAAGCTGTTTATTTTCGAGCCCTTACCGCCCATTGCCTGATTCATAACGAAGAACCAGATGATAATGAATACTATTACTATAATAACATAAGGTAGGAAATTTACCCACCAGGGCAAAATCTTTTCGGGCTGCGGCTCGAATTTCATACCCGTGAGATCCGAATACTCGGTAAGAAGGGTGACAAGGTCCTTTACTACAAGAGACGATGCCTTGTAGGATATCTTCTTGTCTGTTCCGTCTACCTTTACGGTCATTGTCAGCTCATATTTTTCAGTCAGCTCTGCCGACGAGATCTCAACGAGACGGTCGGGCTTTGGCTGAGTGTTGTCCTTGTTATAGGCGTGCGTCGCGGTTGCATCCGAAATATATTCGCGGATATCGCTGTATTGCGGCGCGTCGCTTTTGTTTCCGTTATTGAAAAGGAGTGTTATCGCAAGGATTATAACTCCTATCAGCACTGCATAGAAAAGCAGCACTTTTGCATTGTTTTTCATGTACGCTGTGTCCTTCCTTATTTGGCATATACTTCGGGCTTAAGCACACCTACGTAGGGCAGGTTGCGGAATTTTTCATCGTAGTCGAGTCCGAATCCGACCACGAATTCATCAGGTATCTCGCGTCCCGTATAATCGGGAGTAAAATCGACCTCGCGCCTGTCGGGCTTATCGAGAAGAGTACAGGTACGAACGCTGTGCGCTCCCTTAAGCTCAAGATATTTGACGAGATAAGACAGTGTCTTACCGCTGTCAATGATATCCTCAACAACAATAATGTCGATGTCGGGAAGGTCTGCTCTCTGAAGGTCGAGGAGAATATTGATGCGTCCTGAGGTCGTCGTTCCCGCGCCGTATGACGAGACCTTCATAAAGTCTATTTCGACGGGAAGCGTTATCTTTTTCATAAGCTCACCCATAAAAACGACCGATCCCTTTAAGATACAGAGTAGAAGTAGCTTTTTTGACGAGTCTTTATAGTCGCGGTCGATCTCGGCGGCGATCCTTGACACTATGCTGTCTATTTCCTTTTCGTCTACAAGGATATGTGAAATGTGGCTGTTCATATTTGATCCTTTCTTATCTATTTTATCCTGATATCAGGGATATATATGTCATTCGTTCATTTTTTTTCGATTTTACTCTGTCGCATATACCGACAAAGGGAACGAACACGATACCTTCACCGTCGCAAATAATAGGCAGCTTGTCGCGTATAGAGAGGTCAATTTTACTGTCGCACATCAGCTTTTTGAGACTTTTGTGCATACCTCCCATTAGTATCCTGTCACCGGGGAGACGGTTTCTCGCATATAGACTGCCGCATATTTTATCAGATGCAATAGCCGCTGTTGATTCGGATTTGTAAATATTTGTGTCGGTATCCGAAATGTAAATTTCAAAAGTATCCGAAATACGATTTCCTCCCAAAGTGAGACCTACACAAAAAGGACTCGTTTCGTTTTTTTGTCTGTCGGTGTCAACGGTAATTTTGCCGTTTTCGATAGTCGCGCGGCGAATACCGGGAAGCGATACCGACGAATGAGGCGCGGAATCGAGACACAGACGCGACAGCGCTTTTAGATGAACCGTTTCAAGCTCTGTACCGAAAATTTTGATAAACACCCGATTCTTAAGCGAAGAGGGCAGGGCATTTATGCGCTCTGTCGGTATTCCGTCCGTGATATTATATTCAGACAGAAATTCGTTCGTGAGGCTGCCAAAATATGAATCGTCCTCTCTTGCGGAGTCTGACATACGGGATGCCGACGACACGACCGACGGATTTATTTTTTTTAGCTCCGGAATCACGTTAAGACGGATAATATTACGAGAGCAGTCGGCGATAGCGTTGGTGGAATCGGTTACGTATTCGACCGAATTTTGCTCACAGTAAGACAGGATTTCGTCCTTTGACATTTTGAGTATCGGTCGCACGAGCCACCCACCGCCAAACTGCCGCGCAGGGGGAATACCGCACATACCGCGCATACCGCTTCCTCTTGTGAGGTTGAGTATGAGCGTTTCAAGATTGTCGTCGGCGTTGTGTGCTGTTGCGAGTATTTTTATACCGTGCTCTGCCATAAGACTGTCGAAAAATCCGTAGCGTTTCCTTCTCGCCGCCGTTTCAAGCGATTCTCCGATCTCCTTTGCGAAAGCGGGAATATCGGCGGTCAGCGTGAAGAGCTTTATACCGTACTTTTCCGCGGTTCTCTTGCAAAATTCAAGGTCACGCAAATGCTCGTCGGGTCTTATTAGATGGTCAACGTGCGCGGCAAACACTCTTTCGGGTGAGCCGACAAAACGAACTACCATATCAAGAAGCGCAGAGGAATCCGCGCCACCGGAGAGGGCAACAAGTATTTTTTCGTCGGAAGAAAGTCCCGACAGCTTGTACGGCGATTCAAATTCCGATGGCAAAATCAAAATATCTTTTTTCATTATATAGGACGGTTCGGGTCGTTTTCGTCAACGATCGTGCGGAACTTCGTATACTGAGGAATCCAGCCGAGCTTGACGTTTCCAAGACCGCCGTGACGGTTCTTTGCAACGACGACCTCTGCTATCAGCGAGCCGGATTCCTTGTCTATTTCCTCGTTGTAGTAGTCCTCACGGTAGAGGAACATAACCATATCGGCGTCCTGCTCGATAGCACCCGATTCACGAAGGTCGGAGAGCATCGGCTTCTGCGAGGGTCTGCCCTCGGGCTTACGCGAAAGCTGTGCGCAACAGATTACCGGTACGTTGAAGTCCTTTGCTAAAACCTTGAGTGAACGCGAGATATCGCCCATTTCGTTAACTCGGTTGTCGATACGCTTATCACTCTGCATAAGTCCGAGATAGTCTATGATAACGAGACCAAGCTCGGATTTTTTACCGTTTTTGTCTGTCTTATTCATTTCCTTGCGGAGCTTTGCGCGCATATTTGTGACGGTCGATTCGGTCGAGTCGTCGATAAGTATATCGCAGCCCGCGAGCTTTGTCGCGGCAGTTCCTATCTTTTTGAAGTCCTCGTTTGACATATCTCCCGTACGGAAACGGTGGCTGTCGACCATTGCCTCGGTCGAGAGCATACGCGTAACGATCTGTTCACACGACATTTCGAGTGAGAAGATACAGACCTTCTTACCCGACGATATGGCGACGTTTGCGGCAATACCGAGCGCAAAGCTCGTTTTACCCATACCGGGTCGCGCGCCGATGAGCACGAGGTCGCCCTCGCCCAGACCGACGATGGTGCGGTCAAGCGCGGAAAAGCCCGTGGGCGTACCGGAGGCGGCATCTTTGTCTCTTGCGAGAAGGTCGAGACGCTCGTAGGTGCGGCTGATGGCTTCACGGATGTGGACGAAGCCCTTGGATTCGCTTCCTTGTGCAATGGAAAAGACCTTTGCTTCCGCGCTGTCGATGATGTCCTTGACGTCTCCCTGTGCGGAGAACGCGGTCTCCCTGATCTCGTCAGCGGCGCCGATCAGCGAGCGAAGAAGGCTTTTTTCCCTGACGATCTTGGCGTAGTCAAGTACGTTTGCGGCGGAGGGGACGGTCTCGGCGATGACCTTGATATATTTCTTGCTTTCCTCCTCGTTGTAAACGCCGCGCAAGTCGGATCGTAGCCATG
>JAZNPQ010000029.1:0-21065 GCA_045589735.1 Eubacteriales bacterium | reverse complement strand
GTTTTATACTTATAATGTCGAGGTCGTAAGTGACGGATATTACACTCAGTATTATTACGGCGTTCCCGTTTTTGAGGGAATCAACGCAATGCAGACAGCCGAGCTTGTCGCTCTTCCCGAAAATGGTATTCCCGACAGATTTGCTATTGACAGCAATCGCTTTTTTGAAGGCGAAAATCCGGATCTTTGAGCTTTTGGAGGATTTCAATGAATTCAGCAAACATTCCTGTTATTCCCGAAACCATAACGGTACACCTCGGCAGACCCGACGCGGCGGCAGCAAATGTTACTATACCCTTTGCCGATTATATTGCAAATGTTGCGTCAAGTGAAATATATCCTACTTGGCCCGAAAGCGCTCTGCGCGCCAATATTCTTGCGCAAATAAGCTATACACTCAACCGCGTATATACAGAATATTACCGCGCGCGAGGCTACGACTTTGATATCACGAATTCAACATCAATAGACCAATCCTTTGTCAATGGCAGAGAGATATTCGATAACATAAACGACCTTGTCGGACAGCTTTTTAACAGCTACATACGCCGAGGAGATAACGTTGAACCTCTTTTTGCGGCATACTGTGACGGAGATGAGGTAATATGTGACGGACTTTCTCAATGGGGCTCGGTAGAGCTTGCCGAAAGTGGGCTTGACACTATAGACATTCTCAGAAATTATTACGGTGACGATATAACGATAGTAACCGACGTACCTATTGAAAATATAGAGGAATCCGCACCGCCTGTACCTCTGCGCATAGGAATTTCAGATGATTACGTAAGAACCTTTCAGCTTCGTCTCAACAGAATTTCAAACAACTATCCGAACATTCCGAAAATAGCGATTCCCGACGGCGTTTTCGGATATGACACAGAGGATGCCGTAAGAGAATTTCAGCGCACCTTCGGACTTACGCAGGACGGTGTTGTCGGTCAAGCGACATGGTATAAAATACTTCAGATATACAATGCTGTAAAGCGCTTGAATGAAATCGATTCCGAAGGCATATCACTTGAAGAGGTCACGGAGCAGTTCCCTGAAGTATTAAGACTCGGTGACACAGGTACAGGTGTTGCAAACCTACAGTATTATCTCAACTATTTGTCGCAGTACTACAATACGATACCGTCCGTGGCAATAGACGGTATATTCGGAGCTTCGACCGAAGCGGCGGTGAGAGACCTGCAACAGACCTTTGGACTCCCGGTTGACGGTGTTGTAGGTATAGAAACATGGACGACAATGTATAACAACTATTTGAGCTTTATATCGACTATACCCTTAAAATATACCGAAGGTGTTACAGTTCCCTTTCCGGGGGTTACCCTGCGTTACGGTTCTGATTCCGAGGCGGTTCGTCTGCTTCAGGAGTATCTCAATTTTATCTCGCAGTATTATTCCGAAATACCGTCTATAACGCCTACGGGATTTTTCGGAAATATTACAGAAGACGCGGTCATAGCTTTTGAAACTCTGTTTGGATTTACACCCAACGGAGTTGTTGACGCTGAGCTTTGGAACAAGATAACCGAGGTGTATTCAGATATGTATATCGGAGCAAGACTCGGCGAGGGACAGTATCCGGGATATGAGATAGGAGGTTAAGCTTATGAATAACGGTTATGTAAATGAATCCGACGCTATATTTAATCTTCAAAAATATTTAAGACAGCTTGCGTATTTTGATGAGGATATTCCTCTCGTGCCTGTTGACGGTGTGTTTGAGAGGGATACTCAAAACGCAATTATGAGCTTCCAGCGCAAATACGGTCTTAAAGAAACCGGAATTGCAGATAAAACGACGTGGGATCTTATTTTTCTTAAATATCTTGAATCGCTTGACGATAACGCCGTGCCAACTATGATAGCTCCCTTTCCACGTACGCCAAACAATTATACGTTAACTCTTGGCGACAGCTTGTTTCTTGTAGAGATCCTTCAATATATGCTCGAAGAGCTTAAGTCAAGATACGACGGCTTTGAGCCTGTTTCGAGAACAGGAATATATGACGAATCAACAGAAAAAGCTGTAAAGGATTTTCAAATGCGTAATTCCCTTCCCATTACCGGAAACACCGACGTACTTACCTGGAATTCTATTGCAAATCAGTATAATTTTACGTCGCGTGATTATAAACAGTAAAAAACGGTCAAGACTATTATTTAATGATAGTAAAAACGGAGACCGTTATGAACACAAGATTTACCCAAAAAGCTCGAAACGTACTGACTACGGCGCTCGATGAAGCACGCAGACTTGGACACACGTATGTCGGTTCAGAGCATATTCTTCTCGGACTTTCGTCGGAGACCGATTCCGCTGTTTCAAGAATTTTAATAAAAAACGGAATAGTACCTGACCGTATACGTGCGTCGGTTATAAATATTTCGGGTAAAGGTGACATAAGCAACGTAGGCGCTGACGATATGACTCCCTGTGTCAAAAAGATAATTGAGGAATCGCATACGATCTCGTCGGGACATTCTCAAAGCTATATCGGTACAGAACATATCTTGCTTTCACTATTAAATGAAAAAAACGCGGTAGCTATAAAGATACTCGAAAGCTGTGATATCAAGATCGAGGATATTAAGAATGAAGTGTTGAGCTTTATCGAAAACGGTAATGAACGTTTTGCAAAAAACAATTCCCCTAAAAGCATAAAAAGCGATACTAAACAAGCTTCTGTTCTTTCGGGCTACGGGCGTGATCTGACAGAGGCAGCGAAGCTCGGTAAAATAGATCCTGTTATCGGGAGAGACGAAGAGACCGCAAGACTTATACAAGTGCTTTCTCGCAGAGTAAAGAATAACCCATGCCTTATCGGTGAACCGGGCGTAGGTAAAACAGCGGTCGTAGAGGGACTTGCAAGACGTATTGCATCACGAGACGTTCCCGAAAACCTGCTTGGCAAAAGCATAATTTCTCTTGACCTTTGCTCAATGGTTGCCGGTGCAAAATACCGCGGAGAATTTGAGGAACGAATGAAAAACATATTAAGGGAGGTGTCAAGACGTCCCGAGATAATATTGTTTGTAGATGAGCTTCACACGATAATCGGCGCGGGCGCGGCAGAGGGAGCTGTCGATGCCGCAAATATAATAAAGCCTGCTCTTGCAAGAGGTGAGATGCAAATGATAGGCGCGACTACAGTCGAAGAATACAGACGCCATATAGAAAAAGATTCAGCACTTGAGCGCCGCTTTCAGCCTATCACGGTAGAAGAGCCTACCTCAAGCGATACCGAGACCATTCTTTTCGGTTTACGCGACAAATATGAAACTCATCACAAGCTAAAGATAAGTGACGAAGCAATACGCGCCGCCGTCTCTCTTTCCGACCGCTACGTTAATGATAGGTTTTTACCCGACAAAGCGCTTGATGTAATAGACGAAACCGCCGCGCGCGTAAGAATAACGAATTCAACCCTCCCGACTGTCGTAAAATCAGACGAAGAAGAGCTTGCAAATATTATAAGTGAAAAAGAGGAGGCTATAATCTCTCAGAATTTTGAACGTGCGGCAGAGCTACGCGACAAAGAACACAGGCTACGTACGGAATATGAAAGAAAGCGAGATGAATGGAATACCGAGCTTGATGAAAATATCCTTACTGTTAAGGCGAACGACGTAGCAGAAACGGTATCACAGTGGACAGGAATACCTATAGGTCAGATAAATTCCGACGAAAGCAACAAGCTTTTAGAGCTTGAATCAAGGCTGAAAAGAAGAATTATAGGTCAGGATCACGCAATAAAAGCAGTATCGTCAGCCATAGTAAGAGGGAGAGTCGGGCTTTCGGATCCGCACAGACCTATAGGTTCATTTATTTTTTTGGGGCCTACCGGTGTCGGAAAAACCGAGCTTGCAACGGCGATTGCAGAAACTGTTTACGGAAGCAAAACTGCGCTTATAAGACTTGATATGTCCGAGTTTATGGAAAAGCACAGCGTATCAAAGCTTATAGGCTCACCACCCGGTTATATAGGATATGATGACGGCGGAATTCTTACCGAGCGTGTGCGGAGGAATCCGTACTCTTTAGTGCTTTTCGATGAAATAGAAAAAGCTCACCCCGACATTTTTAATATTCTTCTTCAGATACTTGACGACGGAAAGCTGACCGATTCAAGAGGGCGTGTATGTAATTTTAAAAATACCGTTATCATACTGACGTCAAATATAGGAAGTGACGAGCCTATGACAAAATTACTTGGATTTACCTCAGAAAATAGCTCTACAAGCACAGACAAAAGCATGTCTGCATTAAAAAAAGTGTTCAGCGCTGAATTTTTGAACCGTATAGATGAAGTGATATACTTCTCTTCTCTTTCGGACGAAAGCCTCGTAAAAATAACAAAAAATATACTGAAAGATCTTGCCCTGCGCGCCAAATCGCTTGGCGTCGAATTGATTTTTGAAAACGGCGTTGCTGAATTTGCCGCGTCGGTCGGGAAAGACGAAAAATACGGTGCGCGTCCGCTTAAACGAACGGTAACAACACTTATAGGAAATGAATTTTCAAATCTTATGCTAAGCGGACAGATAAACAGCGGAGACACGGTATCGGTCTATGTTGACGGTGAAAATGTAAAGATAAAAAAAGCATAAATGAAGCCAAGTCTTAGTGACTTGGCTTCATTTATGCTTTTTTTCATGTAAAATAAATCCCGCAACGATTTGAAGTATTGATAAAACAGCCGCTGCGGTAATAGGAAGAACACCGATAAGTCTGCCTCTTTCAATCAGCACGATTCCCCAAAAAAATAGCACTAAAATACCAAAAAGACTCAACGTAGCAATTATTATCGTTATAATTCGGTATTTTTTAGAAGTTGCTTTTTCTTCGGGTACAACGAACATCATAAGTTCCAAATATATTTCAAAAAGTATTTCAAATATAATTTCCATGATTGTTGCCCTCCCTTTTATCGAAAAAAGCACTTGCGATTGCAAGTGCTTTTTTCGTGGCGCGGCATGAGGGACTCGAACCCCCGACCTACTGGTTCGTAGCCAGGCACTCTATCCAACTGAGCTAATGCCGCAACGTGTCATATTATACACCATCCCACAGCATTTGTCAATAGGATTTTTGAAAAAATTAAAATTATTTTTTATTGTATATCATTTATGTTATAAGGCGTTGTCTGATATACAAAATAATTAAGCCAATTAGAGTAAAGCAGGTTTGCGCAAGAACGCCAAGTTACTATAGGATCCTTTGTGTCGTCATCATTCGGGAAATAGTTTTTCGGAATCTCAATGGGAAGTCCTGCATTTTTATCGCGCAGATATTCCGCTTTAAGAGTTTCCGCATCGTATTCGGAGTGCCCCGTTACGAATATTTGTCTTCCCTTTTCTGTTGAAACGATATAAACTCCCGCTTCTTCCGAGCTTGCAAGTATCTTAAGCTGAGGAACCTTTTCTATATCTTCTCGCAAAACCGTTGTGTGTCTCGAATGAGGAACCATAAACACATCATCGAATCCGCGAAGCAATATAGAACGTTTATAATCAGCCGTGTGCGGAAAGATTCCGAACATTTTTTTATCAAGTGGGTATTTCTTTATACCGTAATGGTAATACAGACCCGCCTGCGCACCCCAACAGATATGGAACGTGCTTGTTACGTGCGTCTTACTCCACTCCATTATTTCGCAAAGCTCATTCCAATATTCAACCTGCTCGAATTCGAGCTGCTCAACAGGCGCACCTGTGATTATCATTCCGTCAAAACGTCTGTCGGATATTTCGTCAAAGGTTTTATAAAACGCGAGCATATGCTCGGCAGACGTATGCTTTGCTTTGTGGGTTGCCGTTTGAAGCAAAGTAAGGTCAACCTGAAGCGGAGAGTTGCCGAGAAGACGGACAAGCTGTGTTTCTGTGTCTATTTTTTTCGGCATCAAATTAAGCAACAGTATATGAAGCGGACGTATATCCTGCGTTATGGCGCGTGTTTCGGTCATAACGAAGATATTTTCATTCTGCAGGGTTTGCGTTGCCGGCAGAAGGTTAGGTATTTTTATGGGCATTTGTGTCTCCTTAATTATACGTTTTGCAGAGCCTGCTCAATATCTGCTATAATATCGTCAATATGCTCCGTTCCAACCGAAAGTCTGACAAGACCGGAAGGAATACCTGCGGCCACGAGTTGCTCGTCTGTTAGCTGACGGTGTGTCGTTGATGCGGGATTTAGTACACTTGTTCTAGAATCTGCAACGTGAACGACTATTGCAGCCATTTTAAGAGAATCCATAAACTTTACGGCGGCATCTCTTCCACCTTTGATAACGAACGAAATTACTCCTGCGCAACCGTTCGGGAGATATTTCTTTGCAAGCTCATGTTGAGGATCGCTTTCAAGACCGGGATAAGAAACACTCTCAACTTTGTCATGAGCCGAAAGGTATTCAGAGACCTTCATTGCGTTGGAACAATGTCTTTCCATGCGAAGATGAAGTGTTTCAAGTCCGAGGTTAAGTAAGAACGCGCTCATTGCTGTCATAGGAATGCCGAAATCACGCATAAGCTGTACTCTTCCCTTGGTTATGTATGCGACATCGTTTCCAAACTGCTTTACGTAAGCGACACCGTGATAAGAAGGATCGGGATCGTTAAGCTCACTCCAACGTATTGGATCTGCTGACCAGTCGAATTTACCGCCGTCTACAACGCAACCGCCAACGACTGTTGCATGTCCGTCCATATATTTTGTTGTAGCGTGGACGATGATATCCGCGCCAAGCTCAAAGGGACGGCAAAGGATCGGCGTCGGGAAGGTATTGTCAACCACGAACGGAATTCCGTTACGGTGTGCAAGCTTCGAAAAGCGGTCAAAATCAAGCACATCAAGTGCCGGATTTGCGATGGTTTCTCCAAAGAACATACGTGTATTTTTGTCTATATGTTTTTGAATTTCCTCGTCGGACATCGCCGCAGTCACAAATCTTACATCAATACCAAAACGTTTGAGCGTTACAGAAAACAGATTTACCGTGCCACCGTATATCGAAGCAAGCGAAACTATGTTCTGTCCGGCTTTTGTAATATTAAGTACGGCAAGAAGAATAGCAGCCATACCGGATGAGCATAGTATTGCGCCTGTTCCTCCTTCAAGCTCTGCTATTTTTTTCTCGACCGCGGCAACCGTGGGATTTGAAATTCTTGAGTACATATGTCCTTCTGCCTTAAGGTCAAAGAGGTCGCCTACCTCGTCGGATGAGTTGTATTTATAGGTAGTGCTTTGATATATAGGAAGAACACGCGGTTCACCGTTCCCCGGATTATAACCGGACTGTATGCATTTTGTATCGATTTTGTAGTTTGACATGTTTTTTACCTCTCAATAATTAAATTACTACGTATTATATCATATATTTATCTTTTTTTCAATCCCCATTTAATAATATTTCAATTTTTTATGAAAAACAAGGTCCCTCCGATATTTCAGAGGGACCCGCCTTTTTATCCGTAAAGGACATTAAAGGAATAATAAAGCGTACTTATTTCGACTTGATATCGTTTTCGTACTTCTCGACCATCTTCTTAACCATCTGACCGCCGATAGAGCCAGCCTGACGTGCAGTAAGATCGCCGTTGTAGCCCTGGTTCAGTGTAACGCCGACTTCGTTTGCAGCCTCCATCTTGAACTGCTCAAGAGCCTTTTTTGCTTCAGGAACAAGTGCCTTGTTGCTTGCCATATTGATTTCTCCTATTCTGAGAAAGCGGCTCATGCCGATTCCTCATTCAAATATCTATGATAATTGAGCCGCTTCTCGCGAACTCTGCTATTATTATTTTCAATCGGAGATATTTTATGAATGGCAATTTTATGTGTATTTTTATTTTTTTGACTCTTTTAAATTTTTGAGTATTGCGGGTATGAAATAATAAATTGAGTATACAATCAAAAATCCTATGGTTGCGCCGGAAAAATCAATAACAACGTCAACGACCGAGCTTCCTCTTCCGGAAAAATACTGTATAAACTCATCCGAAACCGCGACAGCCAAAACGTAAAACATTGCATATCCGAACAGCGCTTTGCTTTTGTACTTATATATTTTTACCGCAAGCAACGCCGTTAAAACGCTGAGAATACAAAATTCGGTCATATGGGCGAGCTTCCTGATTATAAGGCCAAGATTTTCGGGCGCTTTTCCAAACACTTTTTCGATGATTGGTTTTATTATGCTCACGACGAAATTGCTGTCTTGTGCCGACTCTTCTCTGCTTTTTAACGAAAAACTAAATATTAAAATCGTACACAGTATGACCAAAACAGTCAAAATTATAATTGTTCTTTTTTGTGTCATAATACCTCTCAAAAAATTGGATTATATACTGCTTATAATAACACATTGAATTTATTTTGTCAACAAGAGCATTATTTTTAAAGAATTCTTAAAAATCTTATTGACTTATTTCAAATATTAGTGTAAAATATTAGAGTAAATATTTATTTTTGGAGGCTTTTATGGCAAACTACATTGATGCAAAAAAGGCATATGCTGCTATCGGTGTTGATACCGAGGCTGCAATTAATACACTTGCGGGTATTCCCGTATCGGTTCACTGCTGGCAGGGTGACGACGTTCTCGGCTTTGAGTCACGTTCGGCTCTCACTGGCGGTATTCAGACGACCGGTAACTATCCCGGCAGAGCAAATACTCCCGAAGAGCTTCTTGGGGACTTTGAGTTCGCTCTTTCTCTTATGCCCGGCAAGAAGCGCATAAATCTTCACGCAATTTATGCTATCACAGACGAGACTATCTCGCGTGATTGTATAAAGCCCGAATATTTTGATGCTTGGATCGAATTCGCAAAGAAGAACAATCTTGGGATTGATTTCAACCCGACATTCTTCTCTCATCCCATGGTAAAGGACGGACTTACACTGTCGAGCCCCGATGAAGAAGTACGCGCATACTGGATTCGTCACGGTATTTCCTGCATGGAGACCGCACATTACATAGCACAGAAGCTTGGTGACAAGGTTCTCTACAATCTTTGGATAGCAGACGGATACAAAAACATTCCCGCAGACAGGCTTTCTCCCCGTCTCAGACTGAAAGATTCTCTTGATCAGATCTTTGCAAAGCGTTACGATGACGTTATCTGCGCTGTTGAGAGTAAGGTCTTCGGTATCGGTCTTGAGAGCTTCACTGTAGGTTCAAACGAGTTCTATCAGAACTACGCTGCAAAGAACAATATTTGTTGCCTGCTTGACAACGGTCACTATCATCCGACCGAGGTCGTTTCCGACAAGATACCCTCGCTTCTCGCTTTCTCTGATTACGTAGCACTTCACGTTACACGCCCTGTTCGTTGGGACAGTGACCACGTAGTTCTTTTCGAGGACGAGCTCAAGGAGATCGCAAAGGAAATCGTAAGAAACAACGCAACAGACCGCGTGCTTATCGGTCTTGACTACTTTGACGCAAGCATCAACCGTATCGCCGCATGGGTAACAGGTCAGAGAGCAATGCAGAAGGCACTTCTTTACGCTCTCCTTTGCCCCAATGATGAAATGAAGGCTCTTCAGGATGCTGAAAATCACTCCAGACTTATGGTTCTCGGAGAGGAGATCAAGACACTTCCCTTCGGCGACGTTTGGGAAGAATACTGCAACCGCGTAGGTGTTGATGCAGGTATGGCTTGGTTCGAGAAGGTCTGCGACTACGAAAAGAAGGTTTTGGAGAACAGACAATGAGATATTATCTTGCGATAGACATTGGCGCTTCCAGCGGTCGTCATATTCTTGGACACGTTGAGAACGGAAAGCTTCTTCTTGAAGAAATATACCGCTTTGATAACGGATATATTGAGAAGAACGGACATTTCTATTGGGATACCGACAGCCTTTTTGCAAATGTTTGTGCCGGAATCCGTAAGTGCTCTGAAATAGGAAAAATTCCTCAGACTATCGGAATAGATACTTGGGGAGTTGACTACGCGCTTCTTGATAAGAACGGAGAGCTTGTTGACGGTGTTATGGCATACCGTGACAGCAGAACTCTTTCGGTTATGGACGAGGTTTATTCTATAGTTTCAAAGAGAGATCAGTTCAGCAAAACAGGTATAGCCGAGCATAGCTTCAATACTGTCTTCCAGATGTATGAGGATAAAAAAAGCGGCAGAATAACTGATGCTGAATCTATGCTGTTTATTCCCTGCTATCTCAATTATCTTCTGACCGGTGTTAGAATGAACGAATATACCTTTGCGTCCACAACAGGTCTTGTTGACGTTCATACACGTGATTGGGATTATGAAATGATAGAAAAGCTCGGACTTCCGCGAAAGTTGTTTGACAAGCTTTACGAGCCGGGTGAAACTGTCGGTAATCTTAAGCCCGAAATTGCAGGATTTGACTGCAAGGTTATTATTCCCCCGTGCCATGATACTGCAAGTGCGGTCGTAGCTGTTCCTGCTCCCGATGACGCTCCGCTTTATATATCCAGTGGCACGTGGTCACTCTTTGGCGTTGAGACAACCGTTCCTTATACCGATGAATTTTCCGAATCTCAGGGATTTGCAAATGAGGGCGGAGTAAACGGTACCGTTCGTTTTCTTCAGAATATAATGGGGCTTTGGATGATACAGTCAGTCAGACGTGAGCTTAACAAGAAGTACTCCTTCCAAGAGCTTATGATAATGGCACAGAACAGCACCTACGCAGGTATTGCCGATGTTGCCGACGAGCGTTTCCTTGCTCCCGACAGTATGATAGACGCAATAAACGAACAGCTTGTTGAGCTTGGCTTTGATAAGCCCGCCGACATCGCAGACACAGTTCGCGCTATCTATCACGGTCTCGCAACCGCTTATGCAAAGGCAGCAGACGGAATCGAAAAGATAACCGGAAACAAATACGATACAATATATATCGTAGGTGGCGGAAGCAAGGACGAGTATCTCACCGAGCTTACAGCCGAATATTCGAAGCGTAGAGTTGTAACGGGAGTTACCGAAGCGACAGCTATAGGAAACCTCGCACTTCAGCTTATCGCTGACGGTGCGGTTGAGGATGTCAAAGCAGCAAGACGCTTGATCGCAGCTTCCTTCCCTCTAAAAATTACCGAATAAAATAAAAGTACAACCGAGCATTGCTCGGTTGTACTTTTATTTTATCATAAACTGACTCTGACATTTTGGGCAAACCGCTGAGCGTTTGCCTTTTGCTTTTTCAAGTCTTACAACGGTATGACATTTCGGACATTTTTTATAAACGTGAGTCTTTCTGTCTTTGAATCTTTTGACCTGTAATCTGACAAAGGATCTTGATTTGCGAAAAAAGTTAAAAAACATATAATTTTCACGTTTTCTTGCAGAATGATTATGTGATAAAGCCCTGAATATCATAAAAAACAACACTAAAACTATTGGTACATAAAGCAAAAAATGATTGACAAAAGCATTTATCAGTATGAGTACCAGCGCAATACCGAATAAAACAAAATACAGGTTGTCTATACCGTATATGCCGACGAAAATTTTCTTAAAAAAGTTCTTTATCTTATTCAAGCAAATCACCTCTCAGGTTATTTATCAGCAGGCTTAAGACGCGCGTAGGTTGCCATGAGCTTTTTAGTTCCGACACGTTCAAATATAATTTCATAAAGTATATCTGAACCCATTTTCTTTACCGAAATTATCTCTCCTCGTCCAAACGACATGTGCTGAACCATATCTCCGGGTTCAAATGTTTTTGACTGCGCGCCAGATGCCTGCGGTACGGCGGGCTTTCTGTTTATTGTAAGATTGTTTGAAGTGGGACGACTTTCAGAATAATATACTTTTGCGGCACTCTGTGTTGTTCTTTGACGTAATGAAAGCGGTACTTCCTCAGTATCAAGTAAGGACGTCGATATTTCTCTCAAAAACATTGACGGTGGGTTCATCATAGTCCGACCAAACAGAAGTCTTGTGGAGGTATGAAGTATATAAAGCGCATTTTTTGCTCTCGTTATTGCAACGTAAGCAAGTCGTCGCTCTTCTTCCATCTCCTCGGGATCGGAAGAGGCTTGTATTCCGGGGAAAATGTTGTCCTCCATTCCGGGTAGAAATACTATCGGAAATTCAAGTCCCTTTGCGCTGTGTATTGTCATCATCACGACTGCGTCTGCGGTCTCGTCGTAACGGTCAACGTCGGCAACAAGTGCGTTTTCTTCAAGGAATTCCGTAAGTGTGGGTTCTTCCGTTCGGTTCATATATTCAATAACGCCCGAAACAAATTCATCAAGGTTGTCTAGCCTATCCTTTTCCGCAGGACCTGCGTCTATGAGCATCTGACGGTATCCCGAACGTTCAAGGACATCACGTACAAAAACATCAAGGGTTGTTTCCTTCGCTCTTGCCGAAAGTGAGTTTATAAGTGAAGCAAAATCAAGCAGGCTCGATGAGCTTCTTGAAAGCGCAGGATACAGATTTGCGTTTTCTATAACCTCGAACATAGAACAGTTTAGCTCAAGCGCGATCTGAGATATCGCATCAAGCGTACGGTCACCTATCTTACGCTTTGGCTCGTTTATTATGCGAAGCAGTCGTTCTCTGTCGTTGTGATTGTTTATAAGTTGAAGATATGCAACGATATCACGTATTTCTTTACGGTCAGAGAATCTTGTTCCGCCAAGTATACGGTAAGGCATACCGCTTTTTGCGAACACGTTTTCAAGCGTATTTGCCTGAGCGTTCGTTCTGCAAAGTACTGCAAAATCGCGGTACTGCTTCCCTTCAAGCGAAACCTTTTTACTTATTGTATCAACTATAAATCTTGCCTCGGCTTCCTGATTATCGAGCTTTCTGACGTGTATCTTCTCTCCGTCGCCGTTGTCTGTCCAAAGTGTTTTTCCGCGACGGCCTTCGTTGTGAGATATAACGTCATTTGCCGCGGTAAGTATTGTTTGAGTCGATCGGTAGTTTTGCTCAAGCTTTATGACCTTTGCATCCGAATAGCTCTTGTCGAATCCGAGAATATTTTCAACGGTTGCACCTCTGAAACGGTAGATACTCTGATCGTCGTCACCGACCGCCATAATATTTCTGTGATATGATGAAAGAAGCGCAACAAGGGCAAACTGAGCCTCGTTTGTATCCTGGAACTCGTCAACGCTTATATATCTGAAGCGTTCCGAATATTTTTCTCTTATTTCTCTGTTATCACGAAGAAGTGTCACGGTTCTCATAATTATATCGTCAAAATCAAGCGCATTTGAGCCCTTAAGCCGTGACTGATATTCTTTATAAATCTGAGATATGAGCTTGAAACGGTATTCCTGCCCTGCTTCATAAGCATACATTTCGGGTGTCCAAAGCTTTTCTTTTGCTCGGCTTATGGCATTGACAACGGATTTTAGCGGCAACATTTTTTCGTCAATATTCAGCGCCTTCATAGATGCCTGTACAGCCTTTTTTGTGTCGTCAGTATCATATACCGTAAAGCCGTCAGAAAGACCTGCCTCTGCCGCATTCGCTCTGAGTATTCGCATACACATTGAATGGAACGTTCCTGCCCAAATCATATTTGCAGCATCAGGATCGTCAAGAGCTGAGGAAAGTCTCGCCTTTATTTCGTTTGCTGCTTTGTTGGTAAAGGTGATGGCAAGAACACGCCACGGCGGACACGGGTCGCTGATAAATTCGGGTAAAATGGCTTCTATTTCTTCAAGTGATAAATTTTTCGCGGCTTCAAGAGAAGCAACCTTTTCTTCGGTCAGGTGTGTGGGAATTCTTGTATCAAAATATGCGTTGCCGTATTTTATAATATGGACAATTCTATTTACAAGCACGGTGGTTTTTCCGCTTCCGGCTCCGGCTAGTATGAGTAATGGTCCGTTTACCGAAAAGACGGATTCCTTTTGTTTATCGTTAAGCTTTCCGTAAACTACGTTGAAAAGCTCTTTTTTTGCATTTAAATATCTCTTATTTAAGTCTGACATATCTTTTTTGCTTTCTATGTATTATTTGACATTTCCGCCGCCCTTTTGGGCGGCGGATCCAAAATTCATAAACAGATAGTTATCTGTTGTTCTGCTTCTGGTTATTGTTCTGATTCTGATTGTTGTTCTGCTTCTGATTTTGATTGTTATTTTGCTTATTGTTGTTCTGATTCTGGTTCTGATTCTGGTTGTTCTTGTTGTTTGACATAATTATCTCCTTATAATTCAGCGATACTTTATAATTCATCGGGAATTACAAGATAATTATTTGCAAAAAGCGCGTATATTATTACGAAAACAGATATTTTTCTTCCGCTTTTTCTTTGATTTTATAAAGCATAAATATAAACGTTCCCGCAAATATTGCTGTTACGGTAAATTCTATTAACCACGAGACCTCGGCAATCGAGTAGATGGAAAATGCGTATACTCGAAAGCTTGTGCCTATTGCGGAAAGACCGCCAAATACACAAGAAACTGTCAACATATTTCGTACAGCTCTGTGAAGCTCCGCTGCTCTTGCCAAGGGATCTATAGTTGCGTGTACAGGCGTATACCCGGTGTTCTTTTTTACGCTTTCGTAAATCAGCAAACATATAACTATAACTGTTGATATAAAAAGTATAGCTTCAATGACCGAAAGAGCAAACAGCGTATTCCAATACTGAAAAGCGGCCGGCTTTCTTGAAACATCAAAAGGATGATGCTTCTGCGAAAAATCGTATGAAAGCCAATACGATACAGCCGAAACTATACCGTAAATCACCGACAAAGAAACAGCCGGTAGCTTTATATTGCTCGTCTTATCGGCAAGCATCACACTGCCAAGGAAAAAGCATATTGCCGAAAGTGTGTCCGGTATAATATTTAAGCCTTCGTTTCCCCCAATATAAAAATCTATCGAGAGTATCGCGCCTATCATAAACATTGACAGCGCGAGATTCAACTTTCTTTTTGCTAATATTGAAGCGTCAGGCAGTATTTCGGTTTTGTACTTATCAAAAAGACGTTCCATAAAAGGCTCGTCCTTTATTATTGAGGACATATATTTTCTTATTTTTGCAAGCCAAATAATACCGACGACCAATATTATTATCATACTCAAAAGTCTGAAATGATTTATAAAATCGTACCTACTGTAATTGTAGGATTGGAAGTTGTCGGTTACTGCAAGTGCTTGCGTTTCTGGCAAGAACCACAACAGATTTTTTATTACAACAAATGATACCGTAAACGTTTTTATTTTATCCGCATAGCCTGTTTTGCCTTTTGGACCTTCAAATATTGCTTTACCGTCAAGTCTTGTTGCTGCGTGAACGAGAGCATTAAAAAATTTTAAGTATGCAGGTATCAAAAGTAAACACTCCGCAGCTGCAAGAATAAATACGGTCGTAAGTATGGTTGTCGGCTGTTCATTTCCGTCGCTGAAAAGATAAACTATAAACACTCCGAGTATTTTTGCAATTCCGAACAAAATAAGTCGATGAAATGCTTTTTTTGTATCGGTAAATTCGTCGTACATATCGGAAAGCCTTGTAAGCCCGACAGAAATAAGAATATATCCTATAATGTCAGGTAGAATATCAAGCACGGTAAAATCAGGAAAGAAGAAGAATATAAAGCCTGCCGATATAAGACCTAAGCCCATTTTTTTCGCTCTTTTGTTTTGTGGGTCTGTCATTTTTTGCTCCCCTCCGATTATTTTTTCTTTTTAGCTTGACTATGCTTCTTACCCTGCTCTATTCTGTCAAGCCGTTTGTGTATCTTTTGCATATGATAGGCCTTGTGAGCCTCTCTTGCCTTTTCTTCTCTTCTGTCAAATTCATCGCGAAATTTATTGACCGCCTCAATTTTTGAGCGCTTCGCGGTCATATCCCTGTCGGATTCGTCGCATATACGCATATAGCAAGAGCATATACAAACACAGTTCAGTATGACAGTCGCGAGATTAACTATCATCGCAGCCATAAAAATATATCTGTTAGGATATATCTCAATTACTATGCTCAATACGGAATACAACGCAAAGAAAACCACGTTTCTTATAGCAGACTTTTGAATCTTCTCGACCTCTGTTGCTTTAGCTATTTTATATATAGCGATGAATAACATCGAATTGAATAGCAGATCAGACAGTACTTTTCCGTAGGCAAAAACAGTTTTGGTTGCATTGTGTCCGAGGAACCACGGCAAATGAGAGCCGAACATAACTGTTACTTCATCGAAAAGTCGATACCCTACGCAAAGTGTCAATAGAATCAAGGAAAAGAACGCATATTTGAAAAACGGCTCATAGTCAACAAGCTTAGTAAGAGCGTACAGCATTACCACACATCCGATTATTGCAGGAAAGCATCCGTACGCTCCGGCAAGTGACATTATATACGCCGCGATATATCCTATGAAAAGTATACCGAATCCCATATCAGCTGTTTACTCCCGGGTTTGCGCCGCAACAGTTTTTATATTTTTTACCCGAACCGCACGGACACGGCTCGTTTCTTCCTATCTTCTCTTTACCCGATATTGTGATACCCTTTGGCTTTTGCTGAGGCGCGACAGTAACCTTTCGTCTTCTTTGACCGCCCGAAAAGCCCTCGGCTACAGCTCTTGCCACCTGTACGCGCTCGACTGCTTTTTCTCTCGGTAGAATGGAGAGTATCATTCTGACAGTACCTTCACGAATTTCTGCTATCATCTCGTCAAACATTTCGGCGCCCGCAATACGGTATTCGTTTACAGGATTGCGCTGTGCGTACGCCTGAAGACCTATCTCACTCTTAAGATTATCCATAGCGTCGATGTGGTCCATCCAACGCTTATCAACGTTTCGAAGAAGCACAGAACGTTCAACCTCTCTGAATGTCTCAGCGCCGAACATTTCTTCTTTTTCGTGATATTTTTTGACAGCGCGGTCAACTAGCATTGAGGTAAATTCGTTTTTCTTAAGCTTTTTGCGTTCATCGTCCGAGTAATCGAAATCATCCGGTTCTGTTATAAGACCAAGATAATAATTTTTAAGACCGACAAGATCCCAATCCATAGAAGAATCTCCCGACGTAAAGCGTTCAACGGTTTCTTCTACTGTAGAACGTATCATTGAAAGAATAGTTTCGGAAACATTTTCTCCGTTAAGAACCTCGCCGCGCTGTTTATAAATGATGGCGCGCTGTTGGTTCATAACATCATCGTAGGTGATAACGTCGCGTCTGCGCTTAAAGTTGTTATCCTCAATTCTCTTTTGAGCTGATTCGATTGAGTTAGAAAGTATCCCTGCGTTTATCGGCATATCCTCTTCAAGTCCGAGACGCTCAACAATACTCAAAATACGTTCGCTACCGAAAAGACGCATAAGATCGTCTTCAAGCGAAAGATAGAATTTGGATTCGCCGGGATCTCCCTGACGACCCGATCTTCCGCGAAGCTGATTGTCTATGCGTCGGCTTTCGTGACGCTCTGTACCGATTATATAAAGTCCGCCTGCTTCTCTGACTTTATTCGCTTCCGGCTCTATCTGCTCCTTGTACTTCTCGTAAAGCTCTCTGAATATTCTGCGAGCTTCATTTACGTCCTCGTCGTCAATCTCAGCAGTACCGGTAGCTGAGGCAATAAGGTCCTCGCGGATCTCCATTTTACGCATCTCTGCTTTTGCCATAAACTCGGGATTACCGCCAAGCATAATGTCGGTTCCACGTCCTGCCATGTTAGTAGAAATCGTTACAGCCCCAAGTCTGCCCGCCTGCGCAACTATTTCGGCTTCCTTTTCGTGATATTTTGCGTTGAGAACGTTATGCTTTATTCCCTCACGTTTAAGCTTTGCCGAAAGCTCTTCTGATTTGTCAATAGTGATAGTACCGACAAGAACAGGCTGACCCTTTTCGTGACATTCCTTTATCTGCTCAATTATTGCGTTGTATTTTCCGCGCGTATTTTTATAAACGTTATCGGGAGCATCTATACGCACCATAGGCTTGTTTGTCGGGACCTCGACAACGTCAAGACCGTATATTTCACGGAACTCCTCCTGCTCTGTAAGAGCGGTTCCCGTCATACCCGAAAGCTTATGATACATACGGAAGAAATTCTGAAAGGTTATCGTTGCAAGTGTTTTGTTCTCTTTCTGAACCTTAACGTGTTCTTTTGCTTCTATTGCCTGATGCAGACCGTTGGAATAACGGCGTCCCGGCATAAGACGTCCTGTAAAGGAGTCAACGATAACAACACCGTTGTCGTTAACTATATAGTCCTGGTCTCTGTGCATACATCCGTGGGCGCGTATCGCATTATTTACGTAGTGCGCAAGCTCGGTATTAGCAGAATCCGTGAAATTTTCAACACCGAAAAAGCTCTCGGCTTTTTTAGCACCCAACGGAGTCAGAACAGCATTGTTACGCTTTTCGTATACGATATAGTCGGCATCAAGTGAGTCGTGGTTTTCTTTTTCGTCAAGCTCCTTTATAACGAGCTTTTTGAGACGAGAAACAAATTTGTCAGCCTTTTCATACATGTCTGTAGACTCTTCACCCTCACCCGAAATGATAAGCGGAGTTCTGGCTTCATCAATAAGTATGGAGTCAACCTCGTCAACTATAGCGAAAGCGTGACCTCTTTGAACCATCTGCTCTTTGTAAACAACCATATTGTCACGAAGATAGTCGAATCCGAATTCGTTATTAGTTCCGTATGTGATATCGGCGGCGTAAGCGGCTTGCTTTTCGCCTCTGCTCTGTCCGTGAACAACAAGACCTGTCGTGAGACCTAAAAACTCATACACACGTCCCATTTCTTCGCTGTCACGTCTTGCAAGATAATCGTTTACCGTTACGATGTGAACACCATGACCAGCTAAGGCGTTAAGATATGCAGGCATTGTTGCAACAAGCGTCTTTCCTTCACCTGTTTTCATTTCCGCAATTCTTCCCTGATGAAGAAGTATACCACCCATTATCTGAACGAAGAACGGACGCTTGCCGAGAACTCTGTGATCCGCCTCTCTTACAGCGGCAAAGGCATCGGGCAAAATATCGTCAAGCGTTTCACCGGAATTAAGACGCTCTTTTAAAAGAGCGGTAATTCCGCGAAGCTCGTCATTTGACATAGCGCCGTATTTATCCGAAAGAGCATCGACCTGACGAGCAAGCTTTTTTATCTTTTTTATCTGACGCTCACTGTAAGTACCGAAAATTGCATTTATAAGTCCCATTTTTTATATTTACCTTTCAAAAAATATAGTCTATCACTTTATTATACTACATATTAAGATAAAATGCACGACCTTTTTGTAAATTTTATTAGAAAACCTGATATTTTTAGTAAGAGACTTAAAGATATTGCAAAAAAACACCGTCTGTGTTATAATTGTTCTATAATAAAAATTTATGGAGACGAAATGGATATAAATATAGTTTTACTTGAACCCGAGATACCGCAAAATACGGGAAATATAGCAAGAACCTGCGCGGCTGTCGGTGCGTCGCTCCATCTTATAAAGCCGCTTGGCTTTGAAATAGACGACCGAAAGCTTAAGCGCGCGGGACTTGATTATTGGCATCAGCTTGATATCACGTATTACGAAAACATCGAAGATTTCTATGCGAAAAATCCCGATGCCGAGGTGTATTATTTCTCGACGAAAGCACCGAAAGGATTTTCAGAGATAGAATATCCTCAAAAGGTATTTTTAATGTTTGGAAAAGAAACGAAAGGACTTCCCGAGGAGCTGTTATATAAAAACCCCGAAAGAACTGTCAGAATACCTATGAGGAATCATCTGCGGTCGCTGAATCTTTCAAATTCGGCAGCGATTGCGGTTTATGAGGTTTTAAGGCAACGAAATTATGAAGGCTTACTTGACTCGGGCGAGCTTACGAAATTCTCGTGGAACGGTTGAATATGAAAAAGATACTTTGTGCAATGAGCGGCGGTGTTGACAGTGCCGTTGCCGCATTAAAATTAAAAGAGAACGGATATGAGACTGTTGGCGCGACGATGCTTTTGTCGGGCAATGCTTCAGACGCCGAGGACGCCGCAAAGATATGCAAAAAAATAGGAATCGAGCATATAACTCTTGATTTTAGAAACGAGTTTGACGAGCTTATAAAAAAAGAATTTTGTCTTTCTTATATTAACGGAGAAACCCCCAATCCTTGCGTTACCTGCAATAAAAAAATCAAATTCGGGCTTTTCCTTGATTATGCGTTAGAGCACGGATTTGACGGCATCGCTACAGGTCATTATTCAAGAAAAGAAAATGTCAACGGTCATACACTTATAAAATGTGCCGCTGATTCAAAAAAAGATCAGAGCTACGTGCTGTGGCAGCTTGACGAAAAACAAATAAACGCTTCCCTTTTTCCGCTTGGAGATATGACCAAATCCGTCATAAGAGAGATCGCGGCGGCTAACGGATTTATAAACGCGGAACGAAAGGACAGTCAGGATATCTGCTTTATTTCCGACGGTGATTATGCTTCATTTATAGTGAAAAGCACACCCAATATAAAAATTCAAAACGGTGATTATCTTGACAAAAGCGGTAACGTAATAGGAAAGCACATAGGCTCTATTCACTATACCGTTGGACAGCGCAAAGGGCTTGGCGTTGCGTTTGGTGAGCCTATGTACGTTTTATCAAAAGATGCAAAAAAAAACACCGTAACGCTCGGTCGCAACGAAGAGCTGTTTACAAAAGAGATAACGGTACACTCTGCTAATATATCGAAAGCGTTTTCCTTTGATGAAAAATATTATGTAAAAATAAGATACGCGCACACACCTGCGTCGGCGCAAATCTTCGATATGGGCGACGGTCGTTTGAGAATAGTTTTCGACGAGCCTCAACGCGCGCCTGCACCGGGACAGTCTGCCGTAATATACAGAGACGAGCTGCTTTACGGCGGTGGAATTATTTTATAAAGAGATATGAAAATGAAAAGTAGCAATACTTTTCATTTTTATTTTTAAAAGCTATTGACTTTTTTGGTATAGTTGTGATATAATCTTACAGTACGCGCCGGCGTGATGGAATTGGCAGACTTGACGGACTCAAAATCCGTTGGTGGCAACACCGTGTGGGTTCGACCCCCACCGCCGGCACCAACAAAAAAGGAACTTTTGGTT